>JAJZHM010000048.1 GCA_021804485.1 Pseudomonadota bacterium | reverse complement strand
CGTGGTACTTCCCTGGCTGCCCAGTGTGGTGATGATGGTGTAGGGGTTACCATTGATCGTGAGGGTATTAGCCGTTCCGGTAAAATTGATCTTTCCGGTAAATCCCGGCGCAGTGGTACTCATCTGGAAATAGTCATTACCGGTACTTCCCGTCGTCAAGGCTAATCCCGCCGTTCCCGAAGCGTTCATAACGTTGTTGACGTAAATACTGTTGGCAGCATTCAGTGTCAGCGTATTCGCACTCCAACTCACCGTATCGTTGACAAAGATATTGCCATTGCCAGGCGTGCCCCCTGTGCTCGATTGAATGGTCACATTGCCACTAGCCAAATTAGTGGCCAATAATGCTCCACTGGTATCCCCACCGCTGGCTGCAATAGTAAAGTCCTGTGGGTCAATCAGCCAGGTTCCATCTTTCCCGGACACCGCATGGGTGGTAATCACACTGCCATCGGTAATGTGCACATGTGCCGCACTGGTTTCAATAAATCCACCCGCGCCACCGTTTGGCGCACTGGCATCGAGCGTACCAGCCACCTGCGTCGCTCCAGAGTTCATATCACCCAGCAGGGCAATATGTCCAGCGTGATCACCGATCGCCTGCGCCTGAATCACACCCGTGTTATTTACCTGGGTATCGAGCAGACTTTGCGCCGCCTGAGTGGTCAGCAGAACCTGACCCCCATCCGCCTTAATGATGCCACCATTGCTGACCAGTGCCTGATAGGTTCCCTGATCAATCGTCAGGCCGAGCAGGCCATCACCAGCAAGATCGAGGGTGATTGCCGAACCACCGGCCAGAGCCACCGTGCCCATCCTGGCTGTGATCAATCCTTCATTAGTAACCTTAGCGCCGAGCAAAGCCACGTAACCGGCCTGAATATGTCCCTGACTGGTCACCGAGGCTGTCGATGAACCACTGAAATGATCGTTTCCGTTGAGAAAATCCTGATTCTTGATGTCCAGTGTTGAAGCCACCAGACCTCCAGTACTTACTGAGCTTCCAGGGGCAAACAGCACTCCATGGGTATTGACCAGAAAAACCTGACCATTGGCATCCAGATGACCATAAATCGCTGAAGGGTCCGAACCAACAACCCGGTTTAGCGCCACTGAACTGCTGTTCGGCTGCTGAAAACTAACCGTCTCGGTCGCACCTACCGAAAAATTCTGCCAGTTGATGATCGCTTTGGGCGTTGCCTGCTGCACTGTCAGGGTTGAGGCCGAGGTACTGATCTGAGCCTGACCTGCGACTACCTCCCCCCCCTGTGGCAGGGCCCAGGCACTCGCTGCCATCACACCTGTAGCCACCATGCCCGTTGCCAGCACAACCGACCGACCCATTTTGCCACGACCACGACTGGACTCCGGGGCAGGCACCCACATATTCGCACAAACATTCCATACCAGACGATAGGCTCGATTCAACGACGCATGACGATCCATATTGCAGACTCCATCCTTAAACTTAAATTCGGGTATTTTATTAAACTAACCCATTGATCCGCGATGATTGCTAACACCCAGCTGTCGATGTCGATGTCGAAGTCGGCGGGCATAACCCGGCAGCCTTGATCGCATTCAGTGCTGTGGAATCGAAGAAATACTCTTCAAGATTCTGTGTCTGAGAACTGCTCACCTGCCAACCCATATCCACATGACTGGTCGGATCAACGGCGAAGATCAAGGCACTGTTCGAACCCAGAATGGAGGGAAACGGTGTTCCACTCGGTGGCGTGATCTGCAGCATGGATACCCCATTCACCACATTCGTCACATAAGCGATTGATATCGGCGTCGCACTGCCCACATTGAAGCTCGGAGCGCCTCCTGTTGTGCTGTTCACCCGAGCGAATGTATAAATACTGGCATTACCCGAACCACTCGTGGCCCCGGGAGCAAACTGAAGGAAATAGCCATTACTGGTATCCTGGGCCAGATAAAGGTACTGAGTACTTCCAGTTGTAAAAATCGAAATTAGCGATGCCAGACTGGTTACCGGCAGCGTCGATTGCGTACCCACGGAATTACTGACCGTCAAGGCATTCATCCCAGCCGCTCGGGTTAACACCTCATAAGAAGGGATCGTCGCGCCCGGTGTAATGGACAGTGTATAAGCCGTTGCATTCGCAGGAAATAACGCATTTGACCCAACAACCTTGTAGGCTGACAGCAGACTTGTATCACCCGAAAAGGCATTACTCAGAAAGGAGGCAATCGACAGATTCGCCACAGGGACACTGTTCATGGTTACCGGCAAACCCTGTGCCGCACTGGCCGTCACCGGCCCAGATGCAGCCGTACCCTTATACAATAAATTATTTTGCCCGGAGGCGCTCACCAACTGAAAACTTTGCAGACCAAGTTCACCACCAAGCGTGTCCTGGAACAGACCACCGTAGGGCACCCAGGCATTATTGATCAGAATGTACTGATAAGGCGTATTCGCTGGCTGCGTATGAGGCAGCGTCGTTGCCGAAAAGACACCATTAGCAAAATCAAACAGACTGCTGGTACCGTTACCTGAGCTATCCACTTTATAGGTCACATACGCTGGAACCGTATAGTTTGTACCATCCCAGCCCAATGCCAGTCCGTACAACCCATTCAAGGTGGTCGCATAACTGCTGGATACAGCTGTGGCCGAGTTGGATACGGCAGCCAACAGACTAAGAACATTAGTTGAATTGATGTTGGACGTCTGGCTGCTAAAGCTCGAAATCTCCTGCTGCGTTACTGGGGCGTTTGGCTGCACTTGCTGTGTCGTTGTGAGCAGATTCGAGCCTGCCAAGTTGGCAGCTAACAATGTTGCCTGCGCCTGCTGGCCTGGTGTTAACGAGCCCTTTAACTGACTTTGAACCGTATCGAAAACCACACCAAACTGCCCGCCCAACACCAGACCCAACTGTTGCAACAAATTAGTGCTTAAATAATTTCCCAGCAACTGCTGCGGCTGTACCCCATTGCCAATACTGTTGGCTACATCGGTTGCTGCAGTCGAGACACTGACCCCATAGTTAAACACCCGCTGTGCAACCATGGTCGCAAAAGGCGAAATGTTGACCGTAATGGGTGTATTTGATGCCTTGCTATGCCACACAAGCGCATGCTTCCCAGCAGATAATTGCGATGATCCGTTCACCAGTGCCGTCAATTGGTGGGCATCCACCTGAACCTTCGATGTTGGATCGGTATAAGCCGGAACCTGTGCCACAAGCTGAGCATTGTTGTTTACCGAGACAATACCGGTCAGCGTGTACATCCCTGTTTTGTCGGTTGGAGCTGTGGGACCACCGCTATCGCAGCTGCCTGTTCCCGCATTACTGAGGCAAACTGTTGCCCCCGGCACCGCCGCTCCTTCAAAAACCAACCCCGTCAGACTGAATTGTCCTGAAGTCCCACCATTATTACCCGATGTACTGGTACTACCCGCACTGGAGGTTGTAGCCCCACCTCCTCCGCCGCACCCCGACAACATAAGTACCGAACCGAGCACAACTCCTGATGCAGTGACCCACAACGATCTTTCCTTATCCTTCTCCTTATCCATATCCTTATCCTTATCTCGCCAGTATGTATAGTACGATTCATCCCTCGGAGTGAGGATAGACTGAGTATTGTGATCTCATCGTAGACAGTTAAAATAGACCTTGCAAGATCATTCATCAACTATTCACATGAACGCGTTGACCGTGTCCCATATTCATTATTTTTCAGAAAAAACCTGTTAAAACAGGAAACTTAATCGAGACTCTCATGAATTTTAGTCTTGGATTTTCGTGGGTACAATCAACTTAATTGATCCGCCATGATTACTTCGATCATGGCAAAAGCCAACGTAATAAACTCCACTTCATTAACCCTATGATGATCAATTCTTTTTACGAAACCTGATTGAGTCCCATGCCTGAACTCTGTATTCAGCAAAGCATGATCGATCGTTGCTGTGCATGAGGTCTCGCTACCCTACCAACACAATTAACCGTAAATCACGAAATTTATTATCAGGTCTACCATGATTTACTGCACTTGAAAAAAACCAGACCAGGTCAATGATCAGCAGGTTGACCCCAACAAAAAACCCCTGAGGTTATCAGGGGTTTTTATGAAGCCATAATTTACAGCAAAGAATAATCAAGGATCAATCGTTACTCGCGACTATCCGAACATTCAGCCGCTGCAGCATTATCGTGACAACGAACTTTCTTGAGCAACTTCATCATGTTGTCGTCAAAAATACCATCCTTCGTCAGGGCAATACGCGAGTCACGCAGCAAAATGGTATATTTAGCCTGATCAGCCGGAGGAATATCCATCCAGTATTTTGGCTCAATACTGGCTTCAGCCTTCTTGATCAAGGTCAGATCCTTGTCAAAGTGGCTGGCCACATAGGCACGCGACTTGGCACCGTAGCCTGCCGGGAACTTATCCTGACGAATCACGATCTGCACAGTCAGCTGAGCCAACGGGAAGCGGGCAATAGCACCATTACTGCCAAGGCCCTTGTACAGCTCCAGTGGTTTGAACGCAGCAGCAGGTGCAGCAATAATATCGACCGAGCCATTATTGAACTTGCCTGCAAAGTTGGTAATGTCCGAGGACACCGGCTGAGCCCCAACTTGCTGAACCATCTTGGCCTGCGCCTTGTCGTAATCCAGCACGGCAATTTTCTTGCCCGACATCTTGGCGACGTTGTTGATCGAGCGATCACGAGTAAACAAATAGGCGGCACCCATAGGCGAAATACCAGCCACCTCAAAACCATTGCTGGTAACCAGATACTTTTCAAGTTTCGGATTATCCAGTGTACTGATTACTTCATGCAACTGCTGATAACTATCCACCGACCCAATCGAGTCGATACTGCCAGAGAATTTATTGAACTGACGTGCCCGCAGACCGGTCAGTACAACACCATCACACTGGCCCGCCTTGAAATCTTCAGCAGCAATACGCTCATCCGTATAGGGCTTGAGCTGAATATCAGCGCCCCACTGATGCGCGGCAAGCTGATAGTCTTTCATCTGCGAAAAAATGTCACCCTGGGATCCCAGAATGTCAAACACACAGATCTTTTGGGCTGCCGCTGGAAGTGATGCCAGCAATCCGCCCGCCATGGCCAAGGCCGCCCAGTTTTTATAAAACGACTTCATTACATTCTCCTTTTATCGACGTCGTCCAGGTTAAAACCCACTAAAAATCACAAACCATCCAGATTCAGGGAAGGCCCCGTATCAACCTTGTCATCCCAGAAACTTCCAATACCACCAATCGGTGTTCTCTTACCAGTATGCTCCGTCCAGAAACGATCCGAGATATTCATGATCTCAGTCTGGGCAATGGCATCAAAAATACGGTAGTTCGGATCCACAACAAAATTCTTCTGATCATGCTTCCATCGCTGCAAGGAGTCACGCAGACGGGCATCATCGCCCTTGGCTTGAGCCGACATCGCATAAAGAACGTATGCAAGACGCACCCCATGATCATGGCCAACCTGCGTTGAATTGATCAGCACATTCCATGGATCCTGTCCAGGCGGTGTCGCCCCCGGCAGCATATTCCAGATTGCCGCACGTACGGCATCCGGTACGCCCCACCAGCGCTGGTTATCCAGACATCCCATGCTACGCTCCACCTTGGCAGCAATATCCATGGGAACGCCAACCTGATTTTCAGAATTGATGTCGTCACCCAGCGCCTGTAGCCCGGCGATCATGCCCAACATAAAAGAAAGCTGGTCGAAGTCACGATGCAGGCTGGGACATTGCCCACCAATTTCAACACCGAATTCCTTCTTGAAGTAACGGTTTGCAGACTGATAGCCTGCCAGTTCACGGCGTGAGGCTGTTGCTGATTCCCGTTTCTGCTCAATACGCGCATCTTCCGCGTCGGCAATCAGATTATCATGCTGAGCACGCAGATAGCGCATTTCAGCATTAAAGGCACGCTGTTCGGAGCAGAAAGCTGCCGTCACATAAACTACCGCAGCAAGCTGATCTGGATCAGCACCCGTTACCGAAATGGAACGCAAGACCGGATTAAGTGTTTCTGCTGAAGCACATGCCATATCGACATCATTATCCTGCAGCAGGAAGGGCACGGTTTTATCTTCAGTAAACTTGATAGCCAGATCACCACCCATCTTAACGGGCGAACACGCCGTTAACAGCCCACCAGCAAGGAACAAACCCAAAAAGGTTCGCAATCCGTTCGAGTATCTTGAAGTTTTCATTTTTGTTCCCTCTTTACCGCTTCCATATTGTTATCGCCACGCAGCCATCAGGCTTTATTCTGCATAATCGAGAGAAGGCTAACATGATTTGGTCTGACTTCCAAGGGTCTGCTGATGACTGTCAGCGGCAGACCCAGTTAATGTCCTCAATCGATCATTCCTGAACGACTTCGATATCCTTCATGCTAAGTTTGATACGACCACGATTATCAACATCCAGAACCTTGACACGAACCTTCTGGCCTTCCTTCAAATAATCAGAGACCTGTTCCACCCGCTCTGAACTTATTTGCGAGATATGCAGCAAACCATCTGTACCGGGCATCAGGGTTACAAAGGCACCAAAATCAACAATACGTGCCACCGTGCCCTCATAAATCGTGCCGATTTCAACCTCGGCCGTAATCGTCTGAATCTTCTCCAGCGCTTTCTGTACTGCACCCTTGGTCGGTCCATAGACACGAATCAGACCCGTGTCTTCAATATCAATGTCCGCACCGGATTCTTCGGTGATCTGCCGGATGGTCGAACCACCCTTGCCGATAACATCACGAATCTTCTCGGGATCAATCTGGATCGTGGCATAGGTCGGCGCATGAACACTGATCTCGGGACGAGCCGTAGGTAGTACCTTATTCATGGCTTCGAGGATATGCAGGCGACCTTCACGGGCCTGCCCCAAAGCAATTTCCATGATCTCTTCGGTAATACCTTCAATCTTGATATCCATTTGTAGGGCAGTAATACCCTGCGTAGTTCCAGCAACCTTGAAATCCATATCCCCCAGATGATCTTCATCGCCAAGGATATCAGTCAGAACGGCAAAGCGATCTTCTTCCTTGACCAAACCCATGGCGATACCAGCTACCGGAGCCTTAAGCGGAACACCAGCATCCATCAGCGCCAGTGAAGCGCCGCAGATCGAAGCCATTGAACTGGAACCATTCGATTCGGTGATTTCCGAAACAACGCGCAAGGCATAGGGAAACTTGTCACTGGGCGGCAACATCGGTTGCACACCACGACGCGCCAGTCGACCGTGGCCAATTTCACGACGCTTGGGCCCTGACTCACGACCTGTTTCCCCAACCGAGTAGGCTGGGAAATTGTAGTGCAACATGAATGGATCGGTAAATGTTCCTTCCAGACCATCAATCATCTGGGCATCACGGGTACCCCCAAGTGTCGCCACCACCAGCGCCTGGGTTTCACCGCGGGTAAACAGTGCCGAACCATGAACCCGGGGTAAAACACCCACTTCAATCGACAAGGCCCGAACGGTCTTGTTATCGCGACCATCAATGCGGGGTTTGCCAACTAAGATATTATCCCGGACGGTCCGGTACTTGAGATCTTCAAACAGCGTATCCAGTTCCTGTCGCTGCATCTCATCCGCACCCTCAGTCAAAAACTCAGCCTTGGCCTGATCGTGCAGTTGACTGATCTTTTCGTAGCGAACCTGCTTTTCACGAATGGTGTAGGCATCGGAAAGAGCCCCGGCAAAACGCTCACGCAAAGCCTGGCTCAGGGTCTGATTCACGGAAGGAGCCTGCCAAGCCATAACCGACTTGCGTGCCCGCTCAGCAAAACTCTTGATCGCTGCAATGGCAACCTGCATTTCGTCATGACCGAAAAGTACCGCACCCAGCATCTCGTCTTCCGAAAGCTCTTTGGCTTCAGACTCGACCATCAGAACGGCCTTATCTGTGCCAGCAACAACCAGATCCAGATCAGACTGCTTTAACTGTTCAAAGCTCGGATTCAGAATATATTGGCTGTCAATGTATGCAATTCGTGCGGCACCAATAGGCCCCTTGAACGGAATCCCTGCCACGGTCAGTGCAGCAGAGGTAGCCAACATGGCCACAATATCGGAATCATGCTGCTTATCTGTCGACAGAACGGTGGCGGTGACCTGAACTTCATTCAGAAATCCCTCTGGAAACAGCGGACGAATAGGGCGATCAATCAAGCGGCACGTCAGGGTTTCCTTTTCGGTCGGGCGGCCTTCACGTTTGTTGTAACCACCAGGAATACGTCCTGCCGCATAAACCTTTTCCTGATAATTAACGGTCAGGGGAAAGAAATCCTGACCAGCTTTGACGTTTTTCGCAACGACAACGGCCGCCAAAACTGTCACATCACCCATACTGGCAACAACAGCTGCCGTGGCCTGACGTGCAATTTTGCCGGTACGCAGTACTACTGTCTGCTGACCAAACTGGAATTCCTGTACGATTTCATTAAACATAAATAAAAAACCTCGTGAGTGATGTTGTGTCATTCCACCTAGCTGTTCCACCCCACCTTTTCACCCCACCTTACTCCACCAAGGCCTCTAAGAATTGCGGATCATTCCGCAGGCCTTAGAAGCCTCCAGGCCGGAGCGACCTGGAAGGCTCATTTTGTGAACCTTCCAGGCTGATGATTAGCGACGCAGGCCGAGCGCTTGAATCAAATCCAGATAACGCTGACGATCTCGCGAACTCAAGTAATCCAGCATCGTGCGACGCTGATTAACCATACGGATCAGACCCCGGCGGGAGTGATGGTCCTTGCCATGCGCCTGAAAATGCGGACGCAGGTCTTCGATCTGTGCGGTCAAAAGAGCAACCTGAACTTCAGGAGATCCGGTATCCCCTTGTGCACGCGCAAATTTGGCAACAATATCTGCTTTTTGTTGGGTTGATAAAGCCATGTCTAACTCCTGATCAAGATGCGCTTATTGATCCACCGCAGGCCGTGCATCTTTACAGCCCGGGCAGTTATTGCGTCTTATTGACGCCCTATTCAACTGGTTGAAAGAAGACGTACAGGCTTGAGCCCACCATCACGATCCAACTCAGCCAAACCGAGAAAATGATGATCACTAAAGACCGCCCGCAGCCCTTCTTCCCCCTCAGGAAGTCCGCTAACGACCTGTCCAAGCCGAAGATTGTATGCTTTTTGAGGACAAATCTCCAGTTTTTCGCAATCATTGAGGAGCGCGTGCACAGGCAACATCAAGGACTCCCAGCACCCTTCCTCGGCAGCCTGAACCACTGATTCAAAGGAATGCATTTCCGTCCAGCCGGACACCCGGGTACGGCGCAATTCCAGCACATAGGCACCACACCCTAAAACTCGCCCCAAGTCGTCAACCAAAGAGCGGATGTAGGTGCCTTTACTGCAGGATACAGCCAAAGTCAGGGTATCGCCGGCTCGGGCGATACAGCGCAATTCATGAATTTCAATACAACGGGCCGAGCGGTCAATATCTACGCCCTGTCGGGCCAGTTCGTATAAGGGGCGCCCCTGGTGCTTGAGCGCCGAATACATAGGTGGAACTTGCTGCTGGGTACCACGGAACGCGCTGAGCAACTGCTCTACATCCTCAGCATCCAACTCAGGAACCGCGCCTGCGTAGCTCAGTTCTCCCTCAGCATCCAGCGTTGTGCTGGACCAGCCAAGCCGCATGACCACTTCATAGGTTTTTGATGCAGTTAACAGTCGTTGGGCAAATTTGGTTGCTTCCCCGAAACAAAGCGGCAACATTCCTGTTGCCAAGGGATCCAGACTGCCGGTATGACCTGCCTTACGAGCCCGTAGCCGGTATTTAATGGCCTGAAGACATTGGTTGCTGCTCATGCCCTTCGGCTTGTCCATCAACAGCAATCCATCGACAGCACGACGCTCAATCATGCCGCTCATCTTCCTGACGCACCGCTTCCTGGATCAGGTGCGACAAGCGCTGTGCACGCGCCAAAACTTCGTCGTAATGAAAACGCAGCCTCGGGATCATGCGCACCGTCAGCACTTTGCCAAGCAGGTTACGCAAATACCCCGATGCCGCATTAAGCCCCTTCAGGCTTTGCAGACGAGACGCCTCTTCCCGTTCTTCCTCGCTTTCCGGGAGCGCATCCGATCCTGAACGGGTCGAAAGAACGGTCACATAGACATCGGCATAGCCCAAGTCCTTGCTGAGCTTTACTGCCGATATCGTTACCATGCCAATGCGAGGGTCCCGCAACTCTTGCTGAATCAGCCGCGCCAACTCCTTTTGAACCTGATCCTCCAACCGATGCACGCGTTGCGTCATATCAACTTGCTCACAGTGTCCGCTGAATGACCTGAACATCAAAAACTTCAATCTTATCGCCAGCGCGAACGTCGTTATAGCCCTTCACCGCCAAACCACATTCCACGCCGTTGCGAACTTCCTGCACATCATCCTTGAATCGGCGCAATGATTCCAGTTCTCCCTGGAATACCACAACCTCATCACGCAAAACACGGATCGGCTTGTTACGATACATGGTACCTTCTAGAACCATACAGCCTGCAGCAGCACCAAACTTCGAAGAACGGAACACTTCACGAACCTGCGCCACGCCCAGAATGGTTTCACGGTGCTCCGGACTGAGCAGCCCAGACATGGCAGCCTTCACGTCATCAATCAGTTCATAGATGATGCTGTAATAGCGAAGCTCAATGTCATCTTTGATACATTTTGCCCGAGCCTGGGCATCAGCACGCACATTGAAGCCAAGAATCACGGCACCGGTTGACTCAGCAAGATTGACATCCGACTCAGTAATCGCCCCTACGCCTGAAGCCACAACAACAACCCTGACTTCATCGGTGGACAGTTCCTGCAAGGCACCATTGAGTGCTTCAAGGGAACCACGCACATCCGTTTTCAACACCAAACGAACCGATGAGCTCTCGTTTTTACCCAGCGAGGCAAACACGTTTTCAAGTTTCGATTCGGAATGACGAACCATACGGGCCTGACGCTCACGCGCCACACGGAAATCAGCCACTTCTCGTGCCTTGCGTTCATCATCAACCACCAAAAACTCATCGCCAGCATCCGGCGCTTCAGGCAGCCCCAGAATCTCAACCGGAATTGACGGCCCTGCCGTCCGGATGGGCTGTCCGTTTTCATCGTACATGGCACGCACACGCCCATAATGCATACCCGCCAGAACAAGATCACCCTGATTCAGGGTTCCTTTCTGGACCAGCAGAGATGCAACAGCGCCTCGACCCTTGTCAACACGGGCTTCAATCACCACACCCTGTGCCTTGCCGTTGACCACAGCCCTAAGTTCGAGCAGCTCAGCCTGAATCAGGATAGCCTCTAGGAGCTCATCAATACCCAGACCCGAATGGGCCGAAACACGCACAACCTGGGTGTCTCCTCCCCACTCCTCCGGCACAACCTGCTTAACTGACAACTCGTTCATGACCCGGTCTGGATCGGCTGAGGCCTTATCCATCTTGTTGACAGCGACGATGAGTGGAACTCCCGCTGCCCGGGCGTGATCGATTGCCTCTTCAGTCTGTGGCATGACACCATCATCAGCTGCAACGACAATTACAACAATATCAGTAGCCTTGGCACCCCGGGCACGCATGGATGTAAAAGCAGCATGGCCTGGTGTATCCAGGAAGGTAATCATGCCTCGTGGTGTTTCCACATGGTAGGCACCAATATGCTGTGTAATACCCCCGGCTTCACCCGCAGCCACACGGGTTCGGCGAATATAATCGAGCAATGAGGTCTTGCCATGATCAACGTGTCCCATGATGGTGACCACAGGGGCGCGAGGCAGCTGATCTGCCCCACCATCTTCCATGGATTGCATCAACGAGTCTTCAACCGCTGTCGACGAAACGAACACAGCCTTGTGACCCATTTCCTCAACCACCAAAGCAGCGGTCGCCTGATCAATCATCTGGTTTGCAGTAACAATCTCACCCATTTTCATCAGTACGCGAATAACTTCACGCACTTTGACAGCCATCTTCTGAGCGAGATCCCCAACGCTAATCACTTCACCGACTGCAACTTCATAAACTTGTTTTTCAACTGGCTTTTCAAATCCATGCTTGCGAGAAAGTGCTGAATTGAACGCTCTGGGCTGTGGGCGGAAGTTAACTTCTTCCTCGCGTTTCTTGCCTTTGCCTTTGCCTGACTTGCTGGCGCCACCACGACGGATTTCCCGGTCTTCACGCGCAAAGGAATCTTCGTAGGCTGAACCCACCAACCCTCGCGCCAGAGGAACATCTTCGACTCGAACCTCTTCGCGACCACGCTTCTCAAGCTCTTCGGCAATACGGCGTGCCTGTTCAAGTGTCTTGTGACGGGCAATTTCTTCCCGTTCCTTGCGCAACTGATCTTCCTGACGCAGCCTGACTTCTTCCGCTGCCTTCTGTCGTGTGTATTCAGCGTCCCGGCGAGCCTGTTCCTCAGCAAGTTCTGCCTTTGTTCGAGGTGGCTGGTTTGCCTGGCGTCGGGCCTCCGCAGCTTCTCGCACCTTCTGCTGAGCCTGTTCGGCAGCTCGTCGTTCCTCTTCCTGATGTCGAAGCTCTTCCTGACGACGTGCCTCTTCTTCAGCTCGCGCCTTGGCTTCAGCCGCTAAACGCTCCTCTGCCTGAAGCCTTGCCTGCTCCTCAGCCTCAAGACGGGCATGCTCTTCGGCATCGTTCTGATCTTCAACCTTTGCGTAGGTACGTTTCTTGCGAACCTCAACAGCAACCGTTTTAGCCTTGCCACCACTGGCAGGACCAGTCTTCAGGGTTGTCGTTGTTCGTCGTTGCAAAGTGATTCGTGGCCCTGATTCAACCACTTCGCCATGAGCGCGCTTTAGAAAAAGCAGCAGCGCCTGCTTATCAGCATCACTGATCGAATCATCTGCGTTTTTAAGACCAAGACCTGCCTGCTGCATCTGCTGCAACAGCATCTCGACCGGCCTGCCAACAGTTTCTGCCAGCTGTTTTACGGTTATTTCTGCCATTTCTGCAATTCTCCCTCGACACCCTAGCGGAACCAGGGCTCCCGAGCCTTCATGATCAATGCAGATGCCCGTTCCGGACCCACACCTTCAATATCGGCGATATCATCGACACCCTGTTCTGCCAGGTCTTCCATCGTACAGATGCCCCGGCCAGCCAGCTTGTGTGCAAGCGCATTGTCCATGCCTTCCATCTGCAAGAGATCTGCTGCCGGTGTCCCTGCCCGCTCTTCACTCACCAGGGCTCGTGTCAACAGCATATCCTTAGCCCGTTGCCTGAGTGTGGTAACGAGCTCTTCGTCAAAACCACCGATGGCCAACATCTCTTCGACAGGCACGTAAGCAACTTCTTCCAGCGAGCTGAAGCCTTCCTGAACCAGCAGAACCGCCAGATCTTCATCAACACCCAGATCATTGATCATGGACTGGACCTGCGTTTGCATTTCATTCTGATGACGCTCTTCGGCATCCTTGACCGTCATGACATTGAGGCGCCACCCGGTCAGTTCTGAGGCAAGTCGAACATTCTGTCCACCACGCCCAATCGCCAGCGCCAGCTGTTCATCAAGCACAGCCACATCCATGGAATGGGCATCCTCATCAACCACAATCGAGGCAACCTCAGCAGGTTGCAGCGCATTAATGACAAACTGGGCTGGATTATCATCCCACAAAACGATATCAACCCGCTCACCGCCCAGTGCCTCACTGACTTGCTGCACACGCGAACCGCGCATGCCAATACAGGCACCCTGGGGATCAATACGATGGTCGTTGCTCTTGACGGCGATTTTGGCACGCAAACCTGGATCACGGGCCGCCCCTTTGATCTCAATGATCTCTTCGCCAATCTCAGGCACTTCGATCCGGAATTTCTCGACCAGCATTTCGGGACGTGTCCGTGAAACAAGCAACTGGGCGCCGCGATTCTCATTATTGATGGCATAAAGCACGGCACTGACCGTCTCACCCATACGAAACGACTCGCGGGGCAACATCTCTTCGCGTGCAAGGTATGCTTCAGCATTACCACCCAGATCCAGCAAGATTCCATCCCGGGTAACTTTTTTCACCGAGCCACGCAGAATCTCGCCCAACCGATGCCGAAAAGCCTCAATAATCAGCGCCCGTTCAGCTTCACGAACTTTCTGGACAATAACCTGTTTCGCTGTTTGCGCCGCAATGCGACCAAAATCAACCGATGGGATACTCTCTTCGCGGATATCGCCCAGTTTCATGCCTCCAGGTTCGACATCACTGATGGCAAGCTGTTGTGCAGGCATTTCATGATCTTCGTCAGCCACAACCGTCCAGCGCCGAAAAGTTTCGTAGTCTCCGGTTTTTCGATTGATCGTGACCCGAACGTCCACTTCGTCGTTATCCAGTCTTTTTTTGGTGGCAGCGATCAACGCCTGTTCCAAAGCCTGAAAAATAATTTCCCGGGCAACACCCTTTTCGTTGCTGACCGAGTCGACGACTGCAAGTATTTCTTTACCCATAATTCCTGCACCTCATCCCAAACAACAGGCTTAATCCGCAACGCGATGCGCTTTGTCGACCTGTACAAATGCAATGGACACCGGTTGGTTATCCACATTCATTTCCAAATGTCCGTCTGCAACCCCTGTCAGGACTCCCTTGAAACGTCTCCGCCCCTGAACGGGCGCCAGCAACCGAACTGAAATCTCATCGCCAATATAAAGGGCACATTGCTCAAGAGTGAACAACGGCCGATCCCAACCTGGAGAAGAGACTTCAAGAGTATATTCACCTGCAATTGGATCTTCGACATCCAGTAGCGCACTGACCTGGCGGCTCACGTCGGCACACTGATCAACACTCACGCCCTGCTCCGTGTCAATATAGATCCGCAGGACACTACGACGTCCCTGCTGATAGAACTCAACGCCCCATAGTGAAACACGACATGCTTCCACAGCTGGCCGGACCATGTCCCGCAAACGATCTGCCTTGGTCAACGTCGTCATACCACTCCAAAAAAGGGGGCGCAAGCCCACTGAAAACCTGAAAAAAAGCCCACAAATCGTGGGCCTAAGTCCTACCAAGAAAATTGGTAGCGGGGGCTGGATTTGAACCAACGACCTTCGGGTTATGAGCCCGACGAGCTACCAGGCTGCTCCACCCCGCATCAGAGGTCGCAATAATAGTGGCGATTCACTAACAAGTCAAGCAATCATTGCTGGCACTCAGGGCGGGAGATCATTTTAAATATGATCTTGGATCGATTAAGAAGTATTGACAATATCTCTTACGCCTTAAAATGAACCAGAGTCGTACGACGGAATCGAAGTGTAGATTTTTAATTTTTTTCTCAAATCTCGACCCAAGTACCAAAGATGCCGTAAACAGGATCTTTCCGACATTCTATTTTATCAAAATTTGTGCGGTATTATCAGACGCAGAAGTATGGGGAAAAGATGACGGCTTAATGGGCTGGTGCACCAACCCGCTTCGGTGAATCGCCCACCACTCAGTATCGCTAAGGTTACAGCTTGTAAGGTAGCTCGGTGCCTTCAAAAGCGCTGTTGGAGTGCTTGAGCCGGATGCAGGGCGACTCGCCTGTCCGGTTCTTAGGGTACGGTGGCCCAGCAATGGGCTGCTGTTATCCGACAGCCTACGCAGGCGAAAGCCCTCGAATCAGGGCCGGAAGATATAAAAGAATCTGAATTGGTGCGGAAGGAGGGATTTGAACCCTCACGGCATAAGCCACTACCCCCTCAAGATAGCGTGTCTACCAATTCCACCACTCCCGCAAGAACTTTACAAACTACTTTGGCAACCCTGAAATATCAGGCATCACACTCTTCTGCATACCAGCTGCCGTTGGTACCGGCACAGTCAAAGCTGCCGGCAACACCAACTTTTGATGAGCCTGCACATCCCGGTGCGCAAAATATGCTAGAGAGAGGCTTGTTACCATAAAGACAGCAGCCAGCCACGCCGTTACTTTGGTCAAAAACGAAGCCGAACCAGCTGCCCCAAAAACCGTCTGGGAAGCGCCTGCACCGAATGACGCACCCGCCTCAGCACCCTTACCTTGCTGAAGGAGGATCAATCCTATCATGACCACTGCGATCAGACAATGAACCAGAAGCACAAAATTTTCCATCACACCCTCGAACTCAATCGGTCAACGCTTGCTCAGCCACAACCATGCATATCTGCCCAAACTGCTCGGCATCCAGAGAGGCCCCGCCTACCAGAACACCATTCACGCCACTCAAGGCCAGCAGTTGCGGCATCAGTGCAGGTTTGACACTTCCGCCGTAAAGAACCACTACTGCTGCCTCAGCATCTCCTAGTTCGCGCAGTCGCTGGTGAATATGGTCATGAACTGCAGCAATATGTTCCGGTGAAGCCACTTTCCCTGTACCTATAGACCAAACCGGCTCATAGGCAATCATTAAGCGAGACCAGTCAACCCAGTCATGCAGCACAGTCATCTGCCGTTCAATGACTGCTAGCGTCTGGCCCGCCTCATAGGACGCTAGAGACTCACCCAGACAGAGCACCACCGTCATGCCCTGCTCATGGATGCGTTGCATCTGGGCCCGCAGTACAGCATCATCCTGCGCCAGTTCGGTGCGACACTCAGAATGACCGACCAGCACCATCCGCACACCCAGATCTGCCAGCATCGCAGCCGAACACTGCCCCGTGTAGGCACCATCTTCATGCGCACTTGCCATCTGGGCCGCCAATTGGATGGCACTATTATCCAATACGGAGCCAACCGCATGAAGGTGCAATGCCGCAGGAGCTACGGCCACACGTACACGATCAGCACATTGGGCAGCAACCGCCAACAGTTGCGAAGCAAGTTCTTTGCCCGTTTGCAACCGCCCGTTCATTTTCCAATTGCCGATGACCCAGAATCCGGCCAATTCCGACCCTCCATCAAGGCGGAGGATTCTAACCATTTCCCTCTTATTCTACAAGCACTCTGGCTTATTACACAGCCATTCCATCTTTGGATCCTAGTAATAATATCTGGTTGGTAAAATAAGATACAGGAGCATCTACCTGTTAGCAAAGCGTCGACAGGTCGACCCATGTTGATTAAGGATGAAAGATCGTATCCAGACTCTCCGCATCCAGAACCCGATCCAGCCAAGCCTCAATCTGATCTGCTGTTGCACGAGAAATCATTTCCAGAACCGATGCTGGGACGTCACCAAAGCGTTTTGCCAAAAGCCGCTGCAAGGCTAAGGCTTCTCCCTTTTGTAGCCCCTTTTGTAGCCCCTTCTGCAAACCCTGCTCCAGTCCTTGCTCAATGCCCTTCTGCAAACTCTCTTGCCTGACTTTGGCTTCGCGCTTTTGAACCCAAGCCTCCCAATGATCAGCCATCATCTTCTTTATCTCCTGCAAACTGGCCTCTTCCGGTAAATCCTGAACCATCTCCGGCCGA
>JAJZHM010000146.1 GCA_021804485.1 Pseudomonadota bacterium | reverse complement strand
ATTACTCGTCTGCAAAGTCAGGAGGCGGAGCTTACGGCCCTGATGCAGCGACTGATGAGCGAGGCACGCCATCGTCGGGCCGTGGCTCCGGCACAACATCCCCCCGCACGACCCGTTGGTTCGGTCCATGAAGGGAGTGTGCCGAAGGAGAAACCTTATGCGGCAACCGGACAATGTCCATTGCCCGTGTCCGGAATGGTGCAAAATCATTTTGGTTCCCCCCGAATGGGCGGTTTAAACTGGAATGGTGTCGTCATCGCTTCTCCTGTGGGATCCTCAGTCCGTTCCGTAAGCTTTGGACATGTCGTTTATGCCGGATATGTGCGGGGCTTTGGCTGGTTGCTGATCATTCAGCATGGCGGACTGATGCTGTTGTACGGTCAAAACCGAACCATTGTGGCGCATATGGGGCAGGAAGTGGTGGAGGGGCAGGTTGTCGCAGAGTCGGGAGATACAGGTGATTCTTCGGTTGCCGGTGTCTATTTTGAGGCACGGCATCAGGGGCACCCGGTGGATCCACTGACCTGGTGTCATGTACAGCAATAACTTATTGGGAATATCGGGATGAAAGCTTTGAAGGCGTTTGCCCTTGTGTTGTCGGTGTTGAGTTTGACCGTTGAGGCAGCCACCCAGACGCCTGCTCCTGCGTCTGGTGATCTTGATGTCACTGATTTACGTATGTTTGTTGAAGTCATGGATCAGGTACGCAGTTCCTATGTGGAGCCAGTTCCCGATCATCAGTTGTGGGTTTATGCTGTACGGGGTCTGCTCGAATCGCTTGACCCTCATTCTGAATTCCTCGATGCCCAGGAATATCAGGACCTCAAAGATGACACGTCCGGATCCTTTGATGGAGTTGGTCTGGAATTGGGGCGCGATCATGGAGAATTGAAGGTTATTGCGCCGATCGATGATTCACCTGCAGCCAAGGCAGGGATCAAGGCAGGTGACATGATTGTTCGGCTGAACGGTCAACTGGTGCATGGACAGAATTATCAGCGCATCCTTGACCAGATGCGCGGTAATCCGGGTACCCATCTCAAGTTGACCATCATGCGTCCTGGGAGCACTGCACCCCTTGAGTTCGATCTTGTTCGGCAGATGATTGCGGTCAGTACGGTTCATGGCCGCTGGCTGGAATCAGGCTATGCCCTGATCCGTATCAGCATGTTTGCCGAGACAACCGGCAAGGATGTTGAAAACGCCATTCATCAACTGCAGCACACGGGGACGGTGCATGGTCTGGTCCTTGACCTGCGCAATAATCCGGGAGGGGTGTTGACCTCGGCGATTGATGTGGCCGATGATTTTCTGGATCATGGGGTGATCGTTTCGACACGTGGGCGTCTGCCAGAATCCAACCACCAGTTTCTTGCCAGCCCTGGTCAGTTGCTTCCCGGGGTTCCGTTGGTGGTCCTGATCAACTCGGGTACGGCTTCTGCCGCAGAGATTGTATCGGGTGCCCTGCAGGATCACCATCGCGCCCTGATCATGGGAACCACTTCCTTCGGTAAGGGTTCCGTGCAATCGGTGCTTTCCCTTAATGATAACCAAGGGATCAAACTGACGACGGCTCGTTATTTTACCCCGAATGGACGCTCCATCCAGGCTCAGGGTATTACCCCGGATCTTGTGGTCATGCCGGCTGATGTAACCGTCCATTCTTCCAATTCGCTTTACAAAGAAGCAAACCTTGCCGGCCATCTTGAGAATCCTCAGGCGGGCGCAGCTTCTGATGAGGAATCGTCGATAAGCAGTAAGGAAAATCAGCTGGTCACCAGCGATTTTCAGCTCTACCAAGCCCTGTCGGTGGTCAAGGCGGCAAGTCTGCTGCAGGCTTCATCCACGCCAACGTCCATGCGAAAGGTTCAGTAGTCCATTCGCATGACGATACCCTGGGCCTGCAGGTATTGTTTGGCTTCGGTAATGCTGTGCTGTCCGAAGTGAAATATGCTGGCAGCCAGGACGGCATCGGCCCTGCCTTTGGTCAGCCCTTGGGCAAGGTGTTCAAGATTGCCGACGCCCCCTGAAGCAATGACCGGAACCCGCACCGCGTCGGAGACGGCACGGGTCAGGGCCAGATCGTAGCCCTGACCGGTACCATCGGCATCCATACTGGTCAGGAGAACCTCACCAGCACCACCTTCCGTCATGCGTACCGCCCATTCAATGGCATCAATGCCCGTTGAACGTCGTCCGCCGTGGGTGAAAATTTCCCAGCGGCCTTCGGCGACCTGCTTGGCATCGATGGCGATGACCAGACATTGGGAGCCGAAGCGATCTGCCGCACGTGGTACAAAGTCCGGATTGCTGATGGCGGCAGAGTTGATGCTGACTTTATCGGCGCCGGCATTAAGCAGGGCACGGATGTCGTGTTCGGTACGAATGCCTCCACCCACGGTAAGGGGGACAAAAACCTCACTGGCCATGCGCTCGACGGTGTGCAGGGTCGTAGAGCGGCCCTCATGGCTGGCACTGATATCCAGAAAGGTAATCTCGTCGGCACCGGCTGCATCATAGCGGCGGGCAATCTCAACCGGATCACCGGCGTCGCGAAGGTCAACGAAACGGACGCCTTTGACAACACGACCTGAGTCGACATCCAGACAGGGAATGATGCGCTTAGCCAGGGTCATGACGCATCTGCCAGTTTTTGGGCGGCAGCCAGGTTGAGCTGGCCTTCATAGAGGGCTCGTCCAGAGATGGCACCGATGATGCCGCTTAGGCGTTCGGTCAGCAAAGCCTCGATGTCACTCAGTGCACTAATTCCGCCCGAAGCAATGACCGGTAGTCCGGAATCACGGGCGAGTTGTGCAGTTGCCGGGACATTGACACCCTGCATCATGCCGTCCCGGCTGATGTCGGTATAGATGAGCGCGCTGATCCCCGCTTCACGGAATTCAATGGCCAGATCCCGAGCCGGTGTCTGCGATACCTGTGCCCATCCTTCTGTGGCAACCATGCCATTGTGGGCATCAATTCCGACCATGATGTGGCCTGGGAAGGCTTGGCAGGCCTGGCGGACAAAATCAGGATCGCGCAGTGCCTGGGTGCCGATGATCACCCACTGAACACCAGCCTGCAGATACGACTCGATGGTGCTCAGAGTACGAATGCCACCGCCAATCTGAACGGGCAGATCCGGAAAACGCCGGGTAATGGCACGGACAATGGTTGCGTGCTGGGGTTCGCCGGCAAAAGCTCCATTCAGGTCGACCAGATGCAGACGGCGTGCTCCTTGGTCCAGCCAGTGCTCCGCCATGGCCACAGGATCGGCGGAAAAGACAGTTGACTCATCCATGCGTCCCTGTTTCAGGCGTACACATTGTCCATCCTTGAGGTCAATTGCGGGTATGATGATCATATTGACAGGTCCGTTCAGGGGTTCCAGCTGAGAAAGTTGGCAAGAAGCTGCAGGCCATGCCGAGCGCTTTTTTCGGGATGAAATTGCACGGCAACCACATGTTCGTGGGCCAGAGCCGAGCAGTAATTCAGTCCATATTCGGTTTGTCCGATGCTGATGGATGGGTTCTCGGGGGCACAATAGTAACTGTGCACAAAATAGAAGCGGCTGCCATTGGGGATTTTCTCCCAGATCGGATGCGGGGTTTGCCAGACTTCGTTCCAACCCATGTGGGGAACCTTGAGGGGCCGGGCGTCATGGTCCTGTGGGCTTCCGAAGAAACGTACTGTGCCGGGAAACAGTCCAAGCCCATCAACACCACCGTTTTCCTCAGAGAAGCCGAGCAAAGCCTGCATGCCAACGCAGATGCCAAGCAGGGGCTTGCGGTGTAGGGCATTCCGGACAGCCTGATCAATGCCTTCAGCGGTCATGGCGGCCATACAGTCGCGCATGGCGCCCTGTCCTGGCAGGACAAGCCGATCTGCCTGTTCGATGCGTTCAGGGGAGCGGGTAATCCAGACCTGATCGGCACCTACCGTCTCCAGTGCCTTGGCAACCGAGTGCAGGTTGCCCATTCCATAATCCAGAACAGCGACCCTGGTCATAGGGAACCTTTGGTGGAAGGAATGAGCGCACTCATGCGAGGGTCGGCCTCAGTCGCCATGCGAAGTGCCCGGGCAAAAGCCTTGAACACCGACTCGATCTGGTGATGCGAGTTCACGCCACTCAGATTATCGATATGCAGGGTCATGCCGGCATGATTGACCAGAGCCTGGAAGAACTCGCGAAACAGATCCACATCAAAGGAGCCAACCCTGGCACGGGTAAAGGGGATGGAATAGAACAGTCCAGGGCGGCCAGACAAGTCGATGACAACGCGGGACAAGGCTTCGTCGAGGGGAACATAGGCGTGCCCATAGCGACGAATCCCCTTCTTGTCGCCAAGTGCCTGGGCTAAGGCCTGACCGAGTACAATCCCGCAATCCTCGACACTGTGATGGTCGTCAATGGCCAGATCACCCCTGCAGTCAAGGTTGAGATCAATCAGTCCGTGCCTGATCCATTGGTCCAGCATGTGATTGAGAAAGGGGATTCCCGTGTTTATGGTGCCTGAACCTGTTCCATCCAGATTCAGCTGCGCTTCAATAATGGTTTCTTGGGTTTCCCGGCGAATA
>JAJZHM010000047.1 GCA_021804485.1 Pseudomonadota bacterium | reverse complement strand
AAGACGTCGTTTTAAATCCCCTGGTGAGGCGCAACGATTTCTGTCCACATTTTCTGTAATCAACAACCATTTTCGTCCCAGCCGCCACCTTTTGAAAGCAGCGCACTATCGTGAGTTGATGGGAAGGCGCTTTGCTGATTGGCGTGAGACCTGTGAAAGTAGCGCGGCTTAAAAATGGAAGAGATGGATTTTTTCATCCTGGATAAGTTAACTTGACAATACCTACTGAAGGAAGTTAATCGTGTGGTCGAAACGGCACCAGAATTTGCTTTTTTCTTCAGACGGTTGCTGGGCAGAGTCGCGCAAATCTGCCATGCAGCGGAATCGCATCCCCTGTTTTCCAAAGAGACTGCTGCTCATTGGCTTAATGCCGCGAGCTAAGTCCGCCTGACTCGAGCGATCCTGGGGGATAAAAGCATGAGCAGAACCTCCTGACGCACCCATTCCAGAATGACATTTTCTGGTCTGTCAGGCATGCTGCAATATGAGGGCGAACTGGGGCCGTTTCTGGGAATACTCCGCGTGGGACAAAAATTACAGATGGGCGGAAAAACCGCATTTGGGTTTGGTGTTTACATATGCAATAACCTGGGAGAAGCCATTGAGTGAATTTCTGGTCTTTTTTGAAACATCCGGAAACCAATCCTACGTTTACGCCACGAACAAACTGAAGGAAAGCATTGGTGCATCTGAACTGACTTATCGGGCGGGAACAAAATGGGTGCTGGAAGCAGTCGGGTTCAGTGACGTTCCTACCGATACCCCCCCCAAGTTCAGAGAATGGCTGAAGAAGGGGCCAAAATTTGAAGGCATTGAAGTCATCATCTCGACATCCGGAAAATCCTTGCTAATTGTCCCGGAAAGAAAAGTTGCAGAGAAAATTGTTCAGAAAGTGACACACCGCGCTGTGGAGGAAGCCCCCGGGCTTTCGATCTGCGGCGCCATTGTCGAGCTTGCATCAAGGAGTGACATTTCTAAAGCAATCAAGAAGGCGCATGATAGATTCAATCAAAACAGGGATCTCATGCCAGTACCCCAGCAGCGTTTCGGGATGATTCCATTCTGTGTTCCTTGTTCCACCTCAGGGCTTCCTGCGGAAAGTTTTTGGGATGGAATCGACAAGGAGAAAGCGTTCTCGCTGGCTGCGAAGACGAAGCGCAGAATGTCGGAGAAATGGTTCGAGCGTATCAAGAAGATCTTCAACGAAGAGAATCAGAGTCTCCACATATGCACAAGCGCTGACGAACTGGACAAGAAATTCGACAAATTATCATGGCTGGGGGTGGTTTTTTCCGACGGGAACGGTCTCGGCCAGATCATGATGAAATTCGATCAGTGGATCAACGGGGAGGATTATATTTCTAGCCTCCGGAATTTCTCGATTGCCCTTGATGAAGCTACCGAAGCGGCATTCCTTGCCGCTTGTAGAGAGCTCGTCAAAAACAAAGCGGTAGAGCATGGCAAGCTGCCCGTTGTTCCGCTGCTGCTTGGGGGGGATGACCTGACGGTCATGATCGACGGGCAACTCGCATTGTCGTTCACCGAAGCGTTCCTCAATGCATTTGAAACCGAATCTTCCAAACAAGAAGCTATTGCCGATATTGCGCAAAAGGCGCTCAGTGCATCTCGGCTTTCTGCTGGTGCCGGTGTCGCCATTGTTAAGGCGCACTTCCCTTATTACAGTGCGCATTCACTTGCTGAATCGTTGCTCAAATCGGCAAAAAAAACCAAAAAACATGTTGTGCAACGGGGCAGTAGTGACAAGCCCTTTCCCTGTTCATCCTTGGATTTTCACATCCTCTACGATACGGCTTTCACCAGTCTGGATGAGATGAGGGAGGAAAGGAGAACGGCGGCAGGGAAGGAACATCTCTGGGGAGGACCCTATGTAACCACACCTCTGGAAGAACTCGCAGAGGCAGGTGACAAATCATGGGCAGAGCGCCATCAGATCGGGCATCTGATGGCAAGTGTGAAGGCATTGCGGGCCAAGGATGAAGACGGCAAATATTGCTTGCCCAACAGTCAGATGCACATGCTCAGAGAGGCGCTCGCTCACGGAAGACAATTTGCTGATGTGCGCTTGGCGGAACTTTCGAGGCTGGAAGATAGCGGGCTTGATAAATTGTTCGGAGAGAAGAATTCAATTTTCTTCCAGGATGGGAACGAGGTTGCGACGCGGTTTCTGGATGCGCTATCGAGCGCGGAATTCTGGTGCGAGGAAATGAAGTCATGAAGATCGATATCACTATTACTTTCGAATCTGATTGGCATGTTGGTCATGGGGCGGGCTCCGTCGGTCATATTGACAGAATCGTCAGACGCCATCCGGAAGACGATCTGCCTTACGTACCTGCGAAAACCTTGACCGGTATACTTCGGGATGCCTGTGAAAAGGTTGCCGGTGGTCTTGACGAAGGCAAAGACGGCCCCTGGCAAGAGTTCGTTGCGGAAATGTTCGGATACCAGAGCAAAGGTGTAACAGATGCGTCCACCACTACAGCAGCGAGGCTGGCAATCGGCCCTGCCCGATTTGACGAGGCTCTAAGGCAAGCCCTGAAGGCAAACCCAACTCTAAAGGATGCCCTTACGTTCGCCAAGCCGGGTGTATCTCTAAACGAGAATGGCATTGCAATAAAGGACATGCTGAGATTGGAGGAAGTTGTTCTGGCTGGGGCTGTTCTCGGTGCCAGGGCTGAACTGGTAATGCCGGAATCGTCCAGAGATGCGGCCCTGGCTATATTAACATCAGGAGCAAGGGCCGTGGATCGTCTGGGGGGAAAGCGTCGCAGAGGAAATGGCCGATGCCGTATCGTGATCCATGATGCGCCGGCGAATATTTCCACCATACTGGCGGCAGCACCGCCAGATTTTGAGAAAACATCTTCGAAAGTATTCGGCGCACTTCCCGAAGCCCCTGTGACGGAAGCGGGAGAATGGCATGTAATCGAACTCGAACTCGATATCATCACCCCCGTCGTTGTGCCAGCGGAAACATTGGGCAATGTGGTGAGCACCAGGGATCATATTCCCGGGGCGCTGCTCCTACCTGCTTTGGACAAAAAATTGCGGCGCATGCTGGGAAACCGTTCGGGAGAACTGACCGGTCTTTTGGCATCAGCTATGATCCAGATTCGTAACGCTTATCCTGAAGGGGCCGGAGAAAGGATGATACCGGTACCGGCTGCGCTCATGGCCGAGAAGGAGAACCCGGCAAATATCATCAATTCTTTATTCGGACTGCAGAACGACGGCATCCAGCGCAAGCAACTCAGAATGGGCTATCTCCCTGCAGGCGGTTTGCCGAATGTGGGACCCGGGCACAACCCGGTATATTCTGTAAAGTTGACTTCATCTACGCACGCGACCATAGACGACGAAAAACAAAGACCAACCGAAGATGTCGGTGGTGTATTTACCTATGAGGCGATTCGTGCAGGTCAGAAATTCCGTTCACGAATTCTGATCTCGAAATCAGTCATGGATACCTTGCCGGAACTTTCCATGCTTGAAGAAAAGATCAGGATAGGGCGCGCGAAGAAGGACGATTATGGGCAGGTCACGGTTCGTGCCTCAGCAGTCGGCAACATTGCCTCAGCAGAGATTCATGGCAGCACGTTTGATTTGACGTTCGTCTCCCCTCTGCTGGCTCGGGACGAAAAACTGAGGCCGATCACCGATCAGGTTGCGTTTGTAGGGTGGCTGGAAAAGAAATTGGTAACCGGGCTGGTTTGCGAGGCTGCATCTTCCAGAACATTCCGCGATGATGGCTGGAACAATGCCTGGAATGAACCACGTCCGACCCGTTTTGGCATCGCTGCGGGATCTTCTTTCAGATTCGTGATGAAAGGTGACATGAGCAATGCAATTGCCATGCTCCAAAAAATTGAAAAAGAAGGGTTGGGTGAACGGCGTGGTGAAGGCTACGGCGAAGTCAGGATCAATCCGCCAATTTTGTTGGCTAAAAAGCCGCCAGTTTTATCTGAAAACTCGTTGCAAGTTCGTGAAAATCAAATTTCTGCTGATAAGCGCACTAATCTGCGGCTGAAACAGACAACCTTTACAGCCCAACTTCTGCATCGGGCCTGGCGGAAGGAAATCAGAAGACAAGCCTACTCTTCTGGTAAATTTCACAATGCCATTTCGATTTTTTCCAAAAAGCCTGGTAGCAGTCAGCTTGGCGCGCTACGCAGTATATTCGAGGGTAATTATTTCGATGTGCTTGATTCATGGCTCGTTCATCTCAGGGAAATCAAAAACAGGGAAAGCAAATGGCCCAAGCAAACCCTGGAAGTGCTGGATAAGTTCGCCAAAAATAAAGATGAGATATGGGCGTACATTGATGTAAAAGATCTTCCCGAGTTGGAAGGGCTCGATATCCGTTCCGGGATCGCCGCCGAGGCGACCCGGATTTTCTGGTTGACAGCGATCAGTCTGGCAGCCGAAGGTGCCCAAGGTAAAGGAGAGAATCATGGCGCGCAGGATTAACCGGACGCTGGTGCTTGAAGGTTATCTGGTTGCCGACACCCCGGTACATGTCGGCAGCGCAGATACAGGGCATCAAGTCGATATGCCTTTTGCAGCGGACGGCATGGGCAGATTTTACATTCCCGGGACATCACTTGCCGGTGCGATACGTGCTTGGGAAATGTCCGAAAAAAAACATGAATGGTGGGGGCGTTTAGAAGGCATAGCATCTATGGTCGTGGTCGATGATGCCCCGGTCGAAACTAAAACGAATGCAGAGCTTTGGCATGGTAACGGCATTGACCGGTTTTCCGGTGGTGCATTTGAGGGCATCAAATTTGACAGGCAAGTGCTGCCCAAGGGTACGCGTTTCAGATTCAGATTGCAGCGTGAAATCTCGAAAGGAGAGGATATTTCCGAAACGAGGCGATGGATGGGTCATTTGCTTGCGGCGCTTGAATCTGGAGAAATTTCTTTCGGTGGCAGTGTCAGTCGGGGATTCGGTCGGCTGAGTCTTAAAAATGCCACAGGAAGTGAAATCGACTGGTCGAGCCGTTCAGGAATTCTGTCATGGCTTGATTATGGCCCATCGCCATCCATCGAAGGATGGCGAAAAGAGTTTTCTGCTGTTTCGAAGTCAGCAAGCAGAACATTATCGATCGAAATAAACTGGCAACCGTTGGGGCCGCTGATGTCGAAATCCGCGAGCGAAGGTATGGCAGTTGATTCGATGCCCTTTGTTTCTGCGGATGGCAAAAGCTATGCCATGACGCTTCCCGGCTCATCCATCAAGGGTGCTTTGCGCCAGCAGGCAGAAAGAATCGTCCGAACGGTGTTGGAAAATGCTGGACATATTGAAGCACAACAACATTTTGAGCAGATCGATCTACCGCTGGTGCGTGAACTTTTTGGTTCCTCGCGTCAGGGCAAGGATGGCGAGCAGGGTGCGCGAAGCCGGCTTTACGTTGACACTTGTTATTCGGAATTGTCGCTTACAAGGCGTGAATGGAATGACCTCGATAAAGATGTTGAATCCTGGAAAAAGACACGCTACCCCCTTGTCAAGGCAGATCATGTCTCCATCGACAGGTGGACGGGAGCCGGACTAGAAGGCGCGCTTTTCAACACGGCAGAACCTGACAAAAGCGTGAAATGGGAACCGATCCGCCTGAAATTTGACTGTGGGCGAGGCGGAGACCAGGCGCCTTTATCGTTGTTGTGGTTGGTTCTCCGTGATTTCTGTTCCGGCAAAATACCCTTGGGCTTCGGCGTCAATCGGGGATATGGTGATCTGGCAGTAAAAAGCATCTCCTTTTCCGGTCTTTTTTCTTTTGGCTACGATAAAGATAGCATGGAAATTGAAATAGAAAACGGAACCCCCAGAACACAGGCTCATGCTGATTTTATCGAAACGCTCAAAAAGCATTGGACAGCCTGGCTGGAAACGCAACGCAGCAAGGAGGTGGCTTAAAATGAGCAAATTGTATGGATATTCAGTAGCCGGGGTCAGGCTCGCTGACGCGCTTGCGTTGTTTTCGGATGTCGAACTGACGGGTTATGTCCAGACACCGGCGCACTTTCTGTTCTGCAAGTGGAATAATTCCACCTTGGAATTCGGTATCGCCGGTGAACCCGAACAGATCTATGAGGCAAAATTGTTCTGCGAGGCAGGTGAATTTCGCTGGGTGCGTAACCCGCAATTTGGCTTGGCAGGAAATGCTGCGTGGGTCAGTGAGACTGAAAAGTCACTTTCAGGGTGGGAACCACAGACCCCACTCGACGTTTTACCTATCGACGGCGACAGGCTGATGACAGGAAATGTTACCTCTGCACACGACCGGCTGGCAGGCTGGTCATGGATGGATGCGCCAAGGCATGGGAAAGTTGCGCTACCTGCGTCTGGCATTGGCAGGCCGGTATTCAGGGTAAGGGAATACCTTGGAAATGCCCCGGGCAGCGCGGGGGAAGACGGCAACAGGATGGTTATCGAAGAAAGAATCACTGCAATCGGCTTCATAGGGATAGATAAATGAACAAGTCCGAAAATCACTGGCAGGGGAACAAGTCCGGAAACCAAGGGCAGGGAATCAAGCCGTTCGAAAATCCATACAATTTCGTTCCTGCGCCGCCAAGGGATACCAGTGCTGCCGAGTTCGGAGACCACAAGCCCACCGGTCATCATCGATACCATGCGGGTTTGTGGAGTGGAAAAATAAATGTCAAGTTGACCACGGTCACGCCATTGCTGATTCCGGATCAGGGAACGACGAAAAATGGTCACAAGATTTTCGGCATTCGCAAGAATGTCAACGGAGAACCTTACCTGCCACCCACGGGTATCAAGGGGGTTTTGCGGGCGGCATTTGAAGCCGTTACCAACAGCAGGATGGGGGTGCTTGATAAACACGATAATCGCCTCGCACTTAGAATGTCGCCCAGGGATGCAATCAATTTTGTTCCCTGCAGGATTGTGATGGGCGCGAACGGAAAGTTTGCTGTCGAATTTCTGACAGGTGAATTGAAGATAGAAGAAAACCGTAGTCCGAAACTACCCATGTATGCGGCCTGGATTAGAAGGTATGACAAGCGGAGCAAGGCCAAAGACAGGGGCGAAAGCACAACTGCCCTTTCGTATTCTGATGGCACCATACCCAAACATGGGGACAGAGTGTTTGTTCAGTACAATAAGGAAGACCATATAAAAAAAAATGATATAAAAGACTTCTGCTACCTGAAAGTAACCCACATTAGAAAAGTGCAAGACGGTGAGGAAACGCCTGCAGGCTGGTCGGTAGGTTGGGTTTATGTCTCGGGCCCGAACATCGGGAACAAGCATGACGAAAAGGTTTTCTTGGATACACAAAAGAAAGAACCGGTCGAGTTGAGAGATGAAGTGATTCGGGGGTGGAAGACTCTGATCAGCAACTATCAGAACATCCATGATAAAGATATTGAAAAGCGGAAGCCTGCTAGGCCGCAAGACTATCTGGGTTACAATCCGGGCGAAACGGCATTTTCCAGACATGTATATGTGAAAGAAGATGCGGACTTGAAGGCGGGTACCCTTTGTTATGCAAAGGTTTCTAAGAATGGTTATTCCTGGAAGGTGGATGCCCTATATCCTGTAGCCATCTCGCGGGATCTGTACAATGTTGCCCCTTCTGACTTGTTCTCTTCCTCGCTTAAGCCAGCTGCAGTGGTTGATGAACTTTCCCCTGCAGATCGGGTATTTGGCTGGATAAAGGAGCGTGGTCATGGCCAGTTCAAAGGGCAACTCAGGGTTGGAACCCCAGTGTGCATGCAAAAAAATACGGCAATTCAAAAGCTCTCTGAGGATGGCATCCCACTCTCGAACCTGGGTGCGCCCAAGCCTGCCCAAGCGAGGTTCTACGCTGCTCAAAAGCAGAACGGCGATCCATATGATGGAAATGTGTCAAGTAAAAAGAAAATGTATGCACAGAACCAAGGAATTCGGGGCAGGAAATTTTACGTCCACCAGAAGCAGTCTGTAGTAAAAGGCTTCTGGGAAACGGGGCAGGCCAATTCGCTAACCCATATTGCAGAAAAATTGGGCGATCGTCTGATTTGCAGGGAATGGATTCGCGCTGATGGGCAGAAAGATGATCAGAACCGCTCAATCACTGAATGGATAAAGCCTGACACGAACTTCACCTTCAGCATCGAAGTGAACAACATCTCGCCGGGAGAAGCTGGTGCGCTCATCTGGTTGCTATGCCTGCCAGAAGGGCATCATTTCAGGATGGGAGGGGGCAAACCGCTTGGATTTGGATCGGTCAGGCTCGAAATCGAATCTATTGACCTCAGGGATGGTGAAGCTTGCCGACTCGATTATGAGAATTTCGGCGAGCGAACGACGGGTGGTGGAAGAATTTCCACGCCCGATTCAGTTTCGCTACTGGTTGATGCCTATAAGCAGGCATTCCTTTTGGTCTGCCTTCCACCCGAAAAACAGGATTTTGAAGGACATCGCATCATTCGTTCATTTCTGAATGCGGCAAAAGGCGGCAATTTGCCCGTGCATTATCCGAGGACATCCGATGAGCTTCAGAGCAATGGTAAATCCTTCGAATGGTTCGTAGCAAATGAAAAGGGCAATAAATTTGCGCTCCCGGCGCTTTGGGAAGATGATCGCGGACTGAAAGGAAGTTGAAGATGGATATAAAAAAACTGTCGAAAGATTTGCCGACTGCCTTCACCTTTTTGGCGGTGCTCGTAACCAGCACGTTGTTTACGGAAGCATTGCAGCGCATTATTTTTCGCTGGGGAATGGTTAATAACTACATTTTGCTAATTGGATCTTTAGTGTTTTACCTTCTTTCGGCATTTTTTGCGCTTTCAATTACGAGGGATATTTTTCGGCTTAACCCCATCAAAAAACAGGAAAAGGTTGAGCCTCATCAAGTGATGATCATGACCTTATCAAAATCGAATTTTGCTGTTTCAGAAAGCGAAGGGCGATTGACGATCACCAAGAACAAAGGTGATTCGACAGTATATCTGACCGACGATCTGGAGAATGACATCAAGAATCTCGAACACACGAATCTTCAGCAATTGCTGAGAGCCATCGCGCCGCACAGGATGGAATTGGCAAAAGTTATTCTGCTCGGTTCTATAGGTGGATCTGATTCCAGTCTCGATGATGTCAGAAAAATCCTTCGATATTACATTGATGGCGTGGTGGTGTTGAACAAGACAGTGGGTTCCTTTGAGGATTTGGACATGCTGGACACGGCTTTTGAGGCAGCGGTCAAAGATTCAAAAGCGCAGGATAAGGACATCATTATCGATGTGACAGGAGGGACGAAGACAGCGAGCATCGCGGCAGCGGTCTTTGCCTTGAAAAAAAGGGATCTCGAATTTCAGTACGTGCAGACCGAAAAACCTTATGCTGTTCTTGCCTTCAACATGGTTGCCGAGACTTTTGGAAAGCTGGGAACCTGACATGATTTATCTTCTCAACTCTCCAATCCTTACTTCGTATGGAACATGGCGTTTCGAAGGCCCCATTCCAGCCGAGCAGGCGAAAAAATTGCTGGAAGATGGTTTCGTATCGGCAATCGGTCATGAGTCTTCCGCTGTGTTGCTTTCATCTGTGCTGGGGACGAAAATTGCCGTCAACCGCATCCGCGCCGAGCTTGCATCGGGTGATTCCGCATTGGTGCTGCGGGTTACAGAGCGCCTGCCTGAAGGGGCATTATTGGACGATGCGGCACTGAAAACCATTTCATGGGAATTGTCTTTACTCACACGGGAGCAATAAGGTATGCAACAAACGGATTATCGCACGCATGTTTGTCTGGTTTGTTCAGATCGCTTGGAGCCGGCATAGGCCGCTACCCCTGCAGCGGCAGCTGCAGCCAAGCCACCCGTGGCAACGACGGCGGAAATACCCAGCATTACCTTCCAAGGGGTTTCCTTGATGTAGTCCCACATGACGACTTCCTCCGCAGTGAATGTGTTGATAGGATGATCGACATGTGAGTCCTTGGTTTACTTTGCAAACTTGTTTTGGATTCGCTCCAACTACAACACCGTAAGAAATTGCCACCACCATTGCTTGACCCCCTTCATGACCCAGAGAGTACGACCTGGAAAAACAAATTCATCTAGTTTGGAAATCACGTGGTAGGCTGGGGTGTGAAGCAATCATGATCATACTCATTCCACAACCTGAAAACTTGCTGGCAACTTTCCAGGGCCAAGGCAGAGACAGCGCTCCGTCCCCCTTACGGCATAAGCTCGTAAATCATCATGTGTGCTGTTCAGGTGAGGTGCCAGATCCTGCATCATGGCATCTAAGTCTTGCTGGGTCCCCTTTAACCAGAATACCGAGTACTGAATAGGGACAGCATGTTTTAGAGCACGTCGATAAATCTTTTGCAGGCGACGACTATTGGCGATGTCGTAACAAACAAGATAGTCAGCCATAGCTACACCATTTTCTCGAAAATGGAGACCAGTTCCTTGAGTTCCAACGACATATTTTCCTTGAGCCTGGGAATCAACCGCCCATATAAACTAAGAGCCTGTTCCGTGGTGTTATGACCCGACAGCTGCTTCGTGTCTTTCAACCAAGTGCATGCAAGCCATATGCTATAAAGAGGGAGCAAGTCTTGAAGCAGTTTTTGCGAAGCCTCAGAACCTGCTTGAACACCACGAACTTCCAATACCCCCAGTAAATCTAGTTGCAACCACGAATCGAACCAGACCAGCAATGCCTTGAACTGTGTAATATCAAGATGTTTGGACTTCAAAATCTCCCGACCAATTTGATCCCTGACTTTATCCAGATCCTGCCAGGTTTCCAGCCGACCCCATGAACGCAAAATGACCCTAGTCGACACTTCATAATGCCAAGTTTTATAAGCCTTCAGCCAGCAAGGATTCGCATCAATATGCGGCAGCCAGTCAGCTAATAACGACCTGCGATCATCCAGCATCTGCAGGCGACAACTCAGTCGACCATTCTCATGAACAAACTGTACAGGTATACCTTGTTCAACACAGTTGAGCAAAAAATCCAGTCCCTCCCTGGCTTGCCCTATCACCACCAATAACCTGATGGCACGCAGCGGGAAACTTCTCACCGCTTCATTTTCTCCGCTAATACGCAGGCTTACGCTATCCACCTTGCAGAACTTCAGACGACCAGCTTCAATACTAATAGGCGCCATTAGGCTGGACCTCCTTATTGGTCATAGTCTGTGTCAATCGTTGTCGCCAGTGGTAAGCAATCCTTCTGAGTTGACGTCGCCATAAGCCCGCTTTTTTTTCAAACTCGGAATAGAACACTTCCCTACCTTGCTTACCTAACAAACACGGCCGATCTCCCTGGCTCTCATAACTGAAGTACTCTTTCCGTAATATCTCTTCAGCAAACAAACGCCATACCCAGACATCCATATGGGCACGCATCAACTCGACAAGATCACAAGCAAGCGACTCACGGCCATAATATGGGGCATGGTAAAAACCCAAAGCCGGATCAAATCCCGCAACGGTCAAACTTCTTACCGCATCGACATGCAACAACGTATACGACAGAGAAAGGACGACATTGACCGGATCTTGAGGAGGGCGACGATTACGCTCATGGAAGGCTAACGCTGGCGCAAATAGTTGTCGGTAACCAGAAAAATAACTTGCAGCACAGGCGCCTTCTAGGCCTCGGAGGGATTCGATGGAATCACAGGCCACCTCCAGGCGATCGTGCAAGAAATCACTCACCTTAAGCAGGGGATAACGCAGGTCCAATCGTTGTTTTAAGGCGTATTGCACGGCCCCATACTGGGTCAATAATTTTGCCCTGATCAGTTCCTGTGCAAATATCAGACACTGTTGGATACTGCTAACAACCTGATACTGTTGCAGACGAAGGGAAGCATCTTTGTGCAATTCACCGCTGACCAGAGCAAAATTTCCCTTGCGCACATTCATGATCAAGGTGGAAATACCTTGCTCTGCAAGCAGGGCGATGTCATGCACCGAAAGGATCACGGAGGTATTCACAACCAGACGGCTGATCTGTTTCAAGGGGATGGAAAGCGGTAGATGCATATTACCTTTATCGATGAGCAATCGCTGCCGGTCAACGCGCAACTCAGCACCCTTTCTATCGATATAGAGGGTTCTCATCATCGCCTACCCTAGATACACATAATCGCTGGACAAGGGCATACGGGCCTTGCCTAGCAGGTAGAGCGAGTTATTATTCACCAGAGGAATAATCATGAAACTGTCCTGATCACGATCCAGTATCTCTAACGCCCTCTTGATCAGGCTTTGCATGTCAGGTCTACTGAGATAACACTCTTTGACCGATTTCTGACCACCACTGGCATAATCATTGACCAAATGCAAAATTTTACGAAGACGCTTGGGCGAGCGCACATCGTAGGCAACTAAACACAATCGCTGGGGCCAACTGCTTTGTTCCTTGGCAAGCATAGGTTGCATCATGTTCTTTATCTCAATACCGTGAATCGACACCTCCTACTTTATGTGAAACAATACTGAAGTCGACTATTTACAAGATTGTATATGCCTTAACTGATCCAATCCAAACATCGCTGCTTTGTTCTCCATGATTGATGTTCCTCATGATTAATCCACGATCGGTCCGATAGAATCTTGCCTATGGATGCTGTGCCTGGCTGATCACACGAGTTCCCGTGCCCGATACAAGTTTGCAAAATCATTCAGCTGAAATTTTTGAACGTACTATGTAGCCCATCGTCCATCACATATAGGGTTTATGCATGAAAAATTCCTCGCGTTGTTCCAACCTGCATTGGATGTTTATATTGCCTGTGACTATCCTCACTGCCTGTGGCGGTGGCTCAGGGGCCAGTACGGCATCAACTGCCTCATCAACATTGCCCTCATCAGGAAGCTCAAGCATAAACTCTGGCAGTGTTCCTTCTGGTACCAATGCTGCCTCTTCAGTCAGCTTGCAGAAAGGCCTATGGAATAACTTGGGTAACCTTGATTCAGCATCAAAAATGTATATACCCTCTACGGTCGTCAGCAACGATATCATTCCTGCCATCGTTGCTCCGGTGCAGACCATGGATGCTGCTGGCAACCTGACAGTCATCTGGTCAATTCCTGAGAATAACAACTACGTACTGCAAACCGCTCGATTCACCCGCAGTAATTCCTCCTGGAGTGCTGTGCAGACACTGGATACTCCACAAACTCAAGCCGCTAATGGCCTTGAGAAAAATGGCTCTTTGAGCCCAGTGCTCGTGGCTGATCTTCAAGGGAATATCATGGCAGTCTGGACCGTAATGGGTGCAACAGCCTTGGGCTCACCCGTAGCCATAGTTTCGCGGCTATTCAATGCGGCTAGTGGCACTTGGGGAGCATTACAAATATTGAGCACCACCATGCCAGCGGTTACACCTCAGATCGCGGTCAATGCCCAGGGTGAATTTGCTTTGGTGTGGAATGCCTATACCGCTAGTGCTGCCAAAAACTCGGGCACCAACATGGGAGTTTGGACCAGTGTTTACCAACCAGGCACAGGCTGGAGCTCACCCCTGGAGGTAGATAACAACGGCACAGGAGAGAGCAGTGGAATGCCTCAAGTGGTTATTGATGCGCTGGGTAATATTACCACGGCCTGGATTACACTTAACGCCCCACAGACAGGAACTACCCCTGCCCAGGTACTGATGTCCCGCCACTACCAGAATGGTCAATGGGGTTCTGTACAACAGATAGATCAATTGATTGCAAATCCTGGTTCAGATGCTCCCAGTATGGTCGTTGACAGTCAGGGCAACGTCACCGTTGCCTGGTCGCAGGCCTCTAGTGCTGACTATAACCTCAACCCGCTTAACTCGATCATCAATGTCAGCTGGCTATCATCATCGTCATCGCAATGGACACCCCCGATAACGGTAGTTCAAGCCTACTGCGCTCCAGCACAGGGCATAAATTCAGGAAGTACTCCGTCATGTCAGGGGGCTCAGGGCGCGGAACTGGCTATCGATGCACAGGATAGAATCATGATGTCATGGTTGCAAAGTAGTTCTGGAGCCATCTATCCCACCATCAATAACGGAGAAACACTAAGCGGTCAGCTTTATGCTAGTCCGCTGCAGGTCAACAACCACAGTGCTGTCGCAACGCAGCCTAAGCTACTTGATTCAGGACTGGCCTGGGGGGGAATCAACAAGCACCTGATGTCCATGGCTAGCCAGCCTACACTGATCTGGCTTGGCACTTCAGCCACTCTGGGAGTCACAGCACCCATTGAAATGAGCAGTTACTCCTGGAGTGCATCCACGTGGAGCACTGTGCAGCGCGTTGATATCGTCAATCAGAATACATCCTTCGTGGCTCAATCACCCCAGTTCAATGGTGATGCTCAAGGAGATTTGGCCTCGACATGGCTGGATTTTCAAAACGGCGGCGTGGTATTACAAGTCGCCTATTTCCTGGCCCCTTAATCCTTGGTTGATCACTGGAGATCATTTATGAATAGTACAGCAATATTTTGGGCAGCCGCAGCCTTGTTTATGGCAGTTCCAACGTTGCTGGACCTACTGATCAAATCAGAATCCAACAGGAGCAGAGTCAATCTGCTCCTGGGGCTAAGTGTACTGATTTGGGGTAGCTACACTGTTTATGAATATTGGCCCCTGCAAAAGCATTGCATCGGTGACGCCCATATGGGTTGGTATCATGATCACACCACCACATTATTAACCCCTGAAGGATGGATCAACGTGAAGTCCTATTATCCCATTTACCGTGGACAGATGCTTTACCTGGCCCATGATCGTCATGGTGAGCAGTTGCTTTGTCGCGATGTAGACGGGGGGTGTGTTGATGTGCTCAGCCTAACCAGCGAATTCCATCCTTCGATACCGTTTCAGTCCATGGAGTTGCGTTCCATGGATACAAGTTTCAACTCACCATGGCCTCACTGGAAATTAACGACGATAGCAGTCCTCGGGTTGCTGCTCATCGGATCCATTAGCCTCAATGTGCAACTGTTATGGGGATCATCAAGCGATAAGGATGAAGTAAATGGATAATCAGAAAAAAGTCATCAGCACAGAGCATCCCCGTCAAAACGATCAACCACCATCCCGGCTGCACACCGCACATGCCATCGAGGCAGGGTTTTATAACTGCAAAATTACGCTGCAGAATCAGGCGGTTTTACACAGCCGCTAACAGGCAGGACGGCGTTTACAGCACAATCACGGGGGCATACCCATCTACTGACTTCAGCCTTAGGATCTCGATCGAGCACAACCCTTCGAGAGAGGACGTGATCATGGCTTTGCGGAACTTTGAGCAGTGTCTGTCGGATTTTGAACAGGACAAGCAGCTTGCGGCTCTAGCTGACCAATACCGACTGAGTCCGTGAGGGAAGGTAGGCCGGGACGGTATTACATGTCACCTCAGGGTAGTAGGAGGATCATAATACTCAGGCCGTATAATCCCATTACCATCCCCAGTGGTAATGTGTTTCGGCAGGAGGTTATTTGCAAAATGACTTTCACGGAGTTTTATCTTGCCGTGGGCAGCGGACACCAGAGCATTCGTTTTTTGAAGGCGCCTCGCAGGGATTGCGACATGAACCTCCTTAGTCGGGTGTGTCTCTTTAACCATTTTAATGGCCGGAGCAAGATCGGTATCGGCTGAGAAGATTATCGCTTTGTCGAAGCCATCTTTGAAAGCGAGCCGCACAAGCTGGATCGCCAAGTTGACATCACTCTCTTTCTCCTCGTGTGCTGCCCACTCATGCCTACATTTAGGGCACTTCCGTGGCTTTTTCTTGAAGTTGCCTAAGATGGTTTGAACGCCGGTTGATCGGAGGGCGCGACAATAGACCTGGTGACGAATTTTGGAGTCAGATGGGATCCAATCCGCGAAGGCAGAGAACCAATAAACACTAACCAGATTGTCCCTAGAGGGGTGAATAATGGCTTTACTTAAAGCCCACAGATCAAGCCACCTCAAGTGGGCTTTTTGGAGTTTCTTCCCTGTGCTCGGATCCCAGTTAAGCTCTTTAATCGCGTGGTAGAGATTGAATCCATCCACCAGGACCACAACCCTCTTCCGTTCGTCCAAGAGTAGTCCTCTAAAAATAAAACCGGCCGCGCAAGCGACCGGGGCCTCGGGGAAGATCCCCTTGGGGAGTAATCCGTCACCGCGGGGTGCCGGGACCAATGGCCAAAAGCCATCGGGACGATGAACGCCGGGAGCGCGAGCTGCCGGGGTCCTGTGGGTAAACCACAGGAGACGCCACGCTGTGAAGTTTATACATCAGGTTAAGGGTGTCAAGCGGGGAAACCGTTCGGTCACTATTTTTGTCCACCTGTCCTAAAATTTAATGATTCACAGCAAAAAAACACCGGAAATCTAATTCGTCAGCCGAACTAGCTATCCGGTCACAGAATGTCCTCCGTACATCAAGAATCCCGAAGAACGGTAGGCAAGAACCCTCGGTTTCTATACGAGGGTTAGATTGAGGGTAGACCCCTATTCCATCGCAACATCATTATATAAATCAATATGTTACGTATTAAAATTGGTGGAGACAGGCGGGATCGAACCGCCGACCTTCTGATTGCGAACCAGACGCTCTCCCAGCTGAGCTATGCCCCCATGTGGTTATTGTACCGTACTGTCGAGGCCAAATTGAAGGTGTGTGGGGGACTCTGGGTGAGTCATGCGTCCATGATTGTCGGGTTGTAGGACATTGTTGCGTTAATTTTCATGCAAAATGTAGGAGCTGCCGCTTTTGATAGAGGTGAAAGTGATAAACTAGGTACGTTTTTTTGCCTAAACCTCAGGGAATTTCACATGGCATTTATGGATCTGAAATCATGTTTTATGCGCCAGCTCTGGCAGGGTGTGGTGGTCGTGGGGATGTTGATCAGCGTAGCTCATGCTGAGATTATCGTACCGGCCCCGCCCGCTCTGGATGATAAGGCTTATCTGGTCATGGATTTTGAAAGTGGACAGGTACTGGCGGCTAAAAATGCTGATCTACGCTTAGGGCCTGCCAGTCTCACGAAGTTAATGACCAGCTATATCGTCGAACGCGCTCTGCTTGAGGGACGTTTGCATGAGGATGATACTGTCTCGGTTTCTGATAAGGCATGGCGGCACGGCAGCAATCAGGAATCCACCATGTTTTTGCCGGTCAATGGGCAGGTTCGTGTCATAGACCTGTTGCGTGGGATCATCGTGGTTTCAGCCAATGATGCATGTACCGCCGTCGCTGAACATATAGCGGGTACGGAATCAGCCTTTGCTGAGATGATGAATAGTACAGCGCAGCAGTTGGGGCTAAGCAATACGCATTATATGAATGCCTCTGGTTTACCTGATCCCCAGCATTATTCTTCAGCCCGGGATTTGGCAACCTTGGCACGAACCATCATTCGTGATAACGCTCATTATTATCCGATTTATAGTGAACGTGAATTTGCTTGGGGTGGTCATACTCAGGGAAACCGCAATGCATTGCTTTATACCGATCCCACCGTAGATGGTCTCAAGACCGGGCATACGGAAGAGTCGGGTTACTCGCTGGTGGCGTCGGCTAAGCGCCACGGGATGCGTTTGATCGTGGTGGTTTTAGGCACAGACAGCATGCAGGCTCGCGCCGATCAACCACGTGCTTTGCTCAACTGGGGATATAGTTTTTTTGAGACGGTTGTACCTTATCACTCAGGAACTCCATTAACCAAAGCACCTGTTTGGTTTGCCCAGCAGGATACAGTATCAGCAGGTTTGGGTAGTGATTTGGCTCTGACCATTCCCAAAGGTTCGCAGTCTGGTTTGCGTGCCAGTATCGTGCTCAATCCGAATTTGCAGGCTCCGATTGCCAAGGGTCAAGTCGTGGGTAAGGTGGTGACGACCTTAAATGGCAAGCCTTATGCGGAACAGCCTTTGATCGCTTTAGAGTCCGATGAACAGGCAGGATTTTTCAAAAGACTGTGGCAGCATATTCTGCGGTTTCTACATTTAAGATAGGTC
>JAJZHM010000145.1 GCA_021804485.1 Pseudomonadota bacterium | reverse complement strand
GGCGATTGGGCGAGGCACGGCGGGCACCGGTACTGCTGGCCCGTGACATGACGACCCTCTTGCATCAACCCGATGTTCTTGATCGGGTACGGGTGCCGGATTCCTTGGTGCGGGTGATCGCTCCCCGGCAAAGGCACAGCTACGTGGCACGCACCGGTCATGACTTTGAGTGGCTGCCCATGGAAGAGCGATTCCTTTTTTATGGGGGCGGCATCACGCTGATCCCGAGTGCCGTAACCCGTGAGACCCGGGTGGATCCTACCGCACCGATCTTCGGTCCGTTCTCAGCAGACTTCCGCTGGATCACGCTGCCTGAGTGGCCCCACGACCTGATCCACTGCAGTGAAGGTCAGGCGGCGATCTTCAAGGCCCTATGGTCTTTTCATGGCAAGCCGGCCAAAGCTGAGCAGATCATGCAGCGCGCTGGCCTGAAGAGTGATAAGCCCATTGACCTTTTCAAGGTCAAGAGTCAGGACAAGGGGAAACCAGAAGCTGAGGGACCATTGTTTGCCTACCGAAGGCTCGTAACGACGCAGCAACGCCTGGGGCTGTATGCCATGCCCTGCGCGGTCGCGGTTGCCATGGTATGACTGCCCGAGCAGCCCATAACATCAACTGCTCTTTTTAACACAGGCACAATCGATTGATAAAACAGGGGGTTTGCGTGTGCTGGGGCGCAGAAGTTTATCTCTCTTTCCTGAGAACAGAGAGCAAAAACGAATCGAACTGGGGGTAATTCGGGTCATAAGACGGGGGACGGTGGCACACGCAGAATAGCCCTGAAAGGCGCATGCTGTGGGGATAGGCAGAAACAAAAACGCCCAACAGATAAGTGTTGGGCGTCAATGAATGGTGGCCAGGGGCGGAATCGAACCGCCGACACGCGGATTTTCAATCCGCTGCTCTACCGACTGAGCTACCTGGCCACACGAGGTGCGTATTAAAGCCGTTCCGATTGCAACCGTCAAGCCTTTTTCCAAAGCTTATGACTTCGGCGGAACATAGCCTTTTGGGCGCTCATAGTCGCTATTATCCAGAAATTTCTCCAGTTGTTCTGTCAAAAACGTCTGTGTTGAGGATTCCATGACATTGAGATGATTTTCATTGATCAGCATGGTCTGATGCCTTAGCCACTCCTGCCAAGCCTGCTGGGAAACCTGTTCAAAAATTTTCTGTCCACGAGTACCTGGGAAGGGAGGCATCACCAGACCGGGCAATTCTTTCTGATATTTACGACAAAAGACTTGACGTGTCAAAGCTAACTCCTTAAGGATTTTGGCAACAGGGGATGGAACAGCGATTGATGGCTGTTGATTTACTTGGGTATAAGCATACCACAGCGAATCGACATCCCCTACGCTTCCCCACGAGTCCAACTGCCACAAAATCCAGTCCAGTTGAAAATGACTGAAACGGTGCTGCAGCCGTCCCTGAAAGCGCGGCCTGCTTCCTTGATAAGACAGATAATCCCAAGGATCTTCATGGTGTTCGGTCCACTCAGGCAATTCAGGAAACACATACAGACCTGGCCAGACCCCTTGCCCTGGACGCCGAATCAACAAAATTTGACCCTCCCCGTCGCTGATCAGCAATGCATGGCGACGCCGCTGCGCAACCTGCTTCGATGCTCGTGGCACAGGCAAATCTGCCACAATACCCTGCTCCAGAGCCTGACAATCCTCTTTGATTGGACAGACATCACAACGGGGTTGTCGCGTCGTACAGATCATGGCACCCAAATCCATCATGACTTGACCGTATTCACGACCATGGTGATCAGGAGTTAAGGCCTCAGCGTACTGCCAAAGTATTTTCAGAAATTTACTGCTGCCTTTGGGCTCCATGACACCCAGCCAGCGGGCCAGAAGCCTCTGCACGTTTCCATCAAGAATAATACCTCGCTGATTCATGCCTAAAGCCAGAATTGCACCCGCGGTCGAACGACCAACACCTGGAACCTCAAGCCAATCCTGCAGCGTTGATGGCAGTACATCGCCATATTTACGCACGAGGTAATACGCCCCGGCATGCAGCAAATGAGCTCTTCGGTAGTAGCCAAGCCCAGCCCAGTAAGGCAGAACATCATCAACAGGGGTTACAGCCAGTTCACCCAAAGTTGGAAAACGCTGAATGAAACGCTGGTAATAACGTAGGACAGTGGAGACCTGTGTCTGTTGCAACATAGTCTCCGAGACCCATACCGAGTAAGGAGTCGGCTGCTGCTGCCAAGGCAAATCCTTGCGACCATGATGGTCATACCAGTCCAGAACCCGCTGCACCCAGTGCACCTTAATTGCCTCAGAAACGGACATCACCAACGCAGGGATTCCTGATAGGTCAGATATGCCAGAACCCAGGCCAGCAAGAGCGGCCAAGCCACCGCAAACACGGTATAAAGACGACTGCGCGATTCATGATAAAGCGTCACCACCGTCGACAGGCATGGCGTATATACCAGAGTAAAAACCATAAAGCTCAGCCCTTGAGCCACCGTCAGACTGTGGCGCAGATGCTGCTCAAGTCCATTGCCCTGAACATGGTAAATAACCGCTAGGGAGCCAAGCACGATTTCCTTGGCCACAAATCCAAAAATCAGGGTCAGGGTCAGATTATCATCAAGACCAATGGGCTTCATGATGGGTTGTGTCCAGTGCCCCAGCCAGGCTGCCCAGGAAGCATGTTCGCCAGCACCCCAAGGCAGATGAGTCAACAACCAAACCAGCACCACCCCTATAGTGATGAAGCGAGTGGCACGACGAAGAAAATGCCCAACCTCATGCCAGGCCCGAAGCAGCATCATCCGCATTGTTGGCAACCGATATGGCGGCATTTCCAAGATAAACGGCTCATTCGATACAAAAAAACGACGGAATAGCAATGCAGTCAACATAGCCGAGGCAATACTGGTCAAATAAAGTCCGAAAAGAACCAAAGGTGCCTGATACGGTCCGAAAAGAACCGAGGCAATAAACACAAAAACCTGCAGACGCGCCGAACACAGCGACATCGGAATGATCAGCATCGTCAGTAGGCGCATTGCCCGACTGCGCATGACCCGGGTTCCCATCAGGGCTGGGACATTACAACCAAACCCCATGAGAACCATGACAAAGGCGCGTCCATCAAGACCAAGGCGCTGCATCAGCGCATCAAGTAGAAAAGCTGCCCGGGAAAAATAGCCAGTGTCTTCCAGAAGGGCCATAAACAGGAAAAACAGCACAATCAGCGGCACAAAAGACGCCACTGTTGCCAATCCATCCCAAACGCCATCAAGCAGTAAGCCCCGTACAAAATCACCTCCGGGCCAGCCTACCGGCCACAGCTGAAACAAGGGTTGCAGAACTTGCACCTTGACAAGATCCATGGCAGATGCCAAAAAATCCTGAATCGGCGTCCCCAAGGCATAAACCCCCTGAAACATCAGGTAAAGCATGAGCAGAAACAGCGGCAAACCCAGCCACGGATGCAATAACCAGCGATCCAGCCGCTCAGTAAGATCCGCATCGGCCTGACGTGGAACCTGAATATAACGATCCAGAACTGACAGCTCTGCCGTCAACGTTTCCTCGCGAGGCAAATGAGCAAAGGAATCCGGATGAAGCGTTTTCGGCGACAATCCAGCAAGAATGGTTGTCAGCGTCGGTTCAATCTGATTAAGACCGGTGCCCTTTTTAGCCGACAGGGCCAGTACGGGCACTTCAAGATAAGCTGCCAAACCATCCAGATCGACATGGATTCCTCGCTGACGCGCCTCATCATGCATGTTCAGCACCAGCAGGATGGGAATACCCAGATGCTTCACCTGCAACACGAGGCGTAACTGACGCAATAACTGGGAAGCATTTACGACCAAAATCAGCGCATGTACATTCTGGGTCGCCAAAAATGTCTGAACGACCTTCTCATCATCCGAGTAGCCCCGCAAATCATAGATGCCTGGAAGATCCACCAGTTCGACCAGATCAGGCCCCACCATCAGACGTGCCCTTAACAAATCGACGGTAATTCCCGGCCAATTTCCGGTTTTGGCCATAGAGCCGGTCAAACGATTAAAAAGTGTCGATTTGCCAGTATTTGGCATGCCTACCAGAACGACACGTTTTTTCACTCAGTACACCTGCACAGCAAGCGCATCCAGACGGCGCAGCATCAGATCCGTCGTTCCTACCCGCACATGCAGCGGGCCACCCCATGGAGCGATCCGAATCAGCTCCAGTTCCTGATCTGATGCCAGCCCCATCGCCAGCAAGCGTGCCTTGAGGCCATCTTCGACACAAAGGCGACTGACACGAGCCTTTTCCGAGACTTGCAAGTCTGCAAGTGTCCGTTCAATGATGTGCGCCTCAGCAGTCATATCACCCTCAATCGCAAATAAGAATCGTTATCATTATCAATCAGCATACCTTAATTTTACAACTCATTTTTGAACGCCACTGAAATATTTTATTGATCCAGATCAGCTCCTTTTTAATTCAGAAATACTTATTTATTAAATAATAAATATCAATTTTACAAATATAATAAAACTTTTTATTATAAGGTTATAACCAAATGTCAGGAGAAAACCTCATGAACACGATCACAAAGCTCCTGCCCGGACTTCTGGTCATGAA
>JAJZHM010000144.1 GCA_021804485.1 Pseudomonadota bacterium | reverse complement strand
GACCAAGCACCCGCAGGGTGTCCAGATGTTTTTCAACGGTATGGCGCAGACGGCCAGGAACGGGTACGTGCTGACTGAAACTTTTCTCCCACCAAACAAAGGCACGGCGTCTTGGGTAGGAGGCGACGACGGCCAGCGGCGGCTTGAGCAGCCGGCAAAGCAGGGCACCACGCCAGTGCTCAGTCAGGTGCAGAATCAGGTCATAGCGGGCCTGTTTTAGTTGGGAAAGAAGTTGCCATTCAGCACGAATCTGGCCAGTAATGCCAAGATGTTTCCATGAGCGGTCAATAACATGAATGGTATCGAAATCAGGGTGGTGCTCAATCAAGGGGCGAGTATCCGCATAGACCAGAGCGTCGATCCTAATGTGCGGATAGCGTTGCCTGATCAAGGTGGGTAGAGGAGAAATCAGTAGTACATCACCGTGATGACGCAGCTTGATGATCAGAACCCTTTGAATCCTGCTAAAATCGACCTGTTGCATACCTTGGCTACCCGGTAGTTTGCTCGGATCGTACTAATACGCTCCGGTTTAATGCTAGCATTGCCGGGCTTTCAATGGCTAGTTTTCTCTAGGGGTGAGCAGGAGATGGGACAAACCGTATTACCGGATTTTCGTCAGGCGCATGTGATTGTCATTGGCGACGTCATGCTGGATCGTTACTGGACAGGGGCGACCGGTCGCATTTCCCCCGAGGCCCCGGTGCCAGTTGTTCGGGTGGGTGCTGAGGAAGATCGCCCTGGTGGCGCCGCCAACGTTGCCCTCAACATGGCGGCACTTGGTGCACGGGTGATTCTGGTGGGTCTGGTGGGCGCTGATGCTCATGCCCGAGTCTTGCAGGAGCGTCTTGAGGCTGCTGGAGTAACCTGTTATTTTCAGACGGTTGAGCGCAAACCGACCATCACCAAATTGCGCATTTTGAGCCGCCATCAGCAACTGCTGCGCGTAGACTTCGAGGAGGGGTTTAGTCCGGAGGAAGCTGCCAGCCTCACGGAACGGGTCTCTGCCTTGCTGGATCAGGCACAGGTACTGATTCTCTCTGATTACAGCAAAGGAACACTGGCCCATTGCCCCGAGTTGATTGCCTTGGCGCGGGTACGTGGCCTGCAGGTTCTGGTGGATCCCAAGGGCTCGGATTTCAGTAAGTACCGCGGTGCAACCCTGCTCACCCCTAATATGCATGAGTTTGAGGCGATAGCAGGTGCTATTGATTCGGAAGAAGCATTGCAGCGTCGTGGTCAGCAGCTGATGCAGCAACTGGAGTTGTCTGCCTTGCTGGTCACGCGCAGTGAAAAAGGGATGACCTTGCTTTGCCAGAATCAGGATCCGGTTCATTGGCCGGCCCAGGCCAAAGAGGTCTTTGATGTTACCGGCGCTGGTGATACCGTCATTTCTGTATTGGGCGTGGCGCTGGCGGCCGGAGGTGCACTGGCCTCCTCGGTGGCACTGGCCAATGTTGCGGCAGGTTTTGTGGTTGGCAAGCTCGGGACCTATGCCATCAGTGCTGAAGAACTGGCGGCAGAGGTTGCGCCTCGTGAACGCATGGAAGATGGTGTGCTGTCTCTGGAGCAGTTGTGTCAGGCGGTCCACGAAGCCCGTCAGCGTGGCGAACGGATTGTTATGACCAATGGTTGTTTTGATATCCTGCATGCCGGTCATGTGCACTATCTGCAGCAGGCTCGAGCTGAGGGTGATCGTCTGATTGTGGCGGTGAACGAAGATGCCTCAATCAACCGTCTGAAGGGGCCGGGACGCCCCATCAATCAGGTTGAGCGTCGCATGGCGGTGCTGGCCGGTCTCAAATCGGTGGATTGGGTGGTCTCCTTTGCAGAGGATACCCCCGAACGTCTGCTGAAGCTCTTGCAGCCGGATGTATTGGTTAAAGGTGGAGACTATGGAATTGACGGCGTTGTCGGTGCCGATCTGGTTCGTTCCTGGGGCGGTACGGTCAAAGTCCTCGGACTGGTCGCAGGAGTGTCCACTACTGCGGTGGTTGAGAAAATCCGGGGCTGAATGGCGTGAACCTGCTGTTGTTTGGCGAGCATGAGTACGAAGCTGATGGCTGTGTGCACGTCACGGGTCCTAGGGCGCAGCACATGCAGCAAGTACTCGCAGTACAACCGGGAGACCGGATTCGGGTTGGAATGACCGATGGTCTTATGGGTGAGGGGTGTGTTCTAGCAGGTAATGCCCAGGAAGGATACCGACTCTCGGTTGTTCTGGATCAGCAGCCACCACCGCTGCGACCTGTTGTGCTTGTACTGGCGTTGCCTCGTCCCAAGGTTCTGAAACGAACACTGCAGTTGGTCGCAGGACTTGGTGTCAAGCATTTGATCCTCATTCATAGTGCCCGTGTTGAAAAAAGTTTCTGGTCAACGCCATGGCTTCGTGAGGAATCGATCCGTCAGCAGTGTCTGGAAGGGCTCAGTCAGGTTCGGGACACATGCATGCCCCTAGTCGAATTACGCCATTTGTTTCGTCCTTTTGTCGAGGATGAACTGCCCATACTGATGCAGGGGCGCAGGGCATTGCTGGCAGACCCCCAAGGGGAGCATCCCTGTCCAGTCAATATCAAAGAACCCACTCTTTTGCTGGTTGGACCTGAAGGAGGCTGGGTGCCATTCGAACGGACTTTGCTGGAAAGTCTTGGAGTTGAAATGGTGCACTGCGGAGCGCGTATTCTTAAGGTTGATTGGGCTATTAGTGCCCTGATCGGCCAGCTTTATCCTTGTTGAGGGCCGGCTTGGTATTTTAAAATGCTCCTTCGAACAGGCGCATTTAACTTTCCCGTTGTGGGCGTGGTGGTGTCTTATTGCATGCTTAGGTCAAGGCGATGATTAATGCCTGTGATCGTGCTCCAGAAAGTCAGGATGATCACGAAGCAAGACCTGACAAAGCTGGCGATCTTGGTGATTAATGTGTCCCTCCAGCCAGTGCAGCATGAAGTCCAGAGTTTCATGCGTCCGGTGTCCTGGCTCCTTGATTTTTTCCATATGCAGCCAGAAACGCGAGTGCGCACGCAAGTGTTGATTGTGTAGTGCTGACTCGTAGTGAATACGCTGCATAATCGCATCTTCATGCTCAAAATGAGTACGGGCATAACTGCGAAAGAATTGGTGGCAGCGCTCAATCAGCCAGTCATTTTGACTTTCGATGGCATGGGCATAGGTATTGACCCGGGCAAATAAATGCCGATGCTCTTCATCAATGGGCTCATAGCCAGTCACAAGATAGGCAGGCATGCTGATCGTGCTGGGCAGCAAATCATGTAGTCCAAGCATGACTACCGCTTTTTCATAAAAGTTCAACACGCAGACCCCCGATCCGGGACAAGTCGAGCCTAGTATAGGTGAAAATGGAGCGAAGAGGGGATCATTCGGTTGCCTTCTGCATCCAGTCAAGGGTTCAGAGACAACCGAGCAAGGCTTACTCAGAATTATGCAGGTGATGTACGACCCATAGGGTGAATGGCAGGCTTTTCCCCTTCAGACTGGCCGGTGGTGCAGGGTAGTGGGCATTCATCACCGCCTGAATGGCGGCATCATCCAGAATATCGTAGCCCGAGGTTGTGACCACGGTAACATTACTGACCACGCCATCCAGATAGTTGAAACGTACCCGGGTGCGTCCCTGCATATGCGCCATACGAGCCGCAAAAGGATACTGTACGGCAGACTGGACAGCACCCAGAACCTGATCGTTGAAGGTGGCCAGCAGATGCGGATCAGGCTGCGGTGGTGCCGGAGGAGTTATTGGGGCAGCAGGTTTCGGCTGCTCCACTTTGGGGGCGGTCACCTTCGGCGGTTGCGGCAGCGCCTCGGGGGTCGGTTTGGCCTCGGGCACCGGGGGTTTGGGCAGTGGAACGGGCTGCGGTCTGGGTTGTGGAACATGATGGACCACATGGTGCTCTACCGGTTTTGGAGGTGTTTTTTCCACTGGTTTTGGAGGGGTCGGCAGTGCAGGGAAAGTAATCATTACCGGGATGGCGGGTGGCTCAACGTGCTGGCGAGCCTGGGCAAGGGCCCAGACGACACTGGCAATGATCAGTGCTTCCGAGCATGCCGCTAGGACGGCTGCACGGGTTAGTTCATTCTTAATGTTGGATTTCACGGGCAGCGAGACCAATTTGTGTTACTCCTGCATGACGACAGGCATCCATGACCGTCATCAAATGCTGTAAAGATGTGTCCTGAGCGCCGGCAATGGTGACAACCACATCCTGAGGATGGGGCATATGCGCCAGGAAGCTGGTCAGCTGATCCGGAGTCATGACATGGGCGTCAACCTCGATCAGCCCTTGGGTATTCAGGTTGACGATCACCTGAGGATGCGGCAGGGATGTGGTTGAACTGCTGCTGGCCAGATGCGAACTCAATCCCTTGGACGGTATCATGTGCAGGGTGAACATGATAAAGAACACCAGCAGGAAAAACATGATATCGATCATGGGAATGATTTCGATACGCGCCTTACGGACCTCAAAATAGCGCATATTCAGACTACCTCGGTATTTGCAGCAGTGCTGAACTTGTCTTTACGGGTTGATTTTACCCGGTTCAGCAGCATGACCTTGATGGTTTCGAGTTGATGCATAATGACACGGACCCGGTTGTTTAGGCCGTTGAAGGCTACCAAGCCAAGAATGGCAATAAACAAACCACAGGCCGTT
>JAJZHM010000046.1 GCA_021804485.1 Pseudomonadota bacterium | reverse complement strand
TGACAAACTGACGACGATTGGACATCGGCTTTTCCCAGTACAGGTCATTCAACAAGTTCATCACAAAACTGAATAAACGTCAACTTTTTGGGGCGTTGCATTGCCCTGATCGCCTTGATTGGGTTTGTGCTTCGGGATCGGTTATGATGTTGCGATGATGTGGGAAACCTGTGGAGTGGACGATTGGAATCAGACTCAAAGGCGGGCATAGCTGCCACCTATCTGCTGCTGGTTCTGGATGCCTGGCAGGATTTGGGAATGACTGTCGGGCAACGTCAAGAGTTTTTGCACCAACATGGCCTGGTTGAGGCGCACTTGCAGGAGCCTGCTTCACGGGTGCCTCTGGTGGTTTTAAATACGTTGCTAACTCATGTCTTGCTGCAGCACAATCCCTTTGCTCTGGCCGAATGTATTGGTGCCCGCATGAAATTATCCATGCATGGCTACATTGGATTTGCGGCCATGACGGCAGATCATGTGGCTCAGGCCTTGCAAATTGCCGAAAAATACGTGCCGCTGCGGATTGATCATCTTACGCTACGCATGGAACGCCTGGGAGATACCTGTCATTTGTTTGTTGAGGATCATCTGAACCTGCATCCACTGCGTGAAGCACTGTTGCTGGCGTTGGCATACGGATTCTACCGTATGGGCGAAATGGCGACCGGTAAAAGAATGTTTGCCCGGGTTGATCTGGATTTCCCTGAACCACCCGGCTTGCAGGCCATGGCTGCAGCAACGGCGGGGACTCTGCGATTTCAGCAGCCATGCACCCGCTTTATCTTTCAGTCTCATTACCTGCACTATCCTCTGCTTATGGCTGATCCGGTTTCCTGCCGTCTGGCGATTGAACATTGTGAACAGGAGTTGCGGCATTTGGTGCAACCCGTGGGCTGGATGGAGCGTGTTCGTGCCCGGCTTGAAAACGTACTGATCGAGGAACAGCGTCTCATGGCTCTTGAGGAGGTTGCCGATCAGTTGCATTTGTCCAGCCGCACCCTTAAACGCCGTCTGGCTCTGTACCAGACCACATGGAGTCAACTGGTTGAGTCGGTTCGCAAGCGTCGGGCTGCCCTGTTGCTGGAAGATCCACGCTGCAGGATTGAACAGGTGGCTGAATTGCTTGGGTATGCCGACATGGCCAATTTTACCCGGGCATTCAAACGATGGACAGGGCAGACACCGACCGCTTTCCGGAATCAATTACGCTGAGCGATCGGTCTTGTTTTAGAAGAGTTCAGTACACTGTTGTCGCAAGGCCACGAATGCACCCAGAATATCCAGATCAACGTGCAGCCCCCGACCTTTGTTCGTTTCTCAGAATCATGCGCATGTAAGATCGGCAGTGCCGTCATGATTCATGTAAACCGGAACAGGCAATTGCTCTATTCGGGCTAAAGCTCCAAGGGTGGGTACATACCCTGTGCTTCTTAGATCAGATGCCCTACGCCATCATCGCTTTCATCGACACCAACACCAGCGGTCAGAACAGCTTCGTGCTCCTGATCCTGCTCCCAGTCTTCTAACCATTCCTGACATTCCATGACGCTTACTCCTTAACCTTTATCATTGTTTGTTCATTCAGTAAACACCCAATCAATGACAGGGATATGACGGCATGAGCCGTCATGGAATCAATCAGATGAACGGTGGTTTAACCAACATTCCAAGGTGGGGTCCAACCGCCCGTATGTTCTTCCAGGAAAAGAGCTGCACTGACGGTCAGAACATCCTGTTGGGGCGAAGCAACAATCTGGATGCCGGTTGGGAGCCCGGAACGTACGCCCATGGGGACCTGCGTACTCGGCAGGCGCAGGGCGTTGTAGATGGCCGATCGGGGGAATCCCCAGGGTGGCAGCATGGATCGGTAATGACGGGGTGCCTGTGTCGGATAGGAAAGATCGAGCAGAATACCATCATCGCCGAGCGCGTTGATGATTCGCTGGCGCAGGGTCTGTCCCATAACCAGCAGCCTTTCGCGTCGCCCGGGCATCAGATCAGGAATGTGTTCCAACAGGCTAAGCATGATCAGTGGCAGGGTATGCGGTGCATGCTGGCGACCAAGCCGGGTCAGGGCTTGTAAGGCAGGGCGAATTTCACGGCTGCCGTACATCATCTCGGCAAAGGAGGTACTGCCAGAAGAACTGAGGGTGTTGCTCCAAATGTCAAAGGCTTGGCCAAATTCCGGCCAGTCGTGGTATTCAACACGGGCCCCAGCCTGCTGCAACAGCAGAGTCGCCTGCTCCAACGCTTCTGTCTGAGGGCGGCTTGCCTTGACCATGGAGTCTGGACGACGACGCAGGATGCGTAAGGAGGCCACTCGGTCTGCGGAGGCACTGTGCATTTTACCGCTTTGCCCGGAAAGAATACCGATCAACAGGGGCAGGTCGCTTGCCCGTCGGCAGATCGGTCCGGTGGAAAGCATTTCCTGGGCAATACCCTCAGGCTGGGGGAATTGGCCTGTATTGGGAATCAGTCCTGGACTTCCCTTGTGACCAAATACACCGTTGAACATGGCTGGCATGCGGATGGAGCCACCAATATCTGAGCCAAGTCCAAAGGGGGAGGCGCCTGAGCCGACAATGGCACCTTCGCCGCCGGAGGAGCCTCCGGCAGTGTGTTCTTCGCTGTAAGCGTTATTGGTCAAGCCATAGACAGGGTTAAAGGACTCCATCCACATGCAGAGTTCGGACGTGTTACTCAGGCCAAGAATGATGGCGCCGGCATCTTTGATTCGGGAAACGGCCGGTGCATCCTTATCAGCAATCAGGTGCTGACGATGAATGCTTCCTGCGGTATTAGGCATGCCGGACACAGCAAAACTTTCCTTGATGGTACAGGGGACGCCAAGCAGAGGAGGCAACTGGTCAACAGTGCCGTCACGATGAGCCTGGGTAATTCGGGCATCAGCTTCCTGGGCCTGAACCCGTGCTTTAGCATAGCGGTCGACAACAATGGCATTCAGCATCGGGTTAACACGCTGCATCTGTTCAAGATGCAGTTGGGTAACCCGAACTGATGTCAGGGCTTGGGTACGGATTTTGTCAGCAAGTTCACCGGCAGACATAAACAGGACTTCATCCATGGACACACCTCTCCTCAGCGGTTGATCTATTCATTGCGCATCTTAACTCGATTGCAGGATCGGAACTACCGGCAATGCTGATTTCTGAGAGAAAGCTGTGAGATTGAGAGGCAACTCCTTTGAAAAAGCGGTATAATATGCTTTTGTTTCGGGCAAAACTGCAGCAGGATTATTGCGAGCCCAAACTAATCAAAGCCTGAAGACCATCTAATAAAATGCCCAGGCTGATCAAGGTACCCAGAGAGGAATTGATGACATCATGATGAGTAGTGCTCAAATCCGCGAGGCATTTCTGAGTTTCTTTGCCCAGCATGGCCATACACGGGTGGCGTCCAGTTCACTGGTTCCAGGCGATGATCCGACTCTGCTATTCACCAATGCTGGGATGAACCAGTTCAAGGATTGTTTTTTGGGTCTGGAAAAACGCTCCTATCAGCGTGCTGTTTCGGCCCAGAAATGCGTTCGAGCAGGTGGCAAGCACAATGACCTCGACAATGTCGGATATACCGCACGCCACCATACCTTTTTTGAGATGCTGGGAAACTTCAGCTTCGGTGATTACTTCAAGCATGATGCCATACGTCTGGCCTGGCAGTTTCTCACCGGCCATGAATGGCTGAATCTTCCCAAAGAGCGCTTGTGGATCACTGTTTACGCGGCCGATGATGAGGCTTATCGTATTTGGGCCGAGGAAATGGGCGTACCACAGGAACGCATCATACGTATTGGTGATAACAAAGGTGCTCCCTATGCTTCGGATAATTTCTGGGCAATGGGGGATACAGGCCCCTGTGGCCCCTGCACGGAAATTTTCTACGATCATGGTCCAGAAATCGCAGGTGGGCCACCAGGGTCTGCCGATGAAGATGGTGACCGTTTTATTGAGATCTGGAATAATGTATTCATGCAGTTCAACCGCACTGCCGATGGTGTTCTGCATCCGCTGCCGGCACCTTCGGTGGATACCGGCATGGGGCTGGAACGTATCAGTGCCGTCATGCAGGGTGTGCATTCCAATTATGAAGTCGATCTTTTCGTTGACCTGATTCGCTTTATTGCCGCGGTTGTAGGTGTGGTTGACGAGGGGCAGCCATCGCTGCGGGTGATTGCCGATCATGTCCGCTCGTGCAGTTTTCTTGTGGCCGATGGTGTGCTGCCTTCCAACGAAGGCCGGGGTTATGTGCTGCGTCGGATTATTCGACGCGCCTGTCGACATGGGCATAAACTGGGTGCGCAGGGTAACTTCTTTAGCGTACTGGTGCCCGAACTGGTTCGGTTGATGGGAAGTGCCTATCCTGAGTTACGTGAACGTCAGACAGAGATTGAGCGTATCCTCCTTCAGGAAGAAGAGTTGTTTGCCCACACCCTGCATCAGGGGCTACGAGTCATGGAACAGGCCATTGCTCAGTTGCAGGGACGTGTGATTCCGGGTGATGTTGTCTTTACGCTGGCGGATACCTATGGTTTTCCTCCTGATCTGACGGCTGATGTGGCGCGTGAACGCCAGCTCAGTGTCGATATGGAGGGTTTTCAGAAAGAACTTGAAGCGCAGCGTGAGCGCTCCAGGGCTCATGCCCAGTTTGGCGTGGATTACAACCAGAATGTCGAGGTTGCCACTGCAACTGATTTTGCTGGCTATGAGCATGAGCAGACTGAGTCCTCCGTCTTGGCGCTCTATGCCAATGGGCAGACGCACAACATACTGCAGGCAGGCGATCTTGGTTTGGTTGTGCTTGACCGGACACCTTTTTACGCCCGTTCCGGGGGGCAGGTTGGCGATACGGGCCGACTTGAGGGTGAGACTTGTAGCCTGCGGGTGCGCGATACCACACGCCAGGGGCAGGCGATTGTTCATCATGTCGAGGTCGTGCGTGGTTCGCTGACTGCTGGACAGACTGTTCATGCTTTTATCGATGTGGCACGGCGTCAGCGCCTGCGTGTGCATCATTCGGCAACTCATCTGTTGCATGCGGCCTTGCGTGAAGTTCTTGGCCCCCATGTGACCCAGCAGGGTTCTCAGGTAACTCCGGAAGCCTTGCGTTTTGATTTTTCCCATCCCCAGCCGCTGACCCGGGAGGAACTGCATCGCATCAGCCTAAGGGTACAGCAAGAGGTTTGTGCCAATTCGCGGGTGAACACCGAGGTCATGTCGCCGGCAGCAGCTCGTGAGCGTGGTGCTATGGCCCTTTTTGGTGAAAAGTATGGTGAGGAAGTACGAGTGCTGGCTATGGGTCAGTCCGGATTCTCGCTGGAATTGTGTGGTGGAACCCATGTGCAGCAGACCGGTGAGATCGGCTATTTCCGGATTGTTTCGGAATCTGGTATCTCTGCCGGAGTGCGGCGTATTGAAGCTATCTGTGGTGTCGAGGCGGCCGAACAGGCTTTTGAGGAACACGAACAGTGGGAATCCTTGGCGGCGCGGCTCAAAACCCCTGCTGCCCGGCTCACCGAACGGCTCGAACAGGTTCTGGATCGTCAGAAAGATATGGAACGGGAACTGGATAAAGCACGTCAGGCTTTGGGTCGGTATGCAACCCTAGCCATGGTTGATGAGGCGCTGGATCTTGGTTCGGCTCGGTTGCTGGTGAAAACATTGCAGAATCAAACGGCACGTGGCTTGCGTGAGATGTATGACAGTCTGCGTGATCTGTTGCCAGATGGTGTGGTTGTTCTTGCTGGTGTTGAAGAAGGGCAGGTCAGTTTGTTGGTGGGTGTGGCCAAGCCATTGCAGGACCGCCTCAAGGCTGGCGCACTGGTTGGCGAACTGGCCGCTGCGCTGGGAGGTAAGGGCGGCGGACGGCCAGACATGGCTCAGGGTGGTGGTAATCGGGTGGATCTTCTGCCAGAAGTTTTGGCAACGGTGGATTCTTACTGCAGGCAGCATCTGCAGCCCTGATACCCAGGTAAGGCGGATCGAGGTTGAGGACAGGAAATGGCGCTGATAGTACAGAAATACGGGGGTACCTCGGTTGGTACCCCGGAGCGGATTAAGGCGGTTGCGGCGCGGGTGGAGCGCTGGCGTGAACAGGGGCATCAGTTGGTTGTCGTCGTTTCGGCTATGAGCGGTGAAACCAATCGTCTCATTGCTCTGTCGCAGGCGATTACCGCAGATCCGGATCCGAGGGAACTGGATCAGATGGTTTGTACGGGTGAGCAGGTGACCATAGCCCTGCTGGCCATGGCGCTCAAGGCACGAGGGATTCCGGCGCGTTCCTACACGGGAGCCCAGGTTGCCATTCATACCGATCGTGCTTATACCAAGGCGCGAATCGAGTCGATTGATGATGCCCGTATGCGTGCCGATCTGGCACAAGGGTATGTGGTGGTGGTGGCCGGATTCCAGGGCGTTGATGCCGATGGTAATACCACGACCTTGGGGCGTGGTGGTTCGGATACCACGGGCGTGGCTCTGGCTGCGGCGCTGCATGCCGAAGAGTGTCAGATCTATACCGATGTCGATGGTGTATATACAACGGATCCCCGAGTGGTTCCGCAGGCACGTCGTCTCAGTCGTATTACTTTTGAAGAAATGCTGGAGATGGCCAGTCTGGGTTCGAAGGTCTTGCAGATTCGTTCGGTTGAATTTGCCGGAAAATACAATGTTCCCCTTCGGGTTCTGTCCAGTTTTGAAGATGGGGGCGAAGGTACCCTGATTAGTGTGGATGCGGAGGATGTCATGGAGCAACCGATTATTTCCGGTATCGCCTTCAATCGCGATGAAGCCAAGCTGACTGTTCGGGGGGTTCCTGATATCCCTGGAGTTGCTTATCGTATTCTTGGTCCGGTTGGATCTGCCAATATCGAAGTCGACATGATTGTGCAGAATGTTGCGGCTGACAATACCACTGATTTTACTTTTACGGTACATCGTAATGAATACCGCAAGGCTCTTGCGATCCTTGAGCAGGTCTGTAAGGAAGTCGGTGCTCGGGAAGTCAGTTCGGATGACAAGATTGCCAAGGTGTCTCTGGTTGGAGTGGGTATGCGTTCCCATGCCGGTGTTGCCAGCAGAATGTTCGAAACCTTGGCTCGGGAAAACATCAACATCCAGATGATTTCCACTTCTGAAATCAAGATTTCGGTGGTGGTTCAGGAAAAGTATATGGAGTTGGCTGTGCGCGCTTTGCATACGGCTTTTGGGCTGGATGCTCCGGCTGAATAAGGCACTGGTGCCATGAAAATGTCTTCATCAAAGGCTATTGGCTTTATTTTTTGTCAATTTCGGCAATACTGAATGCTGATGAGGCTGTACTAGGATGAAGTGCGTGTACATTAAGGATAAGGAAAGGAGATTGCCATGCTGATTTTGACCCGACGCGTTGGAGAAACCCTCATGGTCGGAGATGAGGTTACTGTGACGGTTCTTGGCGTCAAAGGTAACCAGGTGCGTATCGGAGTTAATGCACCCAAAGATGTTGCGGTTCATCGGGAAGAGATCTATCAGCGCATCCAGCGGGAAAAGGGGAATGCCGATCATCAGGACATTGTGGACTAATCGCCATTGGTTTTTGTCCCGATAAGGATTTTTGGGAATTTTCTCGGGATCTATTCCCTAACTGTGTAGACTTGCGTTAAAATGTTCGCCCTGTGTGGTGAGGTGGCCGAGAGGCCGAAGGCGCTCCCCTGCTAAGGGAGTACACCTCAAAAGGGTGTCGAGGGTTCGAATCCCTCCCTCACCGCCATTTAGAATCATGATAAATTATCGGCTTGAAGCGCTTGACATAAAAGCAAAATCAACCGATAATAATGTCCCTCTAAGCGCCCGTAGCTCAGCTGGATAGAGTACCTGGCTACGAACCAGGTGGTCGGGAGTTCGAATCTCTCCGGGCGCGCCATGCACATCAAAGGGTTAGATCTAATGGTCTAACCCTTTTTTGTTTGGCGCAATCAGGAGGATGCAGGTTCCGTTGTGCTTCGATCGTAGAAAACGAAACACAACCGGATCGTGATTAGTGCTGACTATTTAATCTGGGTTAAACCCGTTCTCGGCTTTGGTTCAGTTGAGTGACATACAAAGTACGGATTTGTCGTGTTCACCGCTAACGGCCATGGTCTCCAGTGCATTCAGGACATCCATACTTGCTTGTTCCATGTCGGAAATCTGCTGAACTACAGTTTGATGATCCTGTCGTTCATGGGCATCAATTGCAGCCAGAGCAGTCTGATGGACACGAATATGTGGCTGTTCAAGCTGCCGGTATCCGTTCAGTTTTGAGAAACATTCCTTGCCTTCGCCTTCGTAGTACCAGCTGCCCAGCCGACAGTTCTTGTGGGAGCTGAAACTGCTGGCATGTTCCTGAGAAAGACCGAAAAGAACCTGATAGATACGGAATTTGTAGATCAGGTGATCAACTTTGGCAAGTTCACAGAAGCTGCGAAGTGCGGTTGCGGCAATAGATTGTTCCATGCTGGAAGAGGTGTCCAGAATACGGTGCATCATCTGCGAGGCATCGCGTCCATCTTCACTAAAGCGATGCGCCCGCTGGGCGAGTTCGTCAATACGCATGCGGCTGGTTGAACTGTCTTCACGGATATGGCTGACCAAGTCGGAGATGCTGACCGTTGCATGGGCGGTCCGTTTGGCGAGATTACGGACTTCCTCGGCTACTACGGCAAAGCCTCGCCCCTGGTCACCAGCCCGGGCGGCCTCGATGGCTGCGTTCAGTGCAAGCAGGTTGGTCTGGTCAGCAATCTGACGAATCATGTCCAGAATCCCACCCACTTCATCGGCTCGCTGCACCAGCTGGGCAATCCTGTTTGCCGTTTCTTCAGAGGAGTGAGCCAGATCTTCGAGATTATTTGAGATCTGGTCGATGTTCTCCCGACTGTTGTTTGAGAGCTGCTGGCCAGCAACGGCTTGGGATTTTTCAGCCATCATGCTGGAGGAGAGTGCAGCCAGTGAAGACTGGGTTTCAGTGATGGATTTGGCAAAAAGTGGTAGAAAGTTAAGCAAATCATGAAGATGCAGTAGCTGTGCGTCTCGTTCCCTGACCACGGCACTTAGTTCAGCTGATTTTTGTTCCTGATCATGTAGTTTGTTGCGTACCGAGGATAAGTCTCGTTCAAGCTGACGGATGCGTTCATCGCGATCCAGTACATCCTTTTTCCAGAACATATAATCTCCGGTCGCCATAATTCACTGATAGTCGGACAAATTGTAAGGGATTTAGTCCAAGTCGAGTAGGTTTTTAGCCTGCTGATGCAAAAAATAGTGACTAAGCTGTAGCAGTGTTCATCAAGAGCGTTGTGGGGGAATGTCAATCATGCAGATCAGAATGCGCGATGGAGCTTTGCTGCATGTTCGGCAGTGGGGAAACGGCCATCCAGTACTGGTGCTCTCCGGTCTTGGGATGCAAAGTAGTGTCTGGTGGCCTTTTCTGACTCCTTTTCTGACTCCTTTACGGGCTAATCGGCGCTATCGCTTCATTCTTCCTGATGCGCGTGGTGTAGGTGGCTCGGCAGACCTTCACTTCGGTATGTCCGATGTGTTCGAGCAGCACTGGCAGGATGCCGAGGATACGGTAAAGGAGCTTGGCCTCAAGGAGTTTAGCCTCATCGGTTACTCTCTGGGGGCGAGTGTGGCTCTGCATGGATTCAGTCGGACGGGGTGGCCGGGTGTGTGTCGTTACCTGCATATCGACCAGAGTCCCAGTATCCTGAATCGCTCCGACTGGTCTTATGGGCTGCTCGGGAATCGACAGGAAGCACTTTTTAAAGCATTTGAGCGTACTGAATCACAGATTGCCGATATGATGCAGTATCCAACGCTGGCGGATCTGCCTGTTTCTGTGCGGCACTCTGTTTTGGCTGACTGGCAGAAAATAAGCCAGCAGTTTTTTCACAGTCCTCAGGCTGCACGGATACTTGCTCTTGCCAGACGCTGGCCAACCCTGTTGAAGCAGGGATTTCCGATGTACAGAATCGAGGATATGTACGCTTATATGCATTCCTATCGGCATGCCCATGATTACCGATCGTCACTGGCTGCTTGCAGGGTTCCAGTGACGGTCCTTGCGGGTATGCGATCGCTGCTTTATCACCCGAAGGGGCAGCAATGGATGGCAGATACCCTTGTCAAGGGGCGCTATGAGCGCATGGAGGGTGCTGGGCATCTGATGGCTCTGGAAAGACCGGTTGCCTTTTGTCGGGCGTTACAACGTTTTTTGACTGCAGACTTGTAATCAGTACTAACAAATGTCAGTATACGGTCGTACACTGAAAATTCTTGTCAGTGCTGGAGTAATCTATGGCGGCTGCGTTCAAAGGACAGAGTGTCTTGCAACTGGTGGGACTGGCAGCAGAAGCTGCTGCAGGAGTGACCGATGTGGCCGGTGCGATGCATGACCGAATTCATGCCACTACACCACTGGCGGTTGTGCCAGCAAGTTCAAAAATTCATAGGGTTATATACCGTGCCGTACAAGAGTCTTTTCTGCTTGCAGCAGGACTGGCCCGCGAGGTCTCAGAACCACATGAGTGGCAGGAACGCCTGAGTGAGATTGGTCTGCAACCGGCCTTGCTGGGTATTGTGGGTGATTATCTGGCACAGACACAGCATCCGGCCCATCGGGACATGACGCTGGTCAACGCACTTGGTGTGCCTCAGACACCCGAGCCTGGGAGCAAGGTGGCCGTTCTGTTGCATGGTCTGTGCATGGATGAGGCAGCCTTTGCTGATCCGAACTGGAAACAGTTGAGCGACACCTTTGAGCCATCGGGATGGACGACCGTTCGGGTTCGTTACAACAGCGGTCTCAGTATTGCGGAGAATGGCCAACAGCTTGCACGGATTCTTGAGAAGCTGGAACCCTCGCGTCTGGTTCTGCTTGGTCATAGCATGGGAGGTCTGGTCATGCGTGCCGCCTATGCACAGCCTGAGGCTGAGACTTGGCTGGGTGCGCTGCAGCTTGCGGTTTATCTGGGCACACCCCACTGGGGCGCCCCACTGGAACGACTGGGTGACTGGGCGAATCGTCGGCTGGCACTGACACCTTGGTCGGCACCACTCATGCGTCTGGGGGCGGTACGCAGTCAGGGAATTCAGGACCTGCGCTCTGGTAATATTGGTCATGACCAATTGGACCTGCCGCCCTTAGCTCAGCATGTGCTGCTCGGTGGAGAACTCTCCTGGGCACGTCGTTGGCCCTTGAGTGATCTGGTTGGCGATGGACTGGTTTCACTGCGTTCGGCTCTTGCCCAAGATCTTTCCGGTGCGCGTCTGTTGCGTGCTCCCCATCTGTATCGACGCAGTTTTCTCGGAAGGGGTCATCTGGCATTGCTGAGTGATCCGGAAGTTCATGAGGAAATCCGTCAATGTTGGGGGCGCTGTGCCGTATAATTGCTCCTGAGTCGATGGCTAATCTGCCAAGGAGTATTTCATGACAACCCGGCAAGAATTTTCTGCACTGATTCCGGTGGACGAGGCGGTGGAGCAGTTACTGGCAGATGCCCGGCTTTTGGCTGAACCGGAAATGATTCGACTCGAGACGGCACGAGATCGGGTTCTGGCTGAGCCGCTGATTGCACCCTGTGATGTTCCGGGCTGGGATAACAGTGCTATGGATGGTTATGCCCTTCAAAGTGCATACACTGCAGTTGATCCGGTCTGGCTGCAACTTTCCGGTAAGGCGGCAGCGGGATACCAGCCAGAACCTCTGCAGAATGGCCATGTCATGCGGATTTTGACCGGAGCACCGCTGCCAGAGGGCGCCGATGCTGTTGTGCCTCAAGAAGACTGTAGTGTTGAAGAAGGCAGAGTGCAGGTTCCTTTGGTTCGGGCAGGTCAGCATGTGCGCCGCCGTGCCGAGGAGTGGTCGAAAGGAGAAACCGTGCTTCAGGCCGGAGTCCGGCTCGCTCCGCAACACCTTGGGCTTCTGGCCAGTCTTGGCGTTGATCAGGTTCCAGTCTACCGGCCGTTGCGTGTCGGTCTGGTCTGTAGTGGTGATGAGCTCTGTGAACCAGGTCAACCGCTTGGTCCCGGGCAACTGTACAACAGTAATCGTTACAGCGTTGCCAGTACCCTGAGCGCATGGGGTTTCGATGTGCATGTTCTGCCCACCTTGCCTGATCAGTTGGAAGCGACATGTACTGCTTTGCAAAATGCAGCACAGGAGTGTGATGTGCTCATTAGTACAGGTGGAGTGTCGGTCGGGGATGAAGACCATCTCAAGGAGGCGGTTCGTCGCGTTGGTCAACTAAACTTGTGGCGTCTGGCTATTCAGCCAGGTAAACCTTTTGCTTATGGTTACGTAGAAAAATGTCCTTGGCTGGGACTGCCCGGTAATCCTGCAGCGGCCTGGATTACTTTGCTGGTAGTGGCACGACCCTATCTGTTACGCGTGCAGGGTATAGAGCAGGTTTTGCCATTGACTTTGACTCTGCAGGCTGGATTTTGTTGGGACAAACCATCCGTACGTCGGCAGTATCTGCGTGCCTGCATCGAACAGGGAAACCGTGTGCAGTTGCATCCGCAGCAAAGTTCAGCGATGCTAAAGGCGGCTGCTTGGGCTCAGGGACTGGTGATCATCGAACGTCAGGAAACTGTAGAGCCGGGTCAGCCGGTTCGGTTTCTCCCGTTTGGTGGATTGCTGGATTGAGCAAAATTAGCCGCGCAATCCGAAACATCCCCATGAATAAATTCAGGTGGAAGTTTAGGACAGTTACTCTGATGCAGAGGGATATAGGGTCTATGGATCGGATATGAGCGTCTTGCAGAAGGAACGTCGCTCTGCAACGGCTCGAAGCCGAATAATCCCCGTCATTCCATAGCTCCCACTCATTTCAGGGGTTCCACGCAAGCAGCGGTCGCAGACTGATGGCGGTGAGGATGTAAAAATAAGACCGTAGTAAAGGATGTATTGAGTGATTTTCCAGCAATAAGTCCTTTATTACGGACATAATGAAAAAATATTTTTTAGTTTCTTTAGGTGCGCTATAGTGGCTCTTGTGAAATTGGGAGGTTTGATATGGCCGCTATAGGGGACTTTTTGACTGACTCTGAAAACATGGTGGAATTCGGTTTTAGATTACGTTCAAGACGGCTTGAGCGTAATCTCACCGTAGAAATGCTCGGAAGAAATACTGGATTAAATCGAAAAACAATCATGGAGCTAGAGGCTGGGCGTGACGTCCGTCTGACCACTGTCATCAAAGTGTTGCGAGCCCTGCATCTGCTGGGCGTCTTGAATACGACACTCCCCGATACATTGCCCGGAAACGAGGCTCTTTCCTCGCGAGGACAACCCCGAGTTCGCGCCTACCCGATTAGTCGCTAAATTAATCAAAAGAAAGGATCGAACAAAGCTTGAGGGCGAGACAATGACCGATTCAGATAAATCAACTGCATCAAGTTTAACAAAGTCACGCGTTCGCAGAACCGGCCCGAAGATAATTGCCAAAGCCAATCTCCATCTGTGGGACATGATGGTTGGCGCTGTGATGGAATATGAAAACGGTCGAATTGGCTTTTCCTATGACAGCGAATACATTCGTAGTGGTGGTTTCGCCATCTCTCCTAAATTTCTGCCGCTTGAATCACGTACTTTTGAATTTTCTGACCTACAACGTCAGGAGTCCTTTATGGGTTTGCCAGGAGTGCTGGCTGATTCTTTGCCTGATACTTTTGGCAACTTGATTATTAAAAAATACTTCGAAGAACGAGGAGAATTAGATAAGTCCATGAGCCCGGTGCGGCGGTTGCTTTATGTTGGAAACCGGGGAATGGGAGCCCTCGAATACACGCCCCACTTGCAGCGCAAAAGCCCTAAGGAAGAGCAAGCTCTGGAAATTAAGGCACTAGTGGAATCCGCCAGACGATTGATTGAGGGGGAGGCTGGGGAAGCCATTCATGAGATTATGCGCGTCGGGGGATCGGCTGGTGGTGCGCGACCCAAAGCGCTCATATTGTGGGATCGAATAAAGAACAAGGTTCGTTCTGGATTTGCTAAGCAGCGCATCAGTGAAGAGCACTGGATGATTAAGTTCGATGGAGTAAGTTCTGCTAGTGAGCGCGACAACAAGGCAAAACCATTCAGCCGAATCGAATATACCTATGCGCTGCTCGCTAAGCAACTTGGTATCGACATGGAAGAAGTGAGCTACCTGGAAGATGGCGAGATGTTTCACTTCCTGACGAAGCGATTCGATCGTAAAGAAAATACCAGGCATCATATGCATAGCCTGTCTGGCATGACGCATGTTGATTACAACCTGCCAGGCGCCTACAGTTATGAGGCCTGGTTTCGACTGATCCAGCAATTGCACCTCGGCTACCCAGCCCTGGAGCAAGCTTATCGTCGGATGATATTTAATGTTGTCGGTCGCAATCAGGATGATCATGTAAAAAATATCTCCTTCCTGATGAAAGACAAATCGTCGGGTTGGAAACTGGCTCCCGCATATGACTTAACCTACTCGGCGGGCGTCGGCTACACGCGGCAGCACCAGATGACGGTAGTCGGTCGTAGTGATGCATTTACGAGGAATGATCTCATCAATGTAGGGGAAAAATTTGACATACACAATCCAAGAATGATCATAGATGGTACCATCGAAGCCTTTTCCAAATGGCCAGCAATGGGTCAGCAATGGGGAGTTCAAGCCGATGATCGGATGCGTGTAGGAGCCGGACATCGACTTTACTTGGCTGATTAATGGTGGCTACTGTAGAGGCAGCCACCGGCAAGGCGGGCGGGGGAGGACGTCAATGGGAGCGTGATTTAGCCAACAGAGATGAACAGGGCAGGAAGCCCTGTTGCTGTTGTGTGCAGGGTAGACATGTGTGTGTCTATTTAATCCCAGGAGAGGGCTCCACCCGTCTGATATTCGGTGACCCGTGTTTCAAAGAAGTTCTTTTCTTTTTTCAGATCGATCATTTCACTCATCCAGGGGAAGGGATTTCCGACCCCTGGGAAGAGCGCATCCAGACCGATCTGCTGGAGCCGGCGGTTGGCGATAAAACGTAGATATTCCTTGAACATTGGTGCATTCAGACCGAGGATGCCTCGCGGCATGGTGTCTTCTGCGTATTGATACTCAAGTTCAACAGCCTGCTGCATTAATTCGGAGATTTCAGACCGGAATGCCAAGGTCCACAGATGCGGGTTTTCCTGCTTGATGGTGTTGATCAGATCAATGCCGAAATTGCAATGCATGGACTCATCACGCAGAATGTACTGATACTGTTCGGCAGCCCCTGGCATTTTGTTCTGGCGGCCGAGGGCTAGGATCTGCACAAAACCCACATAGAAAAACAGTCCTTCCATCATACAGGCAAAGACAATCAGTGATCGCAGAAGTTGTTGATCCGCTGTTGGGGTGCCAGTTTGAAAAGAGGCATCGGTGAGCGCGTTAATATACGGAATCAGAAACTCATCTTTAGCCCTGATGCTCGGTATTTCATGGTAGGCATTAAAAATTTCGGCTTCATCAAGTCCCAGGCTTTCAACAATATATTGATAAGCATGAGTGTGAATGGCTTCTTCAAAGGCCTGACGGAGCAGATACTGGCGGCACTCAGGTGCTGTAATGTGCCGGTAAGTGCCCAGAACGATGTTATTGGCAGCCAGCGAATCGGCTGTGGTAAAAAAACCAAGGTTGCGTTTGATGATCAGCCGCTCATCGGCAGAAAGAGCGCGTGGGTCTTTCCATTGGGCAATATCCCGGCTCATGGCAATTTCCTGGGGCATCCAGTGGTTGGCGCAACCTGCCAGATATTTGTCCCATGCCCAATGGTATTTAAAGGGGACAAGCTGATTGACATCGGTCTGGCCATTGATGGCACGTTTATCGGCAACATTGACCCGGTTCGTCGGGATTGACGCAACCGTGGTTGGGCTGCATGGCGGATTCAGGGTGATGGTGTCATCAAAATCAAGCACGTTGTATCTCCAAAAAGGTTATTGGCAGGATTCGCAATCAGGGTTGTCAATTGAACAGAAGTTTGTTGCCGGTGCGGCTTCGGCCAGATGTGCCTGAACGGCATTCAGTTCACCACCCTGGCCTGTTGATTTTTCTGCCGAAGTGGCACCCAGTGAGCGCAGATAGTAGGTAGTCTTGAGGCCACGCTGCCAGGCTAGTTGATAAAGGGCACTGAGCTTGCGACCAGACGGTGCCGCACAATAGATATTGAGTGACTGAGCTTGATCGATCCACTTTTGTCGGCGAGCAGCAGCCTCAACAAGCCAGACAGGATCCATTTCAAAGGCGGTTTTGTACAGGGACTTCAGGTCGTCTGGAATACGTTCAATGGCATTAAGGACACCATCATAGTATTTAAGGTCAGCAACCATGACCTCATCCCACAACTGGCGATCCTTGAGGTCCTGGACCAGAAACTCATTGACGACGGTAAACTCTCCGGAGAGATTGGATTTGACGTATAGGTTCTGGTATTCAGGTTCAATGCTTGCAGAAACCCCAATGATGTTGGAAATTGTGGCGGTTGGGGCAATGGCCAGGCAGTTGGAGTTACGCATGCCGTGTTTTTGGATACGCTCGCGCAGACCAGACCAGTCCAGATGTGCTTCGCGGTCTATATCAAGGTAGCCACCACGTTCCTGCTGCAGGCGGTCCAGGGTGTCGAGGGGCAAGATGCCTTGATCCCACAGGCTTCCCCGAAATGAACTGTAGGAGCCGCGTTCCTGGGCCAGTTGGCAGGATGCCGCATAGGCATGAAAGGCAATCACTTCCATCGAACGATCCGCAAAAGCAACAGCCTCATCAGAAGCATAGGGAATTCGCAGGGTATAAAGGGTATCCTGAAAACCCATAAGACCAAGGCCAACAGGCCGATGTCGCAGATTAGAGGTGCGAGCCTTGCCAACCGCATAAAAATTGAGGTCGATGACATTGTCGAGCATGCGCATGGCAGTAGTAACCGTTGCCTTGATTTTGTCCTGATCAAGCTGCCACTGACCCTGTTCGAACTTGAGGTGCTGTTGGAGATTGATGGAGCCGAGATTGCAAACCGCAATCTCCTCTTCAGAGGTGTTCAGGGTGATTTCGGTGCAGAGGTTGGAACTGTGCACAATGCCGACATGCTGTTGCGGGGAGCGGATATTGCAGGGATCCTTGAAGGTAATCCAAGGGTGACCTGTTTCGAAGAGCATGGTCAGCATCTTGCGCCAGAGCTGCACGGCTGGTATGCGTTTGAACAGGGTGATTTTGCCGGAATCCGCCAGCTGTTCATAAGCGCAGTAAGCGGTTTCAAAGTCCTTGCCATAACGATCATGCAGATCGGGAACATCGGAGGGGGAGAAAAGTGTCCAGTTTTGCTGTTCGATCACGCGCTTCATGAACAGATCAGGAACCCAGTTGGCCGTATTCATGTCATGGGTGCGGCGCCGGTCATCGCCGGTATTCTTGCGCAGGTCAAGAAATTCCTCGATGTCTAGATGCCATGTTTCCAGGTAGGCACAGACTGCGCCTTTGCGTTTACCCCCCTGGTTGACAGCCACCGCTGTGTCATTGACCACCTTCAGGAAGGGAATGACCCCCTGGCTTTTGCCATTGGTACCTCGGATGCGAGCACCCAGAGCCCGTACTGAAGTCCAGTCATTCCCCAAACCACCAGCATACTTCTGCAGCATGGCATTATCTTTAATGCTTTGGTAGATTCCGTCGAGATCATCACGTACGGTGGTCAGATAGCAGGAGGAGAGTTGAGAGTGCACCGTGCCGCTATTGAACAGAGTCGGAGTCGAACTCATGAAATCAAAGCGGGAGAGCACCTGGTAGAACTCGATGGCTCGTGCTTCACGGTCAATTTCAAGCAAAGATAGCCCCATGGCAACCCGCATAAAAAACAGTTGTGGCAGTTCGATGCGCTGTTCATCACAGTGCAGGAAATAGCGGTCGTAGAGGGTTTGCAGGCCAAGGTAGCCAAACTGCAGATCACGGCTGAAGTCTAGGGCAGTTGCAAGACGTTCGAGGTCAAATTGGGCGAGACGCTGGTCAAGCAGGCCCGCATCGATCCCCTTTCGGATGAATTGGGGAAAATAGTCCCTCTGTAGCTGATTGAGACGGTTTTGGTCGGGTAAGGCAACAACACTCAGTACTTCCTGCTGGATCTGAATAAGTAAAAGACGGGCAGTGGCGTAGTTGTAAGCGGGTTCGCGTTCGATCAGACTGCGTGCAGCAAGAATCAGGGCGGACTGGACATCCCGTACAGAGATTCCATCATAGACGTCGCGTATGGCCAACTCAACGATCCGTTGTGCGGAAACGCCTTCAAGGTCGGAACAGGCGGGGGCTGTCTTATCTTTAAGGACCTCGGTGGTCAGAGGTTGCGCGATACCATCACGATCGATCATGTACATGAGCGGATTTTG
>JAJZHM010000045.1 GCA_021804485.1 Pseudomonadota bacterium | reverse complement strand
AAATGCCAAGCCAAACCCAAAACCGTCCGCTTGACCCCCTGCTGGCGCAAGACTGGTTCGGAACTCGCCGAGCAAGGGGAATGCGCGGACAAGTGTTCAGAAACGAACATCCCGGAAATCCTCGCGCTCCAGTTTTTTCAGACCCTTAACTGCACGCACGATCCACCAGAGCAACAAAACCGGAAAAACCAGATATCCGATCAAAATCCACAACGTTACATAGCCTGCACAGGCAATGATGCAGGCTATCCAGAAAGTCCTGATCTGATACCCGTAATGTTGCTGAACAAATCCCGTCGTCTGATCACGGTACACATAGGCCATGACAAGCCCTATGAGCGCCGTCGTTCCTCCGGTCAGCAAACCCGCAAGATACAGCCCATAGATGATCCGTATGCGTCGTATTTCTTCCCACTCACTCATGCCACGTTCCTGTAATGACAGCCAAAAGCTCCGTGATACCCAAATTCATATTGGACCGTAGTCCGGCTACAGATGCAACATGGGCAGTGTGGAATTCAAAAATCATTTTCCTCTACTTTTCTCAAGAAGACCGCAAGCATTGATGAGGATCATTGAGACGTTTCTTAACATAATGATTTACTTATTTTTCCTATTGACCGCACAATTTTTGTGCGCATATATCTGCCGTGGAAGCACATTCTGTAAAACATCACGCAACGAGAGATCAGCCATACCATTAACAATCACCGACTTCTATAATGACGGATGACCCTCTGCGGAATCGGCTTCATGGTGCGTATATTTAACCTTTATGTCCTGCTTTTTTTACTGTCTCTCACCGTTCATGCTGATTCCCCATCATTTCAGAAAGATATTTTTCCGATTCTGCAACACCGTTGTATGGCCTGCCATGCCTGCTATGACTCACCTTGCCAATTAAACCTGAGCAGTTCTGAAGGGGTAACTCGTGGAGCCAGCAAGGAGGCCATTTATGGGGTAACGCGCACCCAAGCCATGCAACCCACACGGCTTGGCATGGATGCAGATTCCATCAGTGCCTGGAGAAAAATGGGTTTTTATTCCGTTCTAAACCCGAAAATCGCCATTATGTCCCGCATGCTGGCACTCGGTCATGGTATCCAATGGCAGAACAACCAGAAGCTGCCCAAAGATATTGTGTTGGGGGTTGCGCGCACAGATTCTTGTCCGGCCAATCCTGCCGAACTTGATCACTATGCTGATAAACATCCTATGGAAGGCATGCCTCTGGCCGTCCATGCTCTTAGCCAACATGACTATGATCTTCTGCAACAATGGTTAGCTGCCGGGGCACCCGTGGACATGCCACCCATGCGCCCCAATGCCGTTGAAAATACAGCGATCATTCACTGGGAACACTATATGAATCAGCCAGATCTGCGCCATCAGCTTCTGGCCAGATGGCTGTACGAACACTGGTTTATTGCCCACATCTACGTACCCGATGGGGACCCCAAACATTTTTTTCGCTGGGTGCGCTCCTCAACGCCCACCGGACAACCCATACTTGAACTTCCGACACGCCTCCCGGATGATTCCCCCGATGTCGAGACCTTTTATTATCGCCTCAAGCCTATCGAAGGTGCATTGATTTATAAAACCCACATTACACTAGAACTGCCTGAGGCCGAAATCGCTCAGATTGATAAACTCTTTTTTCAACATGCTTGGTCTTTGAGCAAACGACCTGGTTATGAAGTCGCTGACCGGGCCAATCCCTTCCTAACCTTTGCTGCGCTGCCTGCCGAGGCGCGCTACCGTTATATGCTGCTCCATGCAGAATACTTTGTACGTACCTTCATTCGCGGGCCTGTCTGTCGAGGACAGTTGGCAACCGATGTGATCCGCGATCATTTCTGGACATTCTTCCAGGATCCGTCATCAGATCTGTTTATCACACAACCCCAGTATCAACATCAGGCAAATCCTTTGCTTGCCTTGCCCGGCCAACTTGGCGGTCTGCTCGATTTGCCCACCCAGTGGCTTAAATACCGGCATTTGCGCAATCAGTACGAAGATCTTCGCCAGAAAGTTTATAGCAGATTCCAGCCACAAGGTACCGGAATATCGGACATCTGGAATAACAATCCCAATGCGTTCCTGAGCATTTTTCGGCATGGAGACAGCGCCAGTGTTCGACACGGTTTGCTTGGTGCGCCCCCCAGAACACTCTGGATGATGGACTACCCTTTGCTGGAGCAGACCTACTATGAACTCGTGGTCAATTTCGATGTTTTTGGCACCACCTCACACCAGGCACAGACCCGTCTCTATTTCGACCTGATACGGTATGCCGCTGAAACCAATTTTTTGCGTCTAATGCCCGCTGATCAACGCAGTTCCATTCTGGACAGCTGGTATCTGGACAGCGGCAAAATTAAACTCTGGCTGGACTATCCTCCCATCGCAACCTCCATTCCTGCGGCTGACTCGCAAAACACACTGAACCCGATCCTTGGTTTTGAGGAACGTCTGTTGCGTAGCAAACCCTCATGGACCGGAAGCGACCCGATCAACCGTTGTACCCATTTCTTCGGATGCGCCCAAGCCGGAGTGCCACTCTGGCAGGCACATGCTGAGCGCGCGTTTAGTGGTCTGATTCCCAATACGGCCGCAACATTACCTGTGATCCTGAGACTTCCTGAGGCCACCCTGATTCGGGTGCACACAGCCAACGGCCAACAGATGTTTTATTCAATGCTACGCAATCGGGCACACACTAATGTTGCTTTCATTCTGGGCGAGGACTGGCGTTATGAACCCCAACTGGACAATATCAGCATTGAGCCCGGCTTGCTGACATCCTATCCAAACTTTGCCTTTGATGTCCCTGCCCATGACATCAACCGCTTCGTTCATGATCTGGGCCATGTTCGGACAGACCAGGAGTGGGAACAGCTCATTCAGCACTGGGGGGTGCGCCGCAGCAGTGATCGTTTCTGGCCAACACTGGATCATCTGATTGATTTTATGAACAATACAGAACCAAGGGAATCCGCCATACCGGACATCAACCGATACGAAAACCTCTAATTTAATCAAGTGTCCTAAACATTTCTTGACACTAGACGAACGGTCTATTACATTGAGTGCTCTGATGAGGAGTGCATCATTGTGACGCAGAACAAGACGCGCGAACACCTGCTTGACGTTGGTGAGCTTGTTGTCCGCAATCAAGGCTTCTCAAGCGCTGGTCTTACTGAAATCCTCAGTGAAGCAGGGGTTCCAAAAGGCTCTTTTTATCACTACTTCAGTTCCAAGGAATCATATGGCGTTGCCTTGCTGGAGCGCTATCTGAATCGGGCCGCTGAAGAAATGCGACATATTTTTGAGCAACCGGGCCGTAGTGCCCAGCAATCCATCCTTGATTATTTTTATCAATGGAAACAACGAATGGAACAAAGCGACTGTCGTCAGGGCTGTTTTGCCGTCAAACTCACGGCAGAAGTTTCTGATCTGTCCGAACCCATGCGACAGACCCTGATGCAAGGCCGACAAAACATTGTAGGCATTCTGGCAACCCATCTAAATCGCGCCCAGTGCCAACCCAGCGACATTTTAGCTGAAGCTCTGTATGCCCTTTGGTGTGGTGCCGATCTGGCAGCACGCGCCAATCATGATAATCGTTCACTACTTGCAGCACTCTGGTTAACCCAGCAGTTGCTTGAGCAAAACACCACGACCACACTCTCCCCAACATCGAGGACATGACGATGAGTTCACCTGTTTTTACCCCATTGACACTGGGCAACCTGACCCTGCCCAATCGTATCATCATGGCTCCGCTGACCCGTATGCGTGCCTTGCAGCCTGGCGATATTCCGGCTCCGATGAGCGTAACCTACTACGAACAACGAGCTTCCGCAGGGCTGCTCATCAGTGAGGCTGCACAGATTTCCCCACAGGGCAAGGGTTATATGGCAACTCCTGGCATTTACAGTGCCGAACAGGTCCAGGGCTGGCAGTCGGTCACCCAGGCAGTACATAAGGCTGGGGGACGCATGGCCCTTCAGCTCTGGCATGTTGGTCGCGTTTCCCACCACAGCCTGCAACCGGGGCAACAATTGCCGGTGTCTGCATCCGCCCTCCCCTATGAAAACAAGACAACCATCATGGGGCCTGATGGCAAGCCCAGCCGCGTCGCCTGTGACACTCCAAGGGCACTGGAATCCAGCGAAATACCTGAACTGATTGCCACCTACCGCAAGGCAACCGAATTATCCCGCGAGGCCGGCTTTGATCTCGTAGAGGTTCATGCTGCCCATGGCTATCTGTTGCACCAGTTTCAGTCTGCCCAGAGCAACCACCGAACCGATAATTACGGAGGTAGCCTGGAAAACCGTGCACGCCTGACCTTGGAAGCACTGGATGCTGCCATATCAGCATGGGATGCCCAGCATGTTGGGATTCGTATTTCCCCTCTTGGCAATTTTAATGGCCTCAATGACCAAGATGGTGAAGATATGGGACTCTATCTGGCCGAGGAGTTCCAGAAACGCCAGATTGCTTATCTGCATATCTCTGAACCAGACTGGGCCGGTGGTCCGGTTCTATCCGATGATTTCCGCAAAGCCATGCGTTCACGTTTCACCGGAGTCATCATTGGCGCCGGAAATTACACTCTGGAAAAAGCAACCCGGATGATTGAATCCGGCTATATTGACGCCGCCGCTTTTGGACGGCCCTATATTGCCAACCCGGATCTGGTGCGTCGTTTGCGCGAAGGCGCCGCCTTGAATCCGGCACGTCCCGAACTGTTCTATGGTGGAAACGAAGAAGGATACACCGACTATCCTTTCATGGCCTGAACCACACTGAAACCCCCTCCGGGGGTTCTCAGATTGGTCACCTGCCCTTGATACAGCCGCGCGCTGATCAGGGCAGGTTTAGCTGCCCAGCTGTAAACCCGAAGATCGTACTTGAACGGCTGTCCTTCAGGTGTAACAAGCGTACCCGCCGGGCAAAACTGCTGAGCAATATAATCATCGCGCTGGCAGAGTTCATTCAGGATTCCCCGACTAATCCGTGCTCCGCGGTAGACCGCCTTGCTGCCATATCCTGCCACTGGTTTGAAAAACCACTGTGCTCGCGTTGACCACCAGTAATCAAAGGATTGTGATGCAACAGGGTACACCGGCAAAATCCACTGCGACAATTTGGGATCAGCAGCAAGATCCATCAAATTCCGCTTATCCGCATAGACGGCATAGGTCGATGGTGATGGAAGAAGGGGCCATCTGTTCAGCTCTGGATATTTGTGCAAATAAAAATCAGTCAGCCGGTTATAAAGCAGAACACCAGGCTGCGGTTCGAGCGAATGAACCGCTTGAATATCACAAATCAGACTACGAAGACCTGCCCGTTCAAACAGCGCCTGGAATAACTTGAACTCAGGGTAAAGAAACTGCTGCTGTGGATGTTCATCGACCAACCAGACCTGCTCAAGCGGCTGGCCCGGTCTGAGTTGACTCCAACTCCCACGTACCATCGGGATGATCCAGTCCTCCATCGAACATCCGGCCAGCCAGGCACAAATCAGCCATCCTCCCGCATTGCTATTGACCTCAACCAGCTTGGGGACCCCGTTCTGGATGTGAAAATCATAACAAAGAAAGCCCCCTTCCTGCTCCATGGGCAGACCGGCAAGCCCCTGACGTTGCCTTGCTTTGTCCCGATGCGCGGAGTGATTCAACACCCGATCCAGATGCCAGACCGCCTCAGTGACCGCCTTGAGCGTTACAGAATCCACTACCAATTGCCAAGGCGCACAAAGAGACCGAACCTGCTCCACATCCCTAGGCGTCCAGCACTCAGGAACATCAACAGCTTCAGGAAAAAGAAAGGGTTGAAGATTCATGATGGATAGGGTCAGAGAAACACGTGCAGCAAATACCGGCGCAGCAGATCTGCTGCGCCGGCTCTTCCATCAAGAAACAATCATGTTCCTTAATGGCCAATCATGAACAATGGCACAAAGGCAACAATGGCCAGACCAATGGACATGACTACTACAGGGACGATCCAGCGTTCATAACGGCGGAAAAAGCGTAATCCCTGGACTTCCTGATCAGCCCGTTCGATTTCTTCCTCGCCAACCACCTGACGGGTTAGAAGCTGATTGAGGGCCACTGGCGGGAGCAAGTATCCCAGCTCAAAGGCGACAAGAACCATCATCCAGAAGTGAACAGGATCAATGCCAGCCTTGTAGGCAATCGGCGCCAGCGTACCGGACACAAGAATGACCGCACCGAACGGATCCATCACCATACCCACAATAACCTTGGTGACCACCAAGAAGGACATGGCAACCCATATGTTCGGGAAGTGTGTAGGCGCCAGATCCATGATACCGGAACGTTCAACAACACCACCCATGCTGAGCGACAGAGCCATCAACATGATCAGCGCACCTATGTGCCCCGTTGTCTCATTGGTGGCAAACCGAATTGATTTTTCGAGATTGTGGCGGCGACGTACCTGCTTACGTTCCGTATCTGCCTTGGGATCATGTCGCAGCTTATCAAAGATTACCAGCACCAGCATGATGATCGGCATAATCACCGGAGAGGTAAACTCATTGAGCTTTGTATCCAGAAGGAAGCGGTATCCCAGCACCACTAGACCAATAATGACAATATAGGGCATGACGGGCACACAGTTGCGCAGCATGCCTGGTATGGCAACGCTTGGACGCTCGATGCGGACGCGACGTTGACGGTGAATCTGGGAAACCATGAAAAACAGTGTTGATGTCAGGGCAAAGACCCAGAAACCCCAATGAAACAAGGCAGCAGTTGTTACTTCCTTGTTCAGTGCGGCAATCAGTACAACCAGAAGACAGGGACGCAGAACCACACCCAAAGATCCAGACATGGCCGTTGCTGCCAGAGCAAACTGTCGACTTCCACCAGAGTGCTTGACTTCATTATAAATCAGCGGACCAGCGGCAATCACGAAAATCCCTGATGCCCCAGTGTATGCAGTTGGAACCGCAGCTGCCAGCAGGATCAGATAGGTCAGCATTTCCGGTGAAAACTTCCACGGGCGAAGGATATCCAGAAAAAGATCAACCACCTTGGACTGCTTGAGCAACATACCCGTCCAGATATACAAGGCCAGATTAAGGAAAATTGATGAAAGATCCATCATCTGATTCATGTAAATGGACAGCGCCGGTCGGTCACCATGCGTCATGAAGAAAATACTGCCGTTAATAGCCATGTAGGCATAAAGAGGGACAGACAATAATGCCTTTCCCAGACTACCACCGGGCTGGGCATGAGCTGGTGTACGGAATATTTGTGTAACACTGACCAATGTCAGGCAACTAAACATGGTGATCCATGTATAGAAAATAGCCGGTTTATCAATTGGTACACCCGAGTGTAGATCCGTCAGCAGGTGACTAACACAGGCAACAACCAAAAGAGCATTAGCCACAACCATGAAAATCGCCTGCAGCTTGAAATCCAGCACGGTTCGTGCAGGACGCAGAGCAATATGGTGGTGCGCAAAAGTAGTCGTCATCGAAGCAAAGAATACGATCATCAACAGGAGCAGGGGCCTGTTATCCATCCCGAAGTGGAACAGCCAGAAAAACGAGGTTTCAAAGACCCGGTAAACACGCAGGGTCGGCGTAATATGCTTAATGACCTTGCCATAAAAGACGTGTTTTTCGCGGCATTGCTGCAGGGAAGTTTGAACTGATTCTCGAATAGCCTTGGGGTCAGGCGGAGTCGAAGCAAACAGTGACCCGAAATCATCCGCACTGCTGGAACTGGCCGCAACCCTCTTGGCCACTTCAGCATCAACATTCATGTTGGGGTCACAGGTTGGCGCCGTTGGGTCAACGCGCAACATGAAATACTGTACACCATCACGCGAATCACCGAAGATCTGTTCACCCATGCGTAGCAACTGACCATGGAACATCTCGCCTGTTCCAATAATCAGTGTGAGCAACAACAGCATGAACATCGGCAAACTGGAAAGCCATTCTCCAGCCGTCCTATTCAACATCACTGGTTTTGCTGAATGCATCATTACGTCCCTTTTTTATGTCGTTGAATTATTCCCCCGGAGCACGCGTCCAGACCCTCTTCCGGGCGCATCATAATAAGGCGATTAGGCAGCCAGCACCATAGCCCGACGTTGTTCACCGGCAGAAAATTACCAAAAGATAACCAGAATCAAGCATAGACAAGACCCGGTACACCATCTTTTTGCAATCCATCTGACCGCAGGACTGCAAAAAATGGAGTCTAGTCGGCTTTATCATGCTTGCCAAGGACCATTACGGACAGTTGTTCTTCCATTTGTTTCTGCGCCGACAATCGACGTTGACGAAAAAATGCCCTAAGCATCCGGGAACTTTCTTCAGCACACAAACCTTCTTCAACCTCAAAGCGATGGTTATAAAATCCGCTGTCCAGTAGGCTGCGCGCACTAACCAGCGAACCTGCCCTGGGTTCACGAGCAGCAAAAACAACTTTGGCCAATCGGGCATGAATCATCGCCCCAACACACATCGTACAGGGCTCCAGCGTGACGTAGAGGGTTGCTCCAGGAAACCGATAGTTCTGGCAGAGTTCTCCTGCTTGGCGCAGCGCCATGATTTCCGCATGCGCAGAAGGATCGTGACATAGGATTGGCTGATTGAACCCTTCACCCAAAAAAGTTCCATCTGCTCCAACCAAAACCGCCCCAACCGGAACCTCGCCAGCCTGCCCGCCCCTGACGGCACAAGCAAGAGCTCGCCGCATCCATTGTTCATTGCTTGGCAGTATCATCGGAGAATATCCAGCTCCGGTTCTTTGTGTCCAAAAGGAAGCTCGATGGGCAACCGGATCGGGGTGTGAAGGCCTGCACCTACGAGCTTAACAACGGGCGCATTCCAGTCACCCGTCAAGTGGTATCGCACCGTCGTCAGCTTATCCAGTGGTTTACCAAACAGAGCCTGGGCTGCCAGTGCCGCCCCACCCACGACGGGGCCCGCAAGCACAGCAACGGCTACGGGCACGACCCGGGTCACCGGCACAGTGACCTGCATCATCATATCCATCTGCTCGCTGGCCAAACGAAGCTGTCCAGAACCATGCACCGTCAGAGCCGGCCCCTTGAGCAAAAAAGACTGCACGTGAATCAAACCTGACCCCAGCTGGTTTTCAGCATCAAGGTGGTCAAAAGACACTCCCTTGTGTACCAGATCACTAAAATCCAGCCGAAGTCGTCGTCCCAAATCTGCAAAATTAAAGAGACCAAACACCCTGGAAGCCGAAGCCGCTTTGCTCACCTGAAGAATACGTCCGTTATTGATATGCAGCGAACAGGAACCCACGGACCGCCCAAGGCCCGCTTGAGAGGGAGAGCCAGGCCATTGCAGGTCAACATGCATCCGGGACTCTTCTGCATCAAGGGTGGGGACCGCATCAAAAAGTTCAAAAACCTTGGATATATCGTGACTGTCAAGATCAGCAACGAGATGGGTCGCTTGGCCGACCTCCCAATGCAGCCGACCATTGGCGGTAACACCCGGCACTTGCCAGAAAAATTGCGGAATATCTACGGCACCCTTACCCAACAGCAGTGATAAACGCACCTGCATATCAGGCTCGGACGGCACATGCAAGGCATCGACTTCGAGATTTAGGGGGGGCTCCTCCTGAAGTGATACAGGATTAAGTGGAGCCGTTCCCGGCGTTGATGGAATCGGCCAGAAAACCTGATGAATATGCAGGTCCACCGGCACCTGTGGTGTCGGAACATCCGGCACGTCCAGATCCGCATTCATCCGCTGCGAGCGCAAATGTACCGACCAGCCATGGGCACTGCTTGTGCTTCCCTGTAGATGTGCTGCAGCCAAACGATACCCCAGTACATCCAGCGTATGCACAAGCAGATCAAAGCGCTGCACACGACAGCATGTGTCCGGAACCGAAGAACGGACTGGCTTAAGGAAAGCAGCCCACTTGTCGAGATCAAGCGCATCAAGACTGCCCTGCAAACTCAGACCAGGATGTACCGGCCATCCCAGCACCGCATTAGGACCCAGTGAAATTCGACCTGATTGAATGCCACCCTGAGAAAATACCAGTGCCGCCCCGAAGCGATCTGCCAGCCGAATATGCACCCGGGTATCCTGAGGCCCAACACTGGCGATAATGGCCAAAGGCCAGGGCTCTGCTGCGTTTTTTGCCAGCGGATCCGGGGCATGGATCTCCAGCCCTTGCAGGTCTGAACGCAAGGAATACAGGTCCGTCGTCTGACCCGGACGCCAGTGGACCTGCAAGACCCATGATGTTGCTCCTCGCAAGGAAGACCAAAATGGAGAAGCATAGATTCTGGAAAGATTCTGAATCGAGACATGCCCTCGAACACCCAGAGCAAAATCCTTGATCGCCCCTTGGTCAACGGAACTTGTCATGGACGCAGTCATCGGCTCGCCCCACAGATTGCCATTGATCTGCCCCGAAAGTGCTTTGGCGGTGTCGTAGTGGATTTGACCCTGCACGTTTTCAATCAAGACTCTGGGATTATTAAGGCGCAAGGTCCCTGGCAGAAGCTGAGCATCAGCGACCACCTTGACAGGTCGCGAGTCCAAGGGCACAGTCAACTTCAGGACTGATTCTGCCGGAGCTATAACGTTCCAGCCTGAGAGGGCCTGATCAAGGGATTGATGCAACGGGCTTGAACGTAAAAACTGAACAACATCATCTGCAGGGCCAGAGAGATGCCCCTGAACCTGCACCTCAGCACCCGCACCATGCGTATCCAACTGAGCCGTCACATCCTGAATATGCGTCTGCTGCCACTGCGCCTGACCCGCATCGATAGACAAAAGTCCATGCTCAAACCAGAGGCGCGCACTCAAAGCATGCAAAGCCGGCCATCCAGGCGCATAACGTAGTTCTGTATTATTCAGTGAAAACTGCATATTCAGTGACGGGGACTCATCATCCTGAAGTCGCCCCTCATACAATGCCTGAGCAGACTGAATCCTTCCAGAGACCAGTGCCTGATGCACCCAGTTCACGCTCTCCTGCCCAAGCAAATTTTTCGGAAGATAGCGCCACGCCTGACCAACTTCTCCTTGCTCGATATGAGCCTTGAGCGACAAAACAGGGACAGGCAACGAAGATGCCTTGCGAATCGAAAATGCCGCCTTCAGATGAATGTCCTTGTTGCTCAGAGCCAGATAGGGCGCATCCAGACTCCAACCCCCATCCTTCGATTGTGCAGCCTGCAGGTGCAACTGATAATACTCAAGCGGGACAGGCTGACTGAATCGGATCGGATCCTCATACACCGCCTCTTTTCCAGCAAGATCAACCCAGATATGATGTTCCGTACCATGCCACTCAGCTTGAACATGTCGCACCCCAGGCCATGCCCCCTGTGGATTGACATCCAGATCGTGCACTGCTCCAGCAATCGCCAGAATCTGTGTATTTGCCTGTGTTGACGAGGGCAACTGCCAACGGACCGCCAGCCGATCCAGATTTCCCTGAATATGTTCATCAAAGACTGCCCTAGGGATGAACTCAGCACAGGCCTGATCCGCTCGGCAGAGATCCATCCATGTTCCAATGGCCGTGTGTTCTAGAGCGATTTCTTCAGTGGAACCGTGATGAGACCATTCAAGAGCATCGGTGTTCAGGTGCTGGTGATTCACTGATAAATTCAGTCGATCTGTCCAAACATTGACGTCATGCCCAACATGCATCGCACCCAAGTTAAGCCGAGGTACATCGACATGCAGCAGCTTACCCTGGCGTCTCAGATCGGCATGAGCATCATTCATCACCAGACGCAACTGCTGGATATCAAGCCGATCACCACTCAGCCAGACATCCATGCGGGCCTGAGCAGCCTGCAGCGCTTCAGGACCCCAAGCCCGAAGCAGCACATCTGCCTGCAGCATCGGAAGATGGATAAAAGCGCGCCAATGTCTGCCCGGCTCAGAATCACCGAGCACACTGAGACGCACCCGGTTATCCGACAGATGTGCCAGAAACGCAGGAAGCGCAGCCTCTGCTTGTAATGCAGAAAAACGAAAATCATTCCGATAGTGAAGATTAATCTTGCTGATTATGCCGTGAATCTGCGGTGTGGTCACATCCAGATTTATATCAAGCAGATCAAGGGCTGGCTGCCTGACCACGAGCCTGATAAACCGTGCGCGCTGGTCAGGATCAAGACTTTTCCCCGCAAGTTCGTCCAGATACCAATGATGATCCGTTCCCTGACGCAGATGCAGGGTCATCCCCTGAAGTCGCAGATGCAGGCGAGGCTGCGAGGACCTCAGGATCCCCCAGAGATCAGGAGCAATTTCAACTGAATCGATATGGACAGCCGGTTGCCCCGGCACGGCCTGCCAAAGAATATGTTCAAAACGCAGATCCGGTGACAAACCATGCCAGCGGGCGCTCATCTGTTGCACATGCACATTCAGACCCGTGAACTGCTTGAACACCTGATTCAGTTGGTCCGGATGCAGGACATAAAAACGCACCACCTGACGACCCAGTCCACTATAAAGCGCAAGCACGATCAGAACGACCAGACCCAACTGGATCAGGACGTGCCAGAACGGAACAATCCAGCGTTTCATGTGCGGCAATCTGTGCTTCCTTTCAGATAAGTACCAGGTCGTACTGTTCCTGATGATACATGGTCTCTACCTGGAATCGAATTGGCTTACCCACCGACATTTCAAGATCAGCAACTGCGGCCGAGTCTTCATCCAAAAGCCGGTCAATAACCCGCTGACTGGCAATAACCATAAAACCCCGTGCTGAAGACTCGTAGGCACGAGCCTCACGCAAAATTTCCCGGAAAATCTCATAACAGACCGTCTCAGCACTTTTGACACTTCCCCTACCCTCGCAGATTGGGCAATTTTCACACAACTGATGCTCCAGAGACTCACGGGTACGTTTGCGGGTCATTTCAACCAAACCAAGCTCAGAAACCTGAGTAATCTTGGTTTTGGCATGATCGCGTTCCAGAAGCCGCTCCAGATTGCGCAATACATGAGCACGATGACTGCTTTCTTCCATATCGATAAAATCAATGATGATGATTCCACCCAGATTACGCAAGCGCAACTGCCGGGCAATAACCTGGGTTGCCTCAAGATTGGTCTTGTACACGGTTTCTTCCAGGGATCGATGCCCCACGAACGACCCGGTATTGACATCAATCGTTGTCATCGCCTCGGTCTGGTCAATAATCAGATAGCCACCCGACTTCAGCATTACCTTGCGGGACAAGGCATTCTTGATATCTTCTTCGACTTCATAAAGCTCAAAAATCGGTCGTTCGCCGGGATAATATTCAATCTTGGCAGCGGATGTCGGCATGAACTCCTGGGTAAACGACTGAATCTGCTCAAGAGTCTCCCGATGATCAACCCGAATACGGGCAACCCGGTCACTATCCAGATCACGAACCGAGCGATGCGCCAGAGGCAGTTCTTCGTAGATACAGCAAGGATGAGAAATCACCGCAGCCTTTTCACGAATCTGATCCCATAATTTATGCAAAAAAGCATGATCACGGTGCAAGTGCACGGTGTCCGCTATCCCTTCAGCAGCCGTACGAACAATAAAATGCTCCGCCCGTCCTGACACCGGCAACGCAACGTCGCCATGCTGAAGTGCATGAAGTATGTGACGCAATCTTAAACGCTCCGCCTCGTCTTCAATCCGTTGCGAGACCCCGGAATTATTGGCATAGGGCATAAATACCAGATAGCGCGAAGCCAGCGAAATTTCACAACTGAGACGTGGGCCCTTTGTTCCCAGCATATCCTTCATGACCTGAACGGTAATGATCTGACCTTCATGCAGCAGTTCCTGAATGGGAGGATGTCCATGATCACGACCCTCATCCTCAGCACCCTTACCGGCCCAGAGCAAATCACTGGCATGTATAAAACCAGTGCGTTGCAACCCAATATCGACAAAGGCAGCCTGCATCCCCGGAAGGACACGCACAACCTTCCCCTGATAAACATTACCCACCAGACCACGCCGTACCGTACGCTCAATATATAGTTCCTGAACCGCACCGTTCTCAATCAGGGCAACACGTACCTCCATGGGTGTCACATTCACCAAGATTTCATCGCTACATTGCATAACCTTCCAACCTCACCGAATCAACATCGGAGTTCACCACCATAGCACGAAGGAGCATGAGTCCACCCTGTTTCAATTGATGCAATTTTAGAAGCATACACTGACATGCGGATCATTTCTTCGCACTAAACAGGATTTTCCTGCATCACGGGTTCTTAGCTGGAACCCCAAAAATTTCCGTCATCGAGGTTGTAAGCCCAAATCGTAGAAATTTGTCAGATTCGTTACGTCACACCGTCTCTTCGAGGTTCTTTCTCGCCTTACAACGACGCCATCATCGGGCAGCACGGCTTCCCGATTCTTTACTTCCCGCCAAAAGGCTGTTTTGGCGTGGGATAGCAATCCGTTTGACTTGTTGTCATCAATGTTGTCAAAGGGATACGAGCCGTCCCGGCAACCCCCGTTCCAGGGTGCAGAATCAGTTGAATTGCCATCGTTCACAGCCATAATGTGTAGTCGCAAGACGAGAGCATCCAGCAGTACGTCCAGCGCGAGGAAGCATTCGAGATTTTCAAGCAGAAGCCATGATCTCCTGGACAACCTACAAGGATCCCGGCCGGCACCTGATTGAACACCTGGGTCACCGAGGACGCAGCAGAAAATCAGTAGTTCGATCAATCAGCCGGAAGCAACTCACGATCACTTCTGAACTAACCAGTTGATTATCTGCCAATTATGGCATTTATAAAAAGATAGTGGAATTTTAGCCCTTAAGGCAGCTAGCAATCCAGACCCATTGCGTTCAGGAGTGACAGCGTTTCTACCAGAGGCAAGCCAACGACATTGCTGTAACTTCCCTGAATACCCCGGATCCACCGTCCTCCCAAGCCCTGCAGTGCATAGGCTCCGGATTTGTCCTTTGGTTCTCCTGATTCCCAGTAGAAACGCATCTGGGCATCAGTCATGGGTTCCATCCAGACACGGGTATTGACTGTCGTCGAACGCGCTGCTGTTGCCGAAATAACATGGACGCCCGTCCATACTTCATGCCAACAGCCCCCCAATCGTTTCCAGATCACACAGGCCTCTGCAAAATTTGCCGGCTTGCCACAAAGATGTCGATCCACAACAACCATCGTATCGGCAGCAAGAACAAGCACATCTGATCGTTCTGCCTCACTCATCCGGTCAAAAACAGTCTCTGCTTTGGCTCGGGCAACGCGGATCACGTATTCCGCAATCGCCTCGCCTTCTTGGGCACCCTCATCAATATCTGCGGGCTGAACAACAGGTTCAAGACCGCACTCGCGCAAAAGACTAAGACGTCGAGGCGAACCCGAAGCAAGAACCAAACGATTGGTCATATACGAACACCCTCCAAACGCATAACAGCAAGCAGAATCGGCCATACCAGCATTGTGGTCAATACCGGCCAGAAATAATTAAGATCATAGATATTTGTTTGGAACGCATGCATAACCAACCAATTGACAAGCCGGTACAGGGTATCAAAAAAACCAACGATCACTGCCGTTTGCCAGGGCGACATCCCACGAAGCCGTGATTCGATCTGCTGTCCCAGCCAACTCACCACACTCATAGCGAGGGCATGCATGCCGAGCACAGTCCCCATCTGCACATCAACAAAGACACCGATAACCCAGACCAGCCCGAGCGACATCGAGTTAACGCGTAAAACCCAGAACAACACCACCAGAAAAACCCAGTCTGGTCGCAACAGGCCCAAGCCTACAGGCAGTGGCCAACTAGCCAGAACCAGTGCCATGAAAAGACTTAGGGGCTTGGCCAGCCAATGCCGTGCCTCAATGTTCATGCACAGCCTCCACCGGCTCATAACCTTTTCTGAAAACGAGCAGCACATGTGAACTGCGGTCAAGCTCCGCAATCGGGCGCGCCGAGACCTCGGAGAAATCACCGCCGGATTTACGATTGACGCGGGTGACTATGGCAACAGGATAACCAAAAGGGAAGATGGTACCGAGCCCTGAAGTTACCAGCAAGTCCCCAGGGCGGACATCCGCCGATGGAGGTATGTAGAGCACACTCAAACGATCCAGTGCTCCTTCACCAGCAACCACCCCACGAACACCATTACGATTCACTTCGATTGGAACCGAAGCAAGTGGGTCCGCAATGAGCAGAACCCTGGCCGTTGAGCCACCAACCTGAATGACCTGACCCATGAGCCCGTGGGCATCCAGGACTGTCTGACCGACGAAAAGACCATGATCGCCTCCACGATTGATCAGGACAATTCGTCGCTGCGGATCCGGATCCAGACCGATAATCTCTCCAACGGTAACCCTGCCATCAGCCACCACATTGGAGTTCATCAAGCCACGCAGACGGGCATTTTCAGCGGCAACTGCAGCATAGCGCTGCAGCCTTCCCTGCAACACCAGCATCTCTGCGCGGAGGGTGTCATTATCATGCTCCAGATGCGTACGGGTCTCCCCAGCCTGCCCCCACCATTCTGCCAGTGATGCAGGCATGGCAATCAAACCGTAAAGGGGTGACAGGGTGCGATCAAGCTCGAGCCGGACATGGCGCATCAACACCAGATGTTTATCGGCCCAAATCAGCACAAGAGAACACACCACCGCAAATATCAGTGAGGGCCATGTTCCACGCCGACGTGCAAACAGGGAGTCTTCCATTTGCTCGGCCCTCAACCTGATCCGCTATTCGACAAAAAGCATATCGTAAGCAGGATTATCCATAAATTGCAGCGCCCTACCCCCCCCCCGAGCCACGCAGGTCAGCGGATCCTCTGCGACAATCACTGGCAGTCCGGTTTCCTTGCTCAGCAATTTGTCGAGATCACGCAACAAGGCACCGCCACCTGTGAGCACCATGCCCCGCTCGGCGATATCGGCGGAAAGTTCGGCGGGTGTCTGCTCTAGGGCGCTTTTCACGGCACTGACAATACCGGACAAAGGGTCTTGAATCGCTCCCAGGATTTCATCCGAGTTCAGCGTGAACGAACGCGGAACCCCTTCAGCGAGGTGTCTGCCCCGCACTTCAATCTCACGCAAAGGGCCACCGGCAAAAGCCGTACCGATCTCCTGCTTGATCCGTTCTGCGGTGGACTCACCAATCAGACAGCCATGCGCTCTGCGTACGTAGGAGACAATACATTCATCAAAGAGATCACCGCCAATCCGAACCGAATCCGAATAAACCGAACCCGACAGGGAAATCACGGCAATCTCGGTCGTTCCACCACCAATATCTACAACCATCGAGCCACAGGCCTGTTCAACCGGCAGACCAGCTCCAATGGCCGCTGCCATCGGTTCTTCAATGAGACGTGCTTCGCGGGCACCAGCCTCGGTCACCGACTCACGGATAGCCCGACGTTCGACCAGTGTCGATTTGCAGGGAACACAAACAAGTACGCGCGGGCTTGGTGGAAAAAAGCCCTTTTCGTGGACTTTCTTGATGAAGTGCTGCAGCATTTTTTCAGTCACCTCAAAATCGGCAATGACGCCGTCTTTGAGGGGTCTGATTGCTGAAATGCTTCCCGGAGTCCGGCCCAGCATCCGTTTAGCATCAGCACCCACTGCAGCAACCGTTTTGGTAGCACCACTCTGCCGAATGGCGACCACCGAGGGCTCATTGAGCACTATGCCCCGGTCAGGTACAAAAATTAGGGTATTGGCGGTTCCAAGGTCAATCGCCAGGTCCTGGGAAAACAAACCGCGCAAGAATTTAAACATGAGGAAGGATAACCTGAAGTTGTGTCAACAATCAAAAAAGCAGGCAGGAACCAATGCCGATCCGGCCCATCCTATAGGCGTAGCGTACTGTAATCAAAAGGACCTCTTTGGGCAAGATCAGGTTTGTGATAAGGTGTGAAATTTAGGATACTGCACCTCTTGTCAGAAGCCGCAAAGGAAAATATTCATGAGCCTGACCCCACAACAACTGCAACAAGTCGCTCATCTGGCACGCCTGCAACTTGACGATGCTGAACTTCCTTCCTTCCAGGAACAGTTGAACAACATCCTCATGATGGTTAATCGCCTGCAGTCCGTGGACACCAAGGGCCTGGATCCCATGGCTCACCCGCTCGACCTGATTCAGCCTTTGCGAAACGATGCAGTCAGTGAGACCAACCAACGCGATCTTCTCCTGTCCATTGCTCCGGCAACTGCCGAAGGACTTTACCTCGTTCCCCGGGTTATTGAGTAAGCCACATGCACACACATACACTTGCACAACTGGCAGAAGGACTGGCCAGCAAAAAATTTTCCAGCGTCGATCTGACCCGTCATTTTCTGAACCGGATTCAGTCTCTGGATGCAACCCTGAACAGTGTGATCACCCCTACCCCGGAG
>JAJZHM010000143.1 GCA_021804485.1 Pseudomonadota bacterium | reverse complement strand
GGAGCTCGGCTACCGGATCAAGCATCTTGGTCTGACCCGTAGAACGGCCGAAGGTATTGAAATGCGCGTACATCCAACGCTGATTCCCTGTGATCGTCTGCTTAGCCATGTCGATGGCGTGAAGAATGCGGTGCTGGTGCTGGCGGATCCGGTAGGATCAACACTCTATTATGGGTCTGGCGCTGGAGCCGGGCCAACGGCTTCGGCTGTAGTGGCTGATCTGGTGGATGTGGTGCGTGCCATGCAGGATCATAGTCCAAACGCGCGCGCGCGGGTACCGCATCTGGCCTTTCAGCCGGATGAGCTGAATGATACGCCGATTTTGCCCATGACCCAGGTGGAAACGGCATTTTACCTGCGGTTGATGGTTCATGACCGTCCCGGTGTTCTTGCCGAGATCACGGGTATTCTCAGTCGTCAGGGTATCAATATTGAGGCTATTATTCAGAAACCGGCACATGATGCGGGAACGATCCCGGTGATCATCCTGACCCGTCCGGTCCTTGAACTGCAGATGAACGAGGCCATCAGCGCCATTGGTGCTCTTCCGGTTCTACGTGATCCGGTTGTACGAATCCGTGTTGAGTCGCTGGATGCCTGATGATCAGGAATTTGAAACAATTGAATAAGAACAGGAATAATCGATGAGTTTTGGCAACCGATATACAGGATTGATCCACAAGTACCGTGACCATTTGCCCGTGTCTGATGACACTCGCATCATATCTTTGGGTGAAGGCAATACGCCATTGATTCGCCTAAAGAATATTCCGCGCTTGCTAGGAAAGGATGTTGATGTTTATTGCAAGTACGAAGGGCTGAATCCAACCGGTTCCTTCAAGGATCGTGGTATGACCATGGCGGTGACCAAGGCGGTCGAAGCCGGTTCCCAGGCGATCATCTGTGCGTCCACAGGTAATACATCCGCTGCGGCCGCTGCCTATGCAGCTCGGGCCGGGATACGTGCCTTTGTACTGATCCCCGAAGGCAAGATTGCCATGGGCAAGCTGGCTCAAGCCATGATGTATGGTGCCATTACCTTGCAAATTCGGGGAAACTTTGACGAAGGCATGGAACTGGTAAAGCAGGTTGCCGAACGTGTACCGGTTACGATCGTCAATTCCATCAACCCGTTTCGCCTGCAAGGACAGAAAACTGCAGCATTCGAGATTGTTGAGGAATTGGGTTTTGCCCCTGATTTTCACTGTTTACCTGTAGGCAATGCCGGAAATATCACGGCCCACTGGATGGGCTATAGTGAATATTATGAACGAGGTGTGGTTCTGGCACGGCCACGCATGCTTGGCTATCAGGCTGCCGGATCAGCACCATTTTTGAGAGGCGGGCCTGTGGCGCAGCCAGAAACCGTTGCAACGGCCATTCGGATTGGTAATCCGCAGTCCTGGGACAAGGCGTGGGATCTACAGAAAGCATCAGGCGGATGGTTTGAGGAACTCGCCGACCAGGAAATCCTCTCAGCTCAGCGGCTCTTGGCCATGCACGAGGGTGTGTTTTGTGAACCGGCTTCGGCAGCTTCACTGGCTGGAGCTATGCGTGACATCCGGAACGGAAAGATTCCTGAAGGTAGTAAGGTGGTCTGTACCTTGACGGGTAACGGCCTCAAGGATCCGGATACCGCTATCGGTCAATGTCAGTCTGCAGTACTGGAAACACTGGATGCAACCTTGCCTGAAGTTGAGCGGGTACTTTCACTACATATTGGACATTGATGTTTCCGGATCATTGGATCAATCGATCATCTGAGTCGCAGGATACGGCCGCTGGACAGCATCCTGTCCTTGCCCGAGTCCTGAGCAGCAGAATGATTCCAGAGTGGGCTTTGCAGCGCAAATTAGCGCTGTTGCCTCAACCTGTACTCAAAGGGCTCAGTCAGGCTGTTCAACTGCTAGAATGTGCCCGTCGGGAGCAGTGGTCCATTGTTGTCTGTGGTGATTATGATGTCGATGGCGCTACGAGCACCGCTCTGGTTGTTCGGGCTCTTCGTGCAATGGGCTATCTGCATGTTCGATATGCAGTGCCTGATCGCTTTCGTATGGGATATGGCTTAAGTCATCTCCTGATTGATGCAATCCTTGGCGAAGGCCCTGTTGATTTAATTATTACGGTTGATAATGGTACTGCAAGCATTGAAGCTGTGGATTATGCCCATAGCCTCAACCTTCGGGTTCTGATTACCGATCACCATCTTCCTGGTCCAAAACTACCGACTGCTGATGCGCTGGTCAATCCACAACAACCTGGTTGCCCATTTCCTGACAAAACACTTGCAGGTGTTGGTGTGGCATTCTATCTGATGAGTGCCTTACGCTCGCGTTTGTCGGGCATCTTGCCGGATTCTTTACCACAGGCCGTATCCTGGCTGGATCTGGTTGCCCTTGGCAGCGTTGCGGATCTGGTTTCCTTACAAGGTATTAACCGGATTCTGGTCCATCATGGCCTCATCAGGATTCGCCAGAAGGCCTGTGTTCCTGGCATTGCTGCACTCACTGAAATCTGTGGTCGAGAGTTGCATCGTTTGCAAGCTTCTGATCTTGGTTTTTATCTTGGACCTCGACTGAATGCTGCAGGCCGACTGGAGCATATGCATATTGGCATTGAATGCCTGCTGACCGATGAACTTGAACAGGCAAGGATGCTGGCGCAGCGGTTGCATCAGTTGAATCTTGATCGTCGCCAGATACAGGATGAAATGCATGCCGAAGCCATTGATGACCTGCTCGGCGTAGAAACGTGCGGGCAACGTACTCAGGTTGTTTTTCAGGAGCATTGGCATGAGGGTATTGTTGGTCTACTGGCCTCTCGTTTAAAAGAGAAGCTGCACGTTCCGGTTATTGCCCTAGCAGTCTCCCAAGAAGAAGGTATTCTTAAAGGGTCGGCGCGATCGATTCCCGGAGCGCATATTCGAGACCTGCTTGCAGAAATTGACGCCGCACATCCAGGTATGCTTGTACGTTTTGGCGGTCATGCTGCTGCTGCAGGTCTGGCTTTGCGTCGAGAAAACCTCGCAGCCTTTCAACAGATCTTTGAGGACTTTGTGGTTCGTCGTGTGGAACAGAGCTGCTTTGACCATACATTTGCCTTTGACGGCGTGCTTGAGCCTGATCATCTCAGTCTCGATACCGCGTTCCTGCTTGAAGATGCTGGTCCCTGGGGGCAAGGTTGCCCAGAGCCTCGTTTTGCCGGTACATTCACCATCAGGAAGCAGCAACTGCTTAAAGATCGTTTTCTTAAAATGGAACTTCAGTCGGGGACTCGGGTCATCTCAGCCATCTGGTTTGCACCGGATCTGCAACACTGGCCCGATCCGAGTGTGCGTGAGGTTCATGCTCTGTACGCTCTTGATATCAATCGATTCCGTTCGCAGGAACAACTTCAGCTACGTATTGAACAGATGTATCCAACATCATAATTCGGCACTATTTATTTAAAACACCTCATCCATCATTTTTTTGGAATCCAAATCGAGCGTTTTTAGGTTGTGCTCATTTACGCTTGCTTTCATTCCCGTTAAAAAACAAATCCCAGTACTGCGCCATATTGGATTCCAACCCCATTGGCTGATTGACCCGCGAGGGTTCCCTTGAAGCTGAAAATTCCGATTTCTGGCGTTATTGAGACATGATTCTTCAGATTAATCTTCACGCCTGCCCCTGGCCCGAAAGCCTGATAGTGATTGGCGTTGGTTCCATCATTCGCAGACGCTATCCCAGTGTAAACGTATCGAAGGTCTGTAAATGCAGTGTACCTCTGTGCAATCGGATGACTGATGATTATATCGACACCAGGACTCCATGCACTTCTGGACTTTCCTTGAATATCCAAATAGGCATAACCAATTCCGGCCACGTATGCAACTTGCCAGGGACTTCTTCTGTCTGTCAGTCGATGTTTTACATCGATTTCTGCACCGAGCGATGGACCCACGCTTGAGTAAGGTAGCGCTACGGTTGCAAGTCGATACCCGACATCCCATGTGTCCGTGAGTCCAGTGCGGATTCCGGCATGAGCCAGAAATGGTGTGAAGCTGTTGCGGCCAGGGTCGCCAACAGATGACCATTGGCCTCCTGTGCCTGCAATGACTGAATACGATCCAGGTTGTACGGTGTCCGCAGGAGAAAACCCCAAGAGCCAAGAGCCTGCATAGGTTGCGGGCGAGCAAGACCAGAAAGAAACAATATAGATAATAGAGAGATACCGTTTGGATTTCAGCTGGTTGTTCATGGTTAAATTCGAGTTTATGGGATTTTCATTTTAGCATAATGATCATAACGAATAGGGTTCATGTGTGGCTTGCTTTGCCCTCGTGATCGAAAACAACCGTAATTATGGAGTTTGAAGGATTATGTTCCCTGTTTGGTTTGATTCGGCATTTTGTCCGGATTTTCTGTGAGTGAATAATTTTAAATTTAAATTTTAAATTGCTCCTGTGTGATTGGTTTCTAGACTTTCTATAGCTCATTGGATATAGGCAGGCTTGATGATGAACCATACTTTTAGAACGTTGTGGAACGATGCGCTGCAGTGTGTCGTGGTGGTTGCTGAGACCACACGGGCGTGTGGGAAAAAATCCAGGGGACGTTCTTCCAAGGTCAATGTGTCCGGATTAAGCCTGAATGCAGCCTTGGCTTCTGTTTCTTTAGGGGCCTTTTCCTTAGGTGCTCTGGCCTTACCCCAAGGTGGGGTGGTTGTGGCAGGACAGGGTCAACTCAGTTCCCAG
>JAJZHM010000142.1 GCA_021804485.1 Pseudomonadota bacterium | reverse complement strand
TCATCCTCGGCATCAGGTACCACGGACCGATCGCTCCATACGACTGGAAGTGACCTACAGTCGTCAGCGAGAGGTTGAAGTGCTGCAGGATACCTTACTGGCCTTGCTGGCAGAAGAGGGTTCACTGAGTGCGCGTGATATTGTCGTCATGGTTCCCGACATTGAGACCTATATCCCTCATATTCTTGCTACCATGAACCGCTATGATCAGAATGATTCGCGCACAATACCTTACAGAATTGCGGATCGTCCGGTACTAACCCAGCATCCTCTGCTACGAGGTCTGGAACAGTTGCTCCGGATCGATGAGGGGCGGTTGGGACAGTCCGAATTTGTCCAGTGGCTGGCCATACCGGCCCTGGCGCATCGTCTGGGGCTGGATTCGGAGGCTCGTGATCAGCTCATTCAGCTTGGCCGTGATGCGGGGTTGCGCTGGGGGCTTGATCGGCAGCATCGCAAGAATCTTGATCTTGAGGTCTGTGACGACCTGAACTCCTGGCATTTTGCACTAGAACAGTTATTGGCCGGATATGCTGGAGGAACAGGTCGGCAAGATCATCTACCGTTCGCAGGCGTAAAGGGAAGTGCGGCCAGTAGCATTGGGGCATTGGCATTGCTGGTGGAACGATTGCATGACTGGCTGGCTTTCTCAGCGGCAGAACATACCGCCCAGCAATGGCAGGATGCTTTAACCCGTCTGGTGTCTTCACTTTTTAAAGCGTCGGATTCCGAAGAAGAAGTGATTCTGGATCGTTTTGACGAGGCCATGCACCAATGGCGGGATCGGGTTGAACGCCAAGGTGATTACCGGGGGACTATGCCTTTGTCGGTCCTTTGTGCATCTTTGCTGGAACAACTGGAAGACATGGCTGCCTCAAGTCGCTTTCAGCAGAGAGGTGTCGTCTTTTGCAGCCTTCTGCCCCTGCGGGCCTTGCCGTTTCGTGTCGTGTGCATGCTAGGTCTTAATGAAGGCGCATTTCCCCGAGCCATGGCCCATGATGATTTTGACCTGATGCAGCGTCAGGGTCAGTTCCGGTTGGGAGATCGCAGCCGGATTGCTGATGACCGCTGGATGTTTTTGCAGGCCATACTCTCGGCGCGGGATATCCTGTATCTCAGCTGGCAGGGATACAGTCGGGTGGATGGTTCCAGACAACCGGCTTCGTTGCTGTTGGTGCAGTTCATGGACTATCTCGACAAAGGTTGGCAGGCTGAGGTTGAAGGTTCCGTTCTTAGCGATCAGCTTAGCCGCACTCATCCCATGACTAACTACCATCCCCGCTACTTTTCGGGACAGGATTCCATCTGTAGGACTTATGCCCATGAGTGGAGCAATTTGCACCGGAATGCGATGGCTCTGACACCGGCTCTGAAACCATTGTCCCTTGATCCAATGCCGTTGCCTAAGATTGAAACAACGGTGCGCACCCTGACCCAGTTTTTCAAGAATCCAGCGAAGGTTTACTTTGAACAGACGCTCCGCGCACGACTACAAGACGATGGTTCGACCATGCAGGATACCGAGGTTTTTGATCTGAACAAGCTCGATGAATACCGTCTCGTCGAACAACAGCTTCAGGGTATACCCGTGGCGAGGATACGGGCATCGGGAAATCTTCCGGTCGGAGTTCGTGGGACACAGGTGATGACGAAACTGGAACATCAGGTTCAGTGCATGCAGGCGAGCAAAAAACAGCAGCTTGAGGGTTATAGCCGGGTTGAACCCACGCCGGAGTGGTTCTTTGCAGCACCTGACTATGGACATGTTCGCGATCAGGTTGGGACGTTGTGGCAAAAAGATCATCAGTACCAAATCATCCTGCTGCATCCAGGCCCCTGCAAATACGATAAAAAGAAGATCAAGGCTCATATTGCTTTGCAGGCCTGGTTCTGGATGCTGCTGGCTGCGCCTGTGATCAAGGATCCGCTGACCATCTGTCTGATCGGGACCGATGTCATGCTCTGCTTTAATCAACACGAGACTGATGCTGAAAAATGGCTGGGGCTCAGTCTGCATGCCCTGCAGCTATCGGGTACCCAGCCGCTGCCGCTGCCCTTGAAGACTATGCTGGCTTATGCCGATCCTGCAAATGAAGCCGATCCGATGCTGGCTGCACTGGATCGGTTTCGTCCTGATTCATTCTCGAATGAGCAATCAGAGGCGGATGATTCCTACTGGGCTCGGCTATTCCGTGGCAATGCTGATGATTTTGCAGTGGCGCTGAAGGAGTTCTTGCAACAGAAACCGGACTGGCCGGAATTTTATGCGGCCTTTGCCGACTGGCTCAGCAAGGCTGAAGTTAAACCTTTGGTCGATGAGTGCGAGGGCTGAGAATATGCAACCTGTGTCTGTTTTGAGTCATCCCCTCACGGGAGCCAGTCTGATCGAAGCCAGTGCCGGTACCGGCAAGACTTGGACGATTGCGGCTCTCTATCTGCGGCTGATTTTGGGTATTGGCGAGGAGGGTCATTCATCCAGGGCTCCCTTGGGCGTTCGATCCATTCTGGTCATGACCTTTAGCCGCGCGGCAACCCGTGAATTGATTGAGCGCATCCAGAAGGAACTGCAGCAGGCTGCCGATTGTTTCAGCATGAACATAGAACCTGGCTCCGCTGCAACATACAGCGATTTCTGGACACGAATCGGCGATGATGCATCCTTGCGCCGGGCTGCAGCGCTGCGCCTGCGTATGGCGGCCGAGTGTATGGATGAGTCGGCCGTTATGACCATTGACGCTTGGTGTCAACGCATGCTGCGTGAGCATGCTTTTGCCAGTGGTGCGGGATTTGATGAGGAGGTTCTGGAAAATACCAGAGCCATGACTGAAGAAGCGTTCCAGGATGTCTGGCGTTGGCTGTTTTACGGGGAAAGGGCTGGTTTTTTTGCCGAGACTGTACCTGAAATACTTGACTGGAAAATGGAAACCAGTCTGAAGTCCTTCGAACAGTATTGTTTGCGTCAGGACCTCGAAACGGAAGGGCATGATGCGCTATCTCCAGAAATGCCTCGCCATACATTACTGAACGCACTGGAAGCTCTGCTCCAGAATCGTCGGAAACTTCTGGAATCATCAATTCAGGGTATTGAAAAGTCTTGGCTAATTTTGAGTGAAATTTTCAATAATTTTATACAGATGCCTGATTGGCCGTTCAATGGCAACATGTTCAAAAAGGATAAAATAATCGTTCTGGTTGAGAAGCTGAATCATTGGTGTACCCTAGAGTCAAGCTTGGCGCAGCGTCAGGTTTCGTTGTGCCAAATCGTTGCTGAATTTAAAAATCAGATCAAATATCTGCATCCGGATGCATGGGCTGAGGTAGTCAAAACTAAGTATAAGGCAAAAAACGATTTTGAGGTTCCTGCGGCATTGTCCCAATTTGCCAAGCATGTTGCCGTTGCTTGCGAAGATATGAACGCAATTATTGAAGCGACGGTCCATGCCGCAGCCTATCGGCACCGACAGATCAGGAAACAGGCGATCGGGCGCTGGAGCTTTAATGATGTGCAGCGACGTCTGTTGCAAGCCCTACAGCATTCGGATGAACTGGTCAGGCTGATTCGTCAGCAATTTCCGGTGGCATTGATCGATGAGTACCAGGATACATCACAGATCCAGTATCAGATCTTCAAGAAAATTTACCCGAATCAAGAGGCACAAGACGAAGCACTTGTCCTGATTGGCGATCCAAAACAGTCCATTTACCGGTTCCGTGGTGCTGATGTTCACGCCTATTTACAGGCTAAGGCAGATTTGTCGCCTGAACGCTGGTTCAGCCTTCCCAATAATTACCGTTCAACAGATAAAGTCGTGTCGGTCGTCAATGATCTGTTCGGGCATGCGGAACAGAACCCCCAGAACGTGGGTGGTGCTTTTAGGGAAGGGTCGGAAACACAGCCTGAAGGGGTGCCAGGGCAAGGGAGCTTATTATCGTTTAATCAAGTAAGGGCGGCGGGGGTTAAGGTTCCTGCGTACCTGCAGACGCAGCCTTCGCTGCAGATCTGCTGGCTGAATGCAAATTTTCTTTTGTCCATGAATAAAGTAAGGCCTTTGCTGGCGGAGCATGCGGCTAATGCCATTCAATGTGCCCTGAATGAAGGTGTTTTGGCGGAAGATGTTGCGGTGTTGGTTCGCCAGAAATCCGAGGCCGACCTTGTCCTCAAGGCCCTGCGCAAGCGCGGTGTGGCGGCAGTTTATCTTTCCGAGCGGGATTCGGTATGGGCAGCAGAGATTGCCGTCGACCTTTTCCGCTGGCTTCAGGCAGCAGCTGAGCCGCAGAATCTCCGCCATGTGCGTGCCGCCGTCGCCTGTACCCTGACGGCGCTGTCAGTCCCTGAAGAACTGCATACTCAACTGCACGATGAGCATTGCCTTGAACGCTGGATGAACTGGTTTCTGGAGCTGCAGCAGCGCTGGCTGCGACAGGGCGTCCTGGCGATGCTGACCTATGCCATCCAGTCGATTTCTCAGCTCAATCCCGGCTGGTTCCACCATGCTGATGCGGAGCGCTGGTTAACGGATGTTCAGCATCTGGCCGAGTTGGCTCAGGAGGCCAGTGTACGTCTGCAGGGTATGGCTGCACTGTTGCTCTGGTTCCAGAAACAGATCGTGGAAGAAGGTCAAGGTGACCAAGGAGTCGAGACTCGAACCATTCGCTTGGAGCGCGAAGAAAAGCAGGTTCGTGTCCTGACCATTCACAAGTCAAAGGGGTTGGAATTTGCCTGTGTCTTCATACCATTT
>JAJZHM010000044.1 GCA_021804485.1 Pseudomonadota bacterium | reverse complement strand
CGCCCATAACGGTCCATCATCGTGTTCATTGACGGCGCAACGCGATACAGTTAAAGCCGGCATCCACAAGCGCGGTGCGCGCCTGATGAGCCGCTTTAACGCCATCATAGGGGCCGGAGATGACACGAAAGCGAACCGAGCCATCTGGAAGGTGTGAGGGTCTTATAAGTGCGTGTGTACCATGCAGGATCAGGCTGGCACGAAGCCCATCTGCTTCATCCTGCGTCTTGTACGAGCCGCACTGCAGGTCATAGCGTTCCGTGGCCGGAGTTGACGGTTGTTTGGGCTCTGCCTTCTTGGCGGTTGCTTTGGGATGATTGGCTGGGTGGATATTTCCGGAGCTTTGCGGTGGCTCAGAGCTAGGGGCGGATGAAGACGGGCCGGCAGGCAACATGTTGTAAAAATCAAAGTGCGGCGTTGGTGTTTCCGAATCCTTTTCTGTTGAGGATGACTGCGACGACCCGGCAGATCCTGCAGCGGAGCAAGGTGCTTCATGTGGGCTGTGGTGATCCAGCCAGATCAGGCCAACGCTGCCTGCTCCAAGCAGAAAACCCACCAGCAAACCGGATAATAAAGGTCGTTTCACGCCAGAGGAAGCTGGAGTACTCTGCTGCTTGGGTCTCGGTGTTGCGCCTGAGCGCTTTTTTCGATCGGGAGCAGGCATGCGGTTCTCAGTGTTTTACATGTGATCGGGTGCGGAAACACCCAGAAGTTCAAGGCCACGGCTTAAGACCTGCGCCGTGCAACGACAGAGAAGCAGTCGTGCCTGTGCAACCGGAATCTCGTCAACCAGAACCTTGGTCTGGTTGTACCAAGCGTGGAATTCGGCAGCCAGATCCTTAAGTCCGTGGGCAAGAAGATGAGGCTCACGCTCTTCGGCAGCCTTTCTCGTTAACTCGGGAAACTGCTCAAGATGCTGGAGGATTTCTTGCTCCTGTGTTCCATTCAACGCACTCCAGTCTGCCAGGTCGGAGTTGAGCTGACCATCACGATCTTGGAAGTTCCGGAGTACCGAACAAATACGCGCATGGGCATACTGGATGTAGTAAACGGGATTGTCTTTACTCTGCGAAGTGGCAAGTTGCAGATCAAAATCGATATGCTGTTCGGATTTACGCAGAATATAGTAAAACCGGGCCGCATCATTACCTACTTCTTCGCGCAGAGCCCGTAGCGTAATGAATTGACCGGAACGGGAACTCATCTGAATCTGCTCTTCACCACGCCAGAGCGTTACAAACTGAACAAGTCGAACCTCAAGGCGTGCCGGATCAATACCGAGCGCCTCCAGGGCCGCGCGCACCCGGCTGATGTAGCCATGGTGATCAGCACCCCAGATATTAAGAACACGGTCAAACCCGCGTTCAAACTTGTCAAGATGGTAGGCAACATCCGAAGCAAAGTAGGTTGTCTGTCCATTGTCACGAACAAGGACACGGTCTTTGTCATCCCCATATTGGGTTGAGCGGAACCAGAGTGCTCCGTTGTCTTCGTAGGTAGCTCCGGCGGCACGAAGCCGGTCAAGGGCGCGCGGTAGTGCCCCACCATCGACCAAGGATCGTTCGGAGTACCAGCAGTCGTAGTGCACACCAAACTCGGCAAGATCACTGCGTATATCGCCCAGGATGCTGTCCAGCGCTGCCCGGAAGAAAACCTGATAGGACTCTTCGCCCAAAAGTCTTCGGCTGGCATCAATCAGCCCATCGATATGCGCTTCTTTATCACCGTGGATGATGGAGCCCTGCTCATCGGTAACTTCATCTTCCGGAACTTGAGCGTAGAGATCGGCAACAGGGCAGAGGAACTGGTCGCCACGCTCAAGTCGGATCCTGTTGGCAATATCGCTGATGTAGTCGCCGCGATAGCCATTTCTGGGGAAGGTCAGTTCGGCTCCACAAGACTGCAGGTAGCGCAGGAAGGTGCTGGTAGCCAGAATATTCATTTGCCGGCCGGCATCGTTGACATAATATTCGCGCTGAACCTCATAGCCTTGGCTGGTCAGGAGGTTGGCAACCGTCATGCCATAGGCGGCACCACGTCCGTGGCCAACATGCAGCGCTGATGTCGGGTTGGCTGAGACGAATTCAACCTGAATCCTCTGTCCATTGCCGAACGTACTGTTTCCATAGTGTGGATTGGCCAGGATGGCGGATAGAATACGGCGGCCGCCATCCTGTTTAAGCCGGAAATTGATGAAGCCAGGCCCTGCGAGCGAGGCAGAGGCAATGGCACCATCCGTGGGCAATGCTTGCAGAATCTGCTCGGCAAGTTGACGTGGGGGACGAGCGAAGATGCGTGCCGAGACCATGGCAATGTTGCTGGCCCAGTCGCCATGCTGGCGATCCCTGCAAGGCTCAACAACAAACTCAGGCAGTTCAATTGTTCGGGACTCCTGGGCTGCAATCTGAAGCGTGGCTTGGGTCAGCAGAAGTCGGATGTGCTCTCTCATGGATGTACTATTCACTCGTTATCAGGCAAGTCAGGCTGGATGTGATGGAAGTCAGCATTATAGGAATCTGGTGCTACAAATACAATTTGCTTGCATCGGCATCAATCATTCCTGCTGGCTTGGCTTCAGGTCTGCAGATGGATTCCTAGGTTCAGGTTTTTTTTGAAGGTTCTGAACTTGTCGACTATGCTGGATGGTACGTAAAGTGGGACGCAGAAAATTCCTTAAGGCATCTGCCCCGTTTTTCTTATATCTTTTTGACACTAAGGGTCTTTAGAGAGCCATGAATCAGTCAACTGCGCACGATTCAAGCCATTCCGCTGGTCAGCAACAAAGCGGTAAAGCCACAAATCCCATGTTCAAGATTATCTTGATCGTTGGTGGTGCTATTTTCCTGTTTCTGGCCTTTTCAACGTTCAGCGTGCAAAAGGCGGTGCAAAGTAATTCCAATCTGTCTGATATCCGCGACTTGTATTTTCCGGTACTGGAGCGGGCTGACCGCAATATCGTGCGTCTTGACAAGATGGAAGAGCAGTTCATGCAGGGCGTCATGATGGCCGATAAGGATACCGTCGACAAGGCCCAACCGTTCTATATGGCAGGCGATAAGACATTTAGTGAAATGGCCCAACTATACCCAGGGCGGCGCACTGAAATTCTGCAGTTGCAAAAAGAGTTCAAGGGCTACCGTGATCTGGCCTATGCAACATCCACAGGGATGATCAATCATACCGGCAGTTTCAGTGATGTTGCCAAAATGAATGGGGTTCTCACAACACTCAAGAAGAACCTCACCGATTTTCGCGCTTCCAGCTATGACAATTTCGTAAAAACCCTTGTACAGACCCAGCAATCAACCAAGCTGAATCTCTATATGGGTATGGCCATCGGTGTCATGAACTTGATGTTCATGGGGGTTCTGGTCTTTTTCATCCGCAACAACCTGAAGATGACGGCCATTATTGCCGAACAGAATGCCACATTGGAACTCAAAGTCATTGAGCGCACAGCTCAGTTGACACAAAAGACGAATGATATCAATGCAATGCTCGATAACATGAGCTTGGGTGTCTGTACAATTATTCAGGGTAATGTGTTGCATCCAGAATATTCTGCCTATATGCATCAGATTTTTGGTGCGCCTCCACTGGCCGGCAGGGATGTGATTGAAGCGCTTTTCACCCACAGCAATCTGGGTGCAGACACCCGTGATCAGGTTTCTGTCGCCCTCAGCGCCATCGTGGCTGAAGATATGATGATGTTTGACTTTAATTCTCATCTGCTGGTTAACGAGATGCAGTACCGGACGGTAGATGGCAGCAACAAGATCCTGCAATTGCACTGGAGCCCCATTCGCAATGAAGATGATGCTGTCGACAAGGTTCTGCTGATTGTTCAGGACGTAACCCATCTGCGCGCCTTGGAACTTGAAGCGGCTGCCCAGCGTGCAGAACTCGACATCATCTCGCAGATCATTAAGATCCAGATTGGCAAGTTTAATGAATTTATTGAATCAGCCCAGAAGTTTATTGCGGACAATCGTGAACTGATCGAGAGCACCAACCAGATTGACTCCAATGTTGTGGCAGCCTTGTTCCGTAATATGCATACCATCAAGGGGAATGCCCGTACTTACGAATTCAAGGCCATTACTGATGTGGCGCATGAGGCAGAGCAGGAATATGATCGGATGCGCAAGGGTGAAGTGACCGAATGGAATCAGGAAAAACTGCTTGAAGAGCTTTCTGCGGTGGAGCAGGCCGTCAAGCATTATGTTGTCGTCAATGAAGACAAACTTGGACGCAAGGGTCGGGCATCGGATTTGCTCACAACCCGTGGTGTGTTTGTTGGCCGTGAAGAAATCAGCACGCTTCAGAGTCTGTTGGCTACCGTGAAGCTACAGGCAAGCGATACTGCCATTGAACTTCTGGAGCAGAAAATTCAGCAGTTGGGACTTGTTCCTTTGCAGCGTCTTATCTCGGGGGCCGTTGATTCATTGTCTTCGCTGGCCAAGGAGTTGAATAAGCCAACACCGGAAGTTCATATTGAACAGGGTGATATCGCTTTTAACAATCTGGTTGCTCAAGCGCTCAAGAGCTCATTCATGCATATTGTGCGCAACAGTCTGGATCATGGCATTGAATCACCCGAGCAACGTCGTGCTGCGGGCAAAAATGAAGCAGGCCAGATCCGGTTCCACTGTGAACGGGTTGAAAAGGGTGTGCTGTTGCGCATCCGTGACGACGGACGTGGTCTAGCGCTGCATAAACTTTATGAAAAGGGTATTGCACAGGGACGCTTTACCGCAGATGTTCAGCCCAGTGCGGAGGAAGTTGCCGAACTGATATTTGAATCCGGATTGTCAACTGCCGAACAGATTAGCCAAGTATCGGGTCGTGGTGTTGGAATGGATGCTGTACGCATGTTTCTGATGGAGCAAGGTGGAAGCATACGTATTGTTCTGGACCATCAAGAAAACAAGCTGGATTTTACCCCGTTTGAATTTGTCATCGAACTGCCTCCTGCAGCCATGATGGCTGTCTGAGGCTTGATCTGATTGCTGGCGCTGAACGTGGATAGGAGTGATTAATGATGGAGTTTGCAGAGGGCCTCTTTCTCGGGTTGATGATTGCACTCGGAGTAGGTCTTTGGCTCATGCATCGTAATCAGCAGGTTTTGGCGAGCGAACAGGCACGCCTACAGCAGCTGGGACTCGAAAAAATATCTGCAGCAGAACAGTATGCAAAGGACATGAACGAACTCCGTCAACGTTCGGAACGTGCTCGGTTTGAGGCTGATGAATATCTAAAACAGCGTGGTGAATTGCAGAAGAATGTTCACGAGCTGCGTGAGGCACTGGCAACCAGTCAGCGATCAGAGCGAGATCTCTCCAATGAGTCGGAATTTACACTCAACCGGCTGCGCAGTGAAGTTACCGAACAGGTTTCTCACCTGGTGAAGGAAGTTGAATTGATTCGCGGTGTGGCCTTTACCTTTGAGCGCTGGCACGAAGACATGATTACCCTGATGGACCAGAACCGTACCATGCATGCCAAGAATCAGGAGTTTGGCTCAATTGTAAAAAATGTCATCATTCTGGCGTTGAATGCTTCGATTGAAGCCGCTCGGGCGGGTGAGGCTGGACGCGGTTTTGCGGTTGTGGCTGATGAGGTGCGCAAACTGGCTGACCAATCAGAGTTGCTCTCCAAGGAGTACAGTCGCAGTCTGCATATGAACGACCTAAAGACAGCTTCGACCTTCCAGGATGTTCAGGCCGGTGGAAAAATGATGATGGCGGCGTTGAGCAAGCTGGATTCTCTGGTGCGTCACTTGCAGGATCGGCTTTCGGCCTGAGGTAGATACCAATGATTACGCCCCAGGGAAAAAAAAGTATTGAACAGGTGTTCCATAAAGCGGCGCGCCAGAATCTGGGACGTTCCGCCGAAGACAAGATTCAGGTACAGATTCTATCGGATTCATCACCAGCATTTACCGAAAAGAAGGTGATACTCTTTACAATTTCCTCTTTTATTTTTAGATTGTTGACCATTTTTCATGTTGAAGACACAGCAGCAATGCGTGAATATTATCTAGACAGCAAGTCAGACCGGTCCCTGCTTGATGTCTTTTATGAGTATGGCAATCTCTGCTGTGGTGCCATGAATCGTGATCTGGTCAATCACTTTGGCCATCTCGGGATGTCGACGCCCTATCTTCTGGAACGCGACAGTATCGTCTTTCTCAAGGATTTGAAACCTGGCCATACCGCCCGCTTTGAACTTCGTTTGCCTAACGATCTGGTCATTCATGCAACAGTGAGCATGTGTGAAAATGCGCCAATTGATTTCAAATTTGATGATGTTGTAGAGGAATCAACGGGTGAGCTTGAATTTTTTTAAGAACATAACGACAAGGGTTAGGGAGTTGCCATATCATGACTGATTCACCTCTGCTCAGCAAGGTACTGATTCTGGAGGGGACCTCAGAGTATAACGAGAGTCTCAAAAGTTTCTGTGACCTGATCGGGTTGTTGCCTTTAAAAGTCAACAAAGCCAACCTGATGAATGTACTCAATTCAAATATTGATCTGGGTGCCGTTTTTTTTGCAGAGGACTATGCTGATACCCGTGAAGAGAGCATGAGTATTGCTCGGGAAATCCACCGTGCGCGCCGTGAACTTCCCATATTCTTGCGAAAGGAACAAGGTCATTCCCTTGAAGATATGCCACTGCAGGAACAAAAATATTTCTGTGCCGCATACAATATCCAGAATACCGAACATTTACGCCATCTTGTAGATGAGTATATTTTCTGTCTGGTTTATCCGTCCGCTCTGGTGCATGGTATTCGCACCATGACGGAGGAGGCGTTATCCAGTCAATTTAAAAATATGAATGTTGTATGTGACCCTCCCTATGTCGTTCGGGATCGGTTAATCTACGGTGAACTGTTCAGTCTGATGTCTCTTGAAAGCTCGTGGTGCAAGGGCTACATGATGTTTCAGATTCAGGAAGCGCCTATTTTACAGGCCTTACGCGTGATGAATCCTGAAGCGGAAGAGTTGGACTTTCGTGATGTAAACAGTATGCTGGGCGAGATTACCAACCTGGTCTGGGGCCAATTCAAGAATCGTTATGTTGGAGAGCCACCGGAAAATGCCAATCGTGTTCAGGTGCCGATTATCATTAATCATCAGCACAAGCATATTTCGTTTGGAACGGAAAATCCCCAACTGTGCCTGCACTATATTTTAACGAATGGAGACAGCGGTCTCTCCTTCGAAATTTATCAGCGATTTGTATTTAATCTGAGCTGGTCTCCTGAAGACTTCAAGGAAAGCAGCTCTGAAATTCAGCAATTTGTCAGCTCTGGAGAGCTGGATTTTTTCTAGATCTATTGGAGAGCGCGCAGCATGGCTAAGATTCTGGTTGTTGATGATTCGAGCACCGTCCGTGATGAGGTGGCCGGGTTTCTTAAAAAGGCAGGCATTGATGTCGCAACGGCCATTGATGGCAAGGATGGACTTGCCAAACTAAAAGCTGATCCAGGTATCAAACTGGTTGTCAGTGACGTCAATATGCCCAATATGGATGGTCTGACGATGGTCGAGAAAATCCGGGGGGAGTTGAATAATAAGACGGTCAATATCATCATGCTGACGACTGAAAACAGCCCAAGCATGAAAGAACGGGGTAAGGCAGCCGGGATCAAGGGATGGATCGTCAAACCCTTCAAAGGTGAAGCTGTCCTCGAAGCCTTCAAGAAGATGATTGGCTAAGCAATAACACACAGAAATAACCTCAAGTATCCCCCCCTGCATGTCTGCAGGGGGGGATTTTGGCTAATGCCTAGTGCGCCTAGCTTAGTGAGAGGAGGGTGGAACGGATTCAGTCTGCTGTGAATGTGCTTCACTGGAGATGACGACAGGAGCATCGACAACAGGTGTATCTGTTCGGGCAGGCGTTTCAGCCTCAGTCGCTACAACAGGAGTTGACTGTGGCTGCGAGTGATGCTGGGGCATGCGTTGCCGCCGCCGCTCACGTGGGTCATTGGCAGCGCGCCTTGGGCGCTCTGCGGACACTTCAGCTGGATTTGTAGGGGTTGTCTTTTGTTCCCCGGACGACTCCGGTTCACTGGGCGTGGTGGTTGGCGAAACAGCCACTGTTGATGAAGATCCTGTTCCAGGCTGTTCTGTTGAAGTTGCCTGGCTCGGTTCCGATGCCAAGGTACTGACTTCTGTGCGGTTTACCGCTTCATCCAATTTCGCCTTTACAGCTGGCAGCTCAGAAGATGCTTCCTGGACAACGTGAGTTGTTGTGGGCTGGGTATTATCCTGCAGCAGTACGGTTTGATCGTTTAGAACAGAAGTGTCGCGTTGCCGGGGAGGGCGCTCCCTTCGCTCTCTCTGTTGCGCGGGGCGCGGTGGCCGGGCAGTTCTGGGTTCTGTTGCGACGGAGTCACCCGCAACTGTAGGAACTTCCAGAGCAGGGGCAACTGCTGAGGGGGTTCGGTCTGGTCGAGGTTGACGAGGCGGACGTTCAGGTCGGGTTGACGCTGCAGCAGATGAACCTGCCGCATCAATGGCCTGAGCTGAACTGGCGCGCTGTTCGTTGGGTCGGCGTTGCTGACGATCCGGACGTGCTTGCCGTTCACGCTGCGGCCGCGAACTAGGTTGTGCGCCGGTGCCATTAGGGGCGGAAGCTGCTGCTGCCGGAGCTTTTGCTGCGGGTATTGCAACGGCGGGCTGTGCAGATGCAGCCGGTGCGGCAGCGTCGGGTTGCTTCTGACCAAACAGATTAACAAACCAGGCAAAGAACCCGTTTTTCGGCTGCGCCTCCACGGGCACAGGCTCGAGGCGTGGTTCAGCAGTTGGGGCGGAACGAGGAATCATGCTGACCGCTGCTTCCGTGCGAGGTTCAATGCTGCTCGAGTAGGCTGATTCTTGCTCGGGGGGTAAAATCGACTCGACCAAACGGTACGATGGAGTCACCGAATCCAGGTCTTCGACCTGATCATCCCTGAATCGCATGAGGGTATAATTTGGTGTTTCCATGTAGGGATCCGGCAGGATCAGAATCCGTACCTTGGAACGGTCTTCCAGTTCGAACAGAATTTGCCGCTTTTCGTTCAGAATGAATGAAGCAACGGCAGCGGGTGCCTGCAAGCGAATTTCAGCGGTACGCTCCTTCAGTACCTCTTCTTCAATGACGCGCAAAATGGACAGGGACAGCGATTTCATATCGCGAATGACCCCGGTTCCCCGGCAGCGGGGACAGGTCAGGCCGGAAGTTTCTTCCAGTGAAGGTCGCAGACGCTGACGGGATAATTCAAGCAGACCAAAGCGTGAAATGCGCCCCATCTGAATCCGGGCGCGGTCAACGGACAGTGCCTCACGCAGACGTTCTTCGACAGCACGCTGATTCTTGGCTGGGGACATGTCAATGAAATCAATAACGATCAATCCGCCAATATCACGCAAGCGCAATTGGCGGGCGATTTCATCGGCAGCTTCGAGATTGGTGCTCAACGCCGTTTCTTCGATATCGACACCCTTGGTTGAGCGAGAGGAGTTAATGTCGATGGACACCAGCGCCTCGGTCGGGTCAATAACCAGTGCGCCACCCGAGGGTAGTTTGACTTCGCGTTGGTAAGCCGTCTCGATTTGGGCCTCAATCTGGTAACGACTGAACAAGGGAACCGTGTCACGATAGAGTTTGATGCGCTGCTGGAAATGCGGCATCACCTTTTGCACAAAATCGAGCGCTTGTTGCCAGGCAGGCTCACTGTCGATCAGAACTTCACTGATGTCGTTACGCAGATAATCCCGCAGAGCACGAATGACAACATTCGATTCCTGATAGATCAGTTTGGGGGCAGAGCTTTCACCTGCGGCTTGGCTTATGGCTTTCCAGATGGACTGCAGGTAATCAAGATCAGTTTGCAGTTCTTCGATGCTGCGCCCCATACCAGCCGTACGAATAATGAGCCCCATGTCTCCTTCAACTTGCAGTTGATTGAGGAGGTCCTTGAGTTCCTGACGCTCTTCGCCCTCGATACGGCGGGAAATACCGCCAGCACGGGGGTTGTTGGGCATAAGCACCATGTATCGCCCAGCGAGGGATATAAACGTCGAAAGTGCTGCCCCTTTTGTGCCGCGTTCCTCCTTTTCAACCTGGACAATCAGTTCCTGACCTTCCCGCAAGAGTTCACGGACATTAGCGCGCGATGAGTCCTTGCCGTCCTTAATAAAGTATTCCCGGGAAATTTCCTTCAGAGGCAAAAAACCATGACGCTCAGCGCCGAAATCAACAAAGGCAGCTTCCAGCGATGGTTCCAGACGGGTAATTCGTCCTTTGTAAATATTGGCTTTTTTCTGTTCTCTGGAACGCTGTTCCAGATCAAAATCATACAGTTTTTGTCCATCAACCAGCCCAACCCGGGTCTCTTCCGGGTGTGAGGCATTTATCAACATGCGTTTCATAGTTAACCAGTCATTCGTGGCTGGTACGCAGGCTTGTCGGTCTTCGCCTTAAGATTCCGAAAATGGTTCAAGGTGATGCAAATGAAGTGCACCAACCCAAAAATATCGTGTCGGGTCTGGCGAATATATTGCGCCAGATCCCTCGAAATCTATCAGCTTAGGCCCGGCTTCTGTCCTGGGCACCAAGCGTAAAATATCAGCAATCAAAAAAATTGCTACCTGTAGTGCACCATTTTGTCAGCACGGGTTCAACGCGAACCGACCCCACCGGGGTTAATGCCGAAGATAATGATGCAAAAAACACCTGAATCATTATAATGCTGCTCAGTGTCACGCTTTCCAAAGCGTGCTCGGCCTGTTTCCAGCAGACATTGTATACATAAAGGCAGCTCAATCGTAGCAGAGAATATGCAGACCGCCAAGTTGATCGTGAATCCAGACCGTCTCTTTTCAGGAACTCATGTGTGACAGATGTACAAAAATGGCAGATTTCTGCTGATCAGGGCGGACAACGACTTGATAATTATCTTTTATCCCGTCTTAAAGGGGCGCCGCGAACACTGGTGTACCGCATCATTCGCAGTGGCGAGGTGCGAGTCAATCGCGGCAGGGTACGTCCTGACTATCGGATTCAGGTCGGTGATGAGATCCGTATTCCACCTTTGCGCCTCGCGCTGCGCGACGATACGCCGGTACATTTGGGCGCTGATTTCTCAAAACACCTGAACGAGCGGATCATTCATGAGGCCGATGGTTTAATTGTCCTCAACAAGCCGCATGGAATGGCAGTACATGGAGGAAGTGGTATCCATCTGGGTGTCATTGAGGCCATGCGTTCTCTGCGGCCAGACTACCGGTTTCTGGAACTTGTCCACCGCATTGACAGGGATACTTCTGGGCTACTGCTGATGGCCTATCAGCGCAGTGCGCTCTTGCGGGCACAAGAGGCCTTGCGACAGGGCGAGGTCGTCAAGAAATATCTGGCAATTCTCAACGGCGTTCAGCTTCAGCCCAGTATCTGTGTTGAACACCCTCTTCATAAATATAATCTTGCCTCGGGGGAGATGCGGGTTCGGGTAGATGCCCAGGGTAAGCCAGCACATTCCGAATTTGAGCGGATCTGGTCCTGTCAGGGGCTTTCAGGAGTAAGTGTACGTATTTTTACCGGACGGACTCATCAGATTAGGGTTCATGCCCTCAGCCTCGGCATGCCGGTTCTTGGCGACGAAAAATATGGCAATGCAACCATCAGTCCGTCATGGCAGCGAAGCGGGTTTGGGCGGCTGTTCCTGCATGCCTCGGCTATTGAGTTGCCTTGGCAGGATGGGACGTTACTCTTTGAAGTTCCGCTTGATGGCGCCATGCAGGAGCTCTGGAACAAAGGGCAGACCGGACAAATGAGTGACCTAAACCAATGAAGCACACCCTGATTGCGTTTGACTGGGATGGAACCCTCATGGATTCAACCGGACAAATTGTCCGTTGCATGCAGAACGCCGCTGCTGAATGTGGTCTGGATGTGCCTGAACCCGGGGCGATTCAGCATATCATTGGCCTTAGTTTGCCCAAGGCACTGATTCAGCTTTTTCCGGATCGTAACGAACATGAACGGGATATGCTCCTGCATGCCTATGGAGTGCATTTTCGTGCCGAGCCTGCAGATGCCGTCGATCTGTTCCCCGGTGTACGAGCCATGGTCAATGAACTTGCGCCTTATGCTCGACTGGTCATCGCAACAGGCAAAAGTCGGCTTGGGCTTGATCGCGTATTGCAGCAAGTGGGGTGGACGGATCGTTTTGCCGATAGTCGATGCGCCGATGAGACTCACTCTAAACCTGATCCACGTATGCTTCTGGAATTACTTCGTGCTTGCCCTGAGCAACCGGATCAATGTCTTATGATTGGCGATACAACCTATGACCTTGATATGGCTCGGGCGGCAGGCATGCAGGCCTGGGCGGTGAGTTGGGGTGCTCATCCTCCAGAGCTTCTTCGGTCGCGTCAGCCTGACCGGATTTTTAACACGGTATCTGAACTTGATGCCGCTTTACACGAGGTTTGCAGAGGAGATATCTGTCGTGGCACGTGATGTTTGGGGTAAAGATGAAGAGGGTGGACGTTCCATGGAGGCTCAGCTTCTCGAAAAAATACTGATGGCTGGACTTACTGAGCAGCGTCGCGCCCGGCGCTGGAAGATATTTTTCAGGATGGTCTACATCCTGTTATTTTTATCCTTTCTGGTGACCATGAATCGTGAATCGGTCGATTTACCAGGTTCTACTCGAGATCATACCGGTGTAGTTGATGTACAGGGCGAGATTGGTGCCCAGAAGGAAGCCAGTGCTGAAAATATCATCAAGGGCCTTGATGATGCCTTTGCCAATGAGCATTGCAAGGCCGTTGTTTTGCGTATTAATAGCCCGGGTGGTAGCCCAGTCCAGGCCGATCGGGTTTATCGGGAGATCATGCGGTTAAGACACCTGCATCCGAAACGGCCCATCTATGCCGTGATTGGTGATATCGGTGCCTCCGGCGCCTACTATATGGCTTCGGCGGCTAATGACATCTATGTGAATCCGGCGAGTATTGTAGGTTCAATCGGAGTCATCATGGAAGGCTTTGGTTTTCCGGATGTATTGCGGAAATTGGGCATTGACCGACGTCTCGAGACTGCAGGAGCACACAAGGCGATTGGAGACCCTTTTTCACCGGTATCGGCATTTGACCAGAACTATGTGCAGAACCTGCTTAACGAAGTGCACCAGCAATTTATTGATGCTGTTGTTCAGGGGCGAGGCAACCGGCTTCACCCGACCAATGACATGTTTTCCGGACTATTCTGGACGGGTACCGATGCCATTAGGTTGGGGTTGGCGGATGGTCTCGGTAGCCCTGAAGATGTAGCTCGTGAAAAGGTTCATGCCCCAACCCTGATTAACTACACGCATAGCAACAATCCATGGGACGCTGCTGCACACAAGATTGGCCTGAGTGCGGCGGATTCACTGGTTACCGCCTTGCGAACAAGCCTAGGTTCAGCACCAGACCTGCGTTAAAGGCGGATATCCGCGTTACGAATCAGGCCTACAAAAACTCCCTCAATGAAAAGATCATTGGGGGAAACCAGTATGGGTTGAAAGCTGCTGTTGGCGGGTACCAGCTTGATCAGGTCATTCTCTTGGTCAAGGTATTTGACCGTCACGTCCTGCTCAACCCTGGCCACAACGATTTGTCCTTGTCGGGCAAATTCTGTTTTGTGAACAGCAATTAGATCACCATCCAGGATGCCAGCATCGCGCATTGAATCGCCGCGGACCCTGAGCAGATAGGTAGGGTGGGTACGAAAAAGTGTCTTGGGAACACAGACATTTTCTTCCCTGTTTTCGATGGCCTCAATGGGAAGGCCGGCGGCGACTTTGCCGATGACCGGTAATTCAATAAACTGGTCCATATCCGGGATCGACGCTTCATTCTGGTCTTTAGCAGGATCATGCTTCAGGCGTATGCCTCGCGACTGCTCATTGAGTAGTTCGATATAGCCCTTGTTTGCTAGGGCGCGGAGGTGGTCGACCGCGGCTGTCTTGGATCGGAATCCAAAATGTTCGGCGATTTCAGCGCGGGTGGGGGGCATGCTGTCCTGCTTGATCCGGTCGCGAATGAAAGCCAGAATTGCGGACTGTTTTTGGGTAAGTTGATGCATATTGTACTCCTCGGGTTGGCAGCCTGCATAAATCACACTGTCTTAAATAACAGAATAGCAGTAAATGGTGCACTTGCCAAGTCATTCTGTAATCCAAAATAGGAGTGATCATGAAGCAGCTTATTCAATCCGGAATACCTGGTACCCAAATTCCCAGTTGGATAAATGGCCTGATTCAGCTATGGTAAATACAGATTCCAAGTGTATTCAGGATGGATAGCCTCATGATTGAGTATCATTTCTGTTTTGATGATGGTGTAGAACTGCGCTATGTCGTGGATCCCGATCGTGCCTCTGCTTCCAGAATGGTTCGGGAAGGTCCAACATGGGCAAAGCTGGCACATCAGAAGTGTCAGCACTGTCCACTCCGTGAACAGGATCATCCATTTTGCCCTCCTGCGCTTGATCTGCAGCAACTTGCGCGTGATTTCCAGAACATGCCGGCACATCGCAAAGTGCTGGTGCGTGTGATCACACCTGAGCGTGAGTATGTTAAACGCGTTATGCTTGAAGAAGGTGTTCGTTCATTAATGGGGCTAATCATGGCCACAAGTGCATGCCCTCATTTTGCGGAACTGCGTGTCAATGCCCGGCATCATCTTCCCTTTGCCTCACAGGAAGAATCCATCCTTCGTTCGGTTTCCAGCTATCTGGTCAAACAGATGTTCGTCATGCGTGAGGGAGGTGAACCGGACTGGCAACTCAAGGGACTGGTGAAGCTCAATGAGGAGTTGCAACTGGTAAATCATGCTTTCTGGCAACGTCTTATTTCTGCATTTCAGAATGATTCCAATTCCAAGGCGTTGCTGGGATTCTTCAATCTGTCCTCTAGTCTGAGTCTGACTCTTGAAGCGCAGTTGGCCAAGCTGCGTGCACTTGTTCTAAAACCTGAATGAGTTTTCCGACCGGACTTGTGGTGGGTGGATTGATTCTGGCCTATATAACCGGACAGTGGCTGATGTTGCGACCTTCGGGTCGGGAACGTGAACTGGAGGTGTTGCGTGAAGCGGCACGTAAACAGGGCTGGTCGGTTCATCTTGTCAAGGCCCCGGACTGGATTGCGAAGCATCAGGGATCACTTATTGCCCGCTATGATTGGGCTTGGCCGGATTGTCCGGCAGGTCAGCGTGCTTTGCCTGTTCCGCAGGGTGAGTGGGTGACTCAGGGACAGGGTAATCTATCCCAGGTCCTTGCCGGTATGCAGCCGTGGCTGCAACGCTGGAAGGGCGTCGATACGGTGCACGACCAACTCAGGATCTACTGGGACGAACAAGCCAGTCCTGAAGAAATTGCGCTGATGACGGGCAATTTACGGCAGCAAACTCTTGACCATCCATGAGGGCGTGTTCTATAAGGCGCTCTTGGTGCATTTTAAAGTAAAAACTGTCGGAAACCGTTATGGGAAAGTCCCTAGTCATTGTTGAGTCCCCTGCCAAAGCTAAAACCATTAACAAGTATTTGGGTCCCGAATTTGTGGTGACCTCCAGTGTGGGGCATATTCGCGACTTGCCGGTGAGTGGCAAGGGGCAGGCCCGATCGTCTACAACATCCCGGTCAGAAGCCAATGGCAAGGTGGACAAGGCTGAAAAAGCACAGTCGGCACTGGTTAGCCGTATGGGTGTGGATCCCGAACATGGCTGGAAGGCCCACTATGAGATTCTTCCAGGCAAGGAAAAGGTTCTGGACGATATCCGCCGTCTTGCCCGTACGGCTGACGTCGTCTATCTGGCCACCGACCTTGATCGTGAAGGAGAGGCGATTGCATGGCATCTCAGTGAGGTGATTGGCGGCCCTGACAGTAGGTTCAAGCGTGTCGTCTTTAATGAAATTACCAAACAGGCTATTCAGGAAGCCTTTTCCAGGCCTGGCATCATCAATCGGGAACGGGTCAATGCCCAGCAGGCCCGACGATTTCTGGATCGGGTGGTTGGCTACATGTTGTCCCCGTTGCTTTGGGAAAAGATTGCACGAGGTCTTTCTGCTGGACGGGTACAGTCTGTTGCTGTCCGCCTGATCGTCGAACGTGAACGGGAAATTCGGGCATTTATCCCTGAAGAATACTGGCAGATTGCCGCCCTGACTGAAACAGCCCAGAAAGCAGGACTTCGCCTTGAAGTTGTGCGTGATGGTGAGCAACCGTTTCGCCCAGGAAACAAGTCTGAGGCGGATAAGGCTCTGGGTGTTTTGCAATCTGCGGCCTATGATGTATCCAAACGGGAAGACAAGCCAACCCGGACACGTCCTTCCCCTCCGTTTATTACCTCCACGCTGCAACAGGCCGCCAGTACCCGACTCGGTTTTGCTGTAAAGAAAACGATGATGCTGGCGCAGCGGTTGTATGAAGCAGGACATATCACCTATATGCGAACGGATTCGACCAACCTGAGTCAGGAAGCCGTTCAGGCATGTCGGAGCTATATTGAAAAGAGTTTTGGTCCCAAATATCTGCCCGCCAAGCCGCTTTCCTACAGTTCGCGTGACGATGCCCAGGAAGCGCACGAGGCGATTCGACCTTCGGATGTTTTTGCGCTTCCTGGAAGCCTAAAAGGACTGGAAAAAGATGCTGAACGTCTTTACGAACTGATCTGGAAACAGTTTGTCGCTTGTCAAATGCCTGATGCAGAGTACTTGTCCACGATTGTTACGGTCAAGGCTGACCGCTTTGAACTCCGAGCCAAAGGTCGCATCCTCCGTTTTGATGGTTTTACCCGGATTAATCCGCCACAGCAAAGTGACAAGGATGATATCGTTCTGCCGGAAGTGAACATGGGTGAACGGCTGGCACTGAAAAAACTGCTCCCTTCGCAGCATTTTACCCGCCCGACACCGCGTTTCACCGAAGCGACCCTCGTTCGTGAACTTGAAAAGCGTGGAATCGGACGACCATCAACTTATGCTTCGATCATCTCCACCGTTCAAGAGCGTGGCTATGTTCGGGTTGATCAGAAGCGTTTTTATGCCGAGAAAATTGGTGAGGTCGTTACTGATCGTCTCTATGAGAATTTTACAAACCTCATGGACTATGATTTTACTGCCCGACTTGAGGGCGAACTGGACAAGATTGCGGCCGGTGATCGGCCCTGGAAAGAAGTACTGGATACCTTTTATGCCGATTTTTCTTCACGGCTAAAAACTGCTGGAGGCGAGCAGGGCGCGATGCGGCGCAATGTTCCCACAGAAACGGATATTCCTTGCCCAAGCTGTGGCCGACCGATGCAGATTCGGACGGCTTCAACAGGAGTTTTTCTGGGATGTTCCGGCTATGCCTTACCTCCCAAGGAGCGATGCAAGGAAACCATGAACCTGCTTCCTGGTGATGAAGTCGTTGCCCTTGGCGATCAGGAGGATGATGAAGGGGAGTCGCTGGAATTGCGCCAGAAACGGCGCTGCCCGCTTTGTCAGACAGCCATGAATGCCTTTGTGATTGATGACCACCGCAAGATTCATGTTTGTGGCAACAATCCGGATTGTCGGGGTTATGAACTGGAAACAGGACAGTTCAAATTAAAAGGTTATGAAGGGCCGGTCATTGACTGTGACAAGTGTGGCGCACCCATGCAGCTGAAGTCCGGGCGGTTCGGTAAATATTTTGGTTGTACGAACGCAAGCTGTACTAATACCCGTAAACTGCTGCGCAATGGTGAAGCAGCTCCGCCAAAATCAGCACCCATTGCTCTACCTCATATAAAGTGCAGCAAAACAGATGATTACTTTCTGTTAAGGGACGGGGCAGCTGGATTGTTTCTTGCGGCCAGTCAATTCCCGAAGCATCGTGAGACCAGGGCTCCAACCATCGAAGAGTTGCGTTCCGTCGGGGATCAACTGGATGCGAAGTTTCACTATCTGCTGGATGCTCCGGTCAGTGATCCAACTGGAAGGCCAGCGATCCTGCGCTTCTCCCGTAAGACCAAGGAACAGTATGTGGCCTCTGAAGAACAGGGTAAAACAACAGGATGGCAAGCGTTTTACCGGGATGGACGCTGGGTTGAGCGTCAGGGTGAGCATTAATGGCTGTTCTTGATGGTAAAGCGCAGCTTCAACGGACCCGAGCCGCTCTTTACCATGCGGAAATACAATTTCGGCAGTATTGTCGACTCTTGTCCGACAACGAGCATTTTCAAATGCGACACGAAGCAGTATGCTACTCCGAAGGATGTGTGTTTTTTGTTGGGCAGGCCTACAGGTCGCTTTTGCGTGAGCTTGCTGCCTTTTACCGGCTTGATGATGTCGCAAGCGTTGATGAGCTTGAGCAGATTCTTGCTGCGATGGGTGTACGCGCCCCGGAGATCCAACTTATCCGGGCTGTACAGACCAACGAAGATCGGGAGAGTCGCGTTCGGCAAAGTAATGGCGACCCGCACTGGTGGCCCGATTT
>JAJZHM010000043.1 GCA_021804485.1 Pseudomonadota bacterium | reverse complement strand
TCTCCACCAAACATGCGGGCACACACCGTCGTGATCGCCGCCGTCAGCGTCGTCTTGCCATGGTCAACGTGTCCAATCGTACCTACGTTTACGTGCGGTTTGGTACGCTCAAATTTTGCCTTTGCCATTTACCTCTCCCTCACGGCAACTTGCCGACGGTTTGCCTATCCCAACAACATTCAAATGGAGCTCATAACCGGACTCGAACCGGTGACCTCTTCCTTACCAAGGAAGTGCTCTACCTACTGAGCTATATGAGCAATTGTGGCTTGCGCCTCATTAGCTTCGCGATTACTCCCAGAACAGAGCAGTGCATGCACTTCCAGTTCTGGAGCGGGTGGCGGGAATCGAACCCGCACTATCAGCTTGGAAGGCTGAAGTTCTACCACTAAACTACACCCGCAGGAACGATTTACCTTTGCATAATCACCTCATTTAAGAGGGATGGTGGAGGGGGAAGGATTCGAACCTTCGAAGGCTGAGCCGTCAGATTTACAGTCTGATCCCTTTGACCGCTCGGGAACCCCTCCAATGCAAGGCGGGATATTTTCTCACGATTCAGCGGATTGTCAAGTGATTTTCTTGTATCCAAGCATCTAGTCATCGTTACTGATGTACTCGGGCCAATCCTACTGGACCCGAACCTCAGAACAAATCCACTTCAGCCTGTGTTAATGGTCGCCATTGCCCAAGCTCGATATCCAGATGAAGAGGCCCCAGAGAAGAGCGATGCAGACCAACAACGTGGTATCCAAGTGCTGCCCATAGACGCCTGACAACATGATAGCGCCCTTCATCGATCCACAGTCGGAACTGATTGCTCGCCATCCGTTCAATTCGCTGCACCTGCACCGGCCTGTGTTCATCCTCGAGCTTCACACCCGCCAGCACCTGATCCTGAACCGAATCAAGACAAGATTCCGATAACGTAACTTCGTAGCACTTATGATGATGTCCCGGTCGACGCACCCGGTGGGACCAACGCCCATCCGTCGTCAATAACAATAATCCTGTAGTATCCTGATCAAGACGCCCGACCGTCATCAAAGGATGACGCATATTATCGTTAAAATGACGAAAAACCAGTGGATGATGTGCATCCTCACGACTGCACACCTCTCCAAGCATTTTGTGATAAACAAGATACTGATGTGCCGGCTCGACGCCAGGAATAAGATCTGCACCCAACCCAATCACAGATTGAGCACCAACCTGACAGGAAGCATCGCGCACCTGAATCCCGTCGACACAGACCTGACCACCGAGAATCAATGACCGGGCAGCGCTTCGGCTCACCCCTCTTGCCGACGAAACCGCTTTATCCAGACGCAATTAATCCCCCCGGCACGAACTCTGGCCGTAAAAACATGAACCCTGAACAACTTAGGCCAACTTTCCAGACTTGGTTCAACACATATCCAAGCATGATATCAGCGGCCTCTTCCAATTCCACTATTGGCCGCTGCATCATCAGACCTTATTCGCCACCCACCTGATCGATCAGAGGCTGCAACTCCCCCCTTTGGGCCATTTCAACAATAATGTCGCAGCCGCCGATCAATTCACCATTGACCCACAACTGAGGAAATGTCGGCCAGTTGGCAATGCGCGGCAGCGTTGTACGGATATCCGGGTTTTCAAGAATATTGACATAAGCAAATTTCTTTCCACACCCCTTGAGAATCTCAGAGGCCCGGGCTGAAAACCCGCAAGAGGGGAAATCCGGGGTACCCTTCATGTAAAGGATGATCGCGTTTTCTTTGAGTTGCTGCTGAATCAACTGTTCCACATCCATAATCTCAATCCTCGCTCAGACTCGTCTTAACATGAGTATTTTACTTGGTCTTTCGATATTCTGAAACCCAAAATTGCCGGCTTTGAATGAACTCTGCTATGATCAGCGTTTGATTCTTTTTATGGCGAGTTATTGTCCATAAATTTGGTAAGGATACATACAATGACCGGACTTCTACCAACATACAGTCGCCAGCCCGTTTCCTTCACTCGTGGTCAGGGTGTATGGCTGTGGGATGAGCAGGGAAAGCAGTATTTTGATGCACTTTCAGGCATTGCCGTTTGTGGTCTTGGTCATGCCCATCCTGAAATTGCCGCAGCTATTGCTGATCAGGCAGCCACACTCATCCATACCTCCAATCTCTATGGTGTTCCTTTGCAGCGGGAACTTGCTGAGGTGCTTTGCAGCCTTTCGGCCATGTCAGGATGTTTTTTCTGCAACTCAGGAGCCGAAGCCAACGAAGCTGCGCTCAAGCTTGCCCGGCTGCATGCGCATCGCAAAGGTATTGAACAACCCAAGATTCTGGTCACGGAACAGTCGTTTCATGGTCGCACCCTAGCAACCCTGGCGGCCACCGGCAACACCAAGGTTCAAAAAGGTTTTGAACCCCTTTTTCCGGGCTTTATCCGTATTCCTTTTGGTGATCCCGCTGCCGTTAAGCAAGCTCTGACCCAGAACACGGATATTGTCGCCTTTTTAGTTGAACCCATTCAGGGGGAAAGTGGTGTTCGTGAGCCTGACTGCGGCCTGGCAGCCTACCTAAATTCCATTCGGAGCATGTGCAACGATCATGACTGTCTGATGATGCTCGATGAGATCCAAACCGGCAACGGACGAACTGGACGATACTTTGCATTCCAGCACAGTTCCATCCTGCCGGACGTGGTCACGACGGCCAAGGGCCTTGGCAATGGTTTTCCCATTGGCGCCGTTCTTACCCGTGGCCGGGCAGCGGATCTGTTTCAGCCCGGAGCCCATGGCTCGACCTTTGGCGGGACCCCGCTGGCCTGTCGCGTGGCTTTAACGACCGTTCGGCTGCTTTGTGCTGGCGCCATTGAAAATGCCCGTATTCAAGGAGATCGCATCCGTCAGGAACTAAGTGCTCGGCTCAAGCCACTTAATGTTTCCATTTCGGGACTTGGCATGATGATCGGGGTCGTTTTACCACACGATGCTACGCCCCTGATTGCCACGGGAAGAGAGGCTGGTATTCTTTTTTCTGTTTCTTCGGGAAACCGGATTCGTCTTCTGCCCCCCCTGAACCTGACACCCTTGGAAACGGATCTGCTTATTGCCAAAATCGGTCAGCTGGTCGAGTGCTTTCTGACACAGGAACACTCCCTATGACACGTCATTTTCTTACATTATTGGATCTGGATCGACAGGAATTAGCCTACGTTTTGCAACGAGCCCAAACGTTAAAATCCATGCATCAGCAAGGTACGGAATACCAGCCCTTCAAAGGCAAGGTATTGGCCATGATTTTTGAGAAAGCCAGTACGCGTACTCGCGTATCCTTTGAAGCTGGCATGGCTCATTTTGGCGGACACGCCATATTCCTGTCTCCTCGTGACACCCAGCTTGGTCGAGGCGAACCGATCGAAGACTCAGCCCGGGTCATCTCGCGGATGTGCGATGTCATCATGATCCGCACCTACCAGCACAGCAACGTCGAACGCTTTGCAGCAGCGTCCCGAGTTCCCGTGATCAACGCACTGACTGACTCCTACCACCCCTGCCAGCTACTTGCTGACCTGCAAACGTTCCAGGAACACCGTGGCGCTCTGGCCGGTAAAACCTTCGCCTGGATTGGCGATGGTAACAATATGTGCAGTTCCTATATTCATGCTGCACACCAGTGTGATTTTCAGCTCAAGATTGCCTGTCCCTATGGTTTTGAGCCTGACCCAGCCCTGCTGCAGCGTTTTTCTGACCATGTGGAATTGGTCAACTCCGCGGAAGATGCAGCGCGAGATGCCCATATGGTCGCTACTGATGTCTGGACTTCTATGGGCCAGGAAAATGAAACCAGTATCCGCAAACGCCGCTTTTCCGCATACCAAATTACGCCACGCCTCATGGACTTGGCTGACCCTGATGCACTTTTTATGCACTGCCTTCCAGCCCATCGCGGCGAAGAAGTATCGGAAGACATGCTGGATGACAGCCGATCCGTTGTCTGGGACGAAGCGGAGAATCGTCTGCATGCACAAAAAGCACTTATGGAATTCCTGCTGCTTGGCGCAATCGGGCAATCAACCTAGTTTTTATCAGTCATCACAGAATTTTTGCATTTTGGAAATACCATGGACCTTGAAGCCGAAATTGAAGCGATCAAAAAAGGAATCAAGTCTGGGAAATTTTCTAATGAGGCTTCTGTTTCACAGGGCATAGTTTCTCGTTTGCTTCATGCCCTTGATTGGCCCGCTTACGACCCGGATGCCGTCTGGCCTGAATACTCGCTGGGTAATCGTCGTGTTGATTTCGCCTTATGTTGCCCACCCAAAAAACCAATTGCTTTCATAGAAGTCAAGCAGATAGGTCAAAGCGATGGCGCTGAGCGTCAGCTTTTTGAATATGCCTTTCATGCGGGCGTGCCTCTAGCCATTCTGACGGACGGTCAGAAATGGAATTTTTTTCTGCCAGGCGAACAGGGTGACTATGGGGAACGTCGTGTATGCATGATCGACCTTTTGAACCACAACCTGAATGAGTGTAGTGCTCGTTTGCTGCGCTATCTTCTTCATTCGGACATGGCTTCTGGGGCTGCGATACTGGCCGCACGAGACGATTATCGCGATGTAGCCAAGAACCGTGAGATGCATACAAACCTTCCGAAAGCCTGCAAACTGCTTATTGCAGAGGAAGATGAAATGCTTCTCGAAATAGTCGCTGATCGGGTTGAACGTCTTTGTGGTTGTAGACCCGATGCTGAAACCGTATCTCAGTATCTGAAAAACAATATCACGATTAACCCTGCACAAAATGAACCAGCAAAGACGTCAGCCTTACCACACGCTCTAACACCAGAATTATCAAAAACAGCGCAACTTATTAAAAAACAGATGAATATTTCTGATCGACCATCAGCACTGACACCTACCCAACCCATCCCTGCGCACGCAGGGCAGATCGGATTCCACTTTGAAGGCCAATTTCATGCAGCGCAGAATGCCCGTGATACTCTGCGCAAAATCTTTGAACTTCTGATCAGGCGGGACCCAACTTTTGCTGAGCGCTTTAACAGCCTTCCCAAACACGGCAGAACCCGTCGCTATCTGGCAAAAAATGCTGCTGACCTCTACCCTAATCGACCTGACTTATCCAGTGAGTCGATTCAATTGGATTCTGGCTGGTGGATGAGCACGAATCATAGCAAACAATCAATCCGGCAGATTATCACCCTCGCCTGCGAGGTAGCTGGTGTTCGCTTCCAACACGACTTGAAGGTGAGCCTAGGCGATTAAACAAACAAAACAGATCATAGGCATACCCAAGAAAAAACTCTTATAATCAAGGCCGATGACGGGCGCTAAAATCCAGCATGCGCTGCAAAGGAATCATGGCTTTGGTTGCTAGATCATTGGATACATCAATTTCCTGATGTCCCCGCTCAAGCACATCAATCAGGGCATCCAGCTGATTCATGGCCATCCACGGACAATGCGCACAACTGCGACAGGTGGCTCCAGCTCCGGCCGTCGGCGCCTCAATCAACGTCTTGTTGGGCACTGCTTGCTGCATCTTATAAAAAATAGCCTTGTCTGTCGCCACAATCAAGGTATCGTTGGGCAATGCTGCCGCTGCCCGAATTAACTGAGAGGTCGAACCTACGGCATCCGCCAAAGCGATGATGGCAGCGGGCGACTCCGGGTGAACAAGAATGGCTGCTTCCGGATGAAGATGCATCATGTCCCGTAACGCTTGCTCCTTGAACTCTTCGTGTACTAGACAGGAGCCATCCCAGAGCAGCATGTCTGCCCCTGTTTTCTGCTGAATGTAGTGCCCCAGATAGCGATCCGGTGCCCAGAGAATCTTCTGACCTTCTGCATCAAGGTAATCAATGACATCAACTGCAATACTGGAGGTTACAACCCAGTCCGCACGAGCCTTGACTGCAGCCGAGGTATTAGCATAAACGACAACCGTCCGATCCGGATGTTCATCACACCATGCTCCGAAGCGATCTGGCGGGCAACTTAGATCCAACGAACAGGTTGCCTCCAGTGTCGGCATCAGGATTCGTTTGTGGGGACTAAGAATTTTGGCCGTTTCTCCCATAAAGCGGACACCCGCCACAACAAGGGTTGAGGCAGCATGGTCCCTCCCGAATCTTGCCATTTCAAGCGAGTCGGCTACACAGCCACCGGTGGCTTCAGCAAGCGCCTGCAAACGCGCATCGGTATAGTAGTGAGCCACCAGTACAGCATCTTCCCGCTGAAGCAATGCTGCAACTCTGGCCTTTTCAATTCCCCAAGCCTGATCAGATCCCATGCAGCCCTCCAATATTTAATTCGATGCAACATCATCCACATAGGCAGCCAAGGCCTGGATCAGCTGGTACTGGACCTGCTCCAGAGGCAATGAGGCATCAACCCGATGGTATCGATGAGGATTTTGCTGGCAACGCTCAGCATAGACCTGATGTACTCGCTGCATGAAGGATAGCGACTCCCGATCCAGACGATCCAGATCCTGACGACCCTGTACACGATCCAGTCCCGTTGCAACTGGGACATCCAGCCAAAATACCCTGCCTGGACGCAGTGTACCTTGCACGATATCTTCAAACAAGGCAACGATTTCCTGGCCAAGCTGCCGACCACCCCCCTGATAGGCATAACTGGCATCTGTAAACCGATCCAGAATCACCCAGTGCCCCTGATCCAAGGCAGGCATAATCCGCTCATGCAAATGCTGAACACGGGCTGCAAAAACCAGCAGCAGCTCCGTCATGGCCTGTACCGGCTCGGTACGATCAGCTAACAGCAGATCCCGAATCTGCTCAGCCAATTCAGTCCCACCGGGTTCCCGGGAACGGACATACACCAGCCCCCTGCTCTCAAGAAAGGCACAAGCTGCCTGCATACAACTGGTCTTGCCGGCGCCCTCTCCTCCTTCAAGAACCAGAAGACGCCGGCCCGGATCGCGCTCATCGCTCAATTGTTTTCTCCGGATGACGATGCTTCATATAGCGTGCAACTGCGGCATTCTGCTCAGCCAGCGTCTGACTGAACACATGCGTTCCATCACCACGGGCCACAAAGTACATATCCTTGCTGGCCTGTGGATGAGCGCTGGCTAGCAACGCAGCAAGACCCGGCATGGAGATCGGAGTCGGAGGCAAACCATCAATCTGGTAGGTGTTCCAGGGCGACGGCTTCAGCAGATCCGAGTGATGCAGTACACCTTGATAGTCTGCACCCATACCATAAATGACAGTCGGGTCGGTCTGCAAGCGCCAATGCATGTTCAGCCGGTTCACAAACACTCCCGCAATATGTGAGCGTTCATCCGCCTGACCGGTTTCCTTTTCCACAATCGACGCCATGATCAGCAGATCTTCTGGGGTGCGATAAGGGAGCCCGGGATCACGATCCTGCCAGATAGATTCAAGGCGTTTGCGTTGGTGTTCAATCATCATTCGCACCAAACTCAGAACGGGCATGCCCGGTACATAGGCATAGGTATCCGGTGCAAGCCAGCCTTCAAGGGAGGACTCTTCTGGCAACAAGCTCTTTCGCAAGAATTCAGGGTCTAGCGAATCACTCTGAGCCAGATTTCCCTGACTCTGGAGCGTACGCAAACTCGTCACAATCTGATTCAGCGCAACCCCCTCAACGATGGTCAGACGCTGAACCTGACTACCCGAAGGCTCGGTCACCATGGTGAGCAAATCCATGACACTCATGCCGGAGCGGATGCGGTAATAGCCTGCATATATTTTCCGGTGTCGGGCAAACATGTGCTCGTAGAGCAGAACCCCACCCGGCATGGGGATGATCCCCTGATGCCCCAGTTCTGCCGTCAGACCAAACAGGGTCGTGCCCTGCGATACGTCGATCTGATCATGCCCCGCCCCACTCTGTACCGGCTCGATCAAAGCCCAGCTCACCCAGACCAGAAGCGCCAGGCAGACCACTGACATCCACTGCACCCAGCGCGCCAGCATTCAGGCTAGTCCGTCTGCAAACATTGAAAAGCCAGTGTGCCGTTTGTACCACCAAAACCAAACGAATTGGACAATACGATATTCATTGGCATCTCTCGGGCCTTATTCGGAACATAGTCCAGATTGCAGCCTTCTCCGGGTTCATCCAGATTAATGGTTGGTGGCGCAATCTGGTCACGCAAGGACAGAATACTGATAATAGCTTCGACAGCTCCCGCTGCGCCCAAAAGATGCCCCATCATTGATTTCGTTGAGCTCATCGCCAGCACTCGGGCATGATCACCAAAGACCCTTTCAACAGCCCGGCTTTCGGCCACATCGCCCGCCAAAGTCGATGTTCCATGTGCATTGATATACTGCACCTGATCCGGACGGATCGCAGCATCGCGCAAGGCATTACGCATGGCCTGTGCGGCACCTGCACCATCCTCACAGGGGGAGGTGATATGGTAGGCATCATCACTCATACCAAACCCGATCAGCTCAGCCAGAATTCGTGCACCACGCTGACGGGCATGTTCATATTCTTCCAGAACCAAAGCACCAGCACCATCGGCAAGCACAAAGCCGTCGCGGTCCCGGTCCCAAGGTCTACTCGCTGCATGAGGAGCATCATTGCGTTCAGAAAGAGCCCGGCAAGCACTGAATCCAGCCATGCCCAGAGGAGTTGACGTCTTTTCCGAACCACCGGCCAACATGACATCCGCATCGCCATAGGCAATCATGCGCGCAGCAAGACCAATACAGTGCGTACCTGTGGTACAAGCCGTAGTGATGGCAATGTTGGGACCACGCAGCCCCAGCTTGATCGCTAGATTCCCAGCCACCATGTTGATGATTCCGCCGGGCACAAAGAATGGATTAATTTTGCGCGGACCTCCTTCCTGGAGGATTTGATGATGCCGTTCAATCGTCCCGAGACCACCGATTCCTGAACCCATGGAAACACCCATGCGCTCAGCAGATTCTTCTGAGTCAATCTGGATTCCACTATCACGCCAGGCCTGCAACCCCGCGATCACACCATAGATCATGAACTCATCCATACGCCGCGCTTCTTTAAGCGGCAACCAAGACTCGACATCCAGATCACGAATTGTTCCTGCAAAAGTTGTCCCGAATGCCGATGTATCAAAATGCTCAATGGGACGAATGCCACTCTTTCCCTGCTTTACAGCCTGCCAGGTTGTCTCAGCATCATGACCAAGACAGGTCAACATCCCAACACCTGTAACCACCACCCTTCTGCGCACCATGAGTTTTCCCCTTCAAACTTCAGGACACACAAAAAGGCCGCAGACTTGTCGGCTGCGGCCTCAGGTACATCCGTGACATCAAACCATCAATCAGCTGGCAGAGTGTTCCAGAACGTAGTTGATCGCAGCCTGAACGGTCGTGATCTTCTCTGCTTCCTCATCCGGAATCTCGGTTTCAAACTCTTCTTCGAGGGCCATGACCAACTCAACCGTATCCAGAGAGTCTGCACCCAAATCATCAACGAACGAGGCTTCATTGGTCACCTGCTCGATTTTGACTCCGAGTTGTTCGGCAATAATTTTCTTGACCCGTTCTTCAATGCTGCTCACTCTCAATCTCCTCTGACGAAGGCCATCCTTCTTGGGTGGCGGTAGTGTATTGGAGGTACAGAAATCCTGCAAGCACCTTAAGAGCAGGAATCCGTAACCAGTTATGAACTCAGTTCATGTACATGCCGCCATTCACATGTAATGTCTGTCCGGTAATATAGGCCGCGGCATCGCTAACCAGAAAGCCGACAGCCTGGGCAACATCTTCAGGACTTCCAAGCCGGCCCAGCGGAATTTGTGCCAGCAGGGCTTTTTTTTGCTCATCGACCAGCCCATCGGTCATGTCGGTTTCGATAAAACCGGGCGATACCGTATTGACCGTAATATGCCGCGAACCCACCTCACGAGCCAGAGCCCGGGTAAATCCTTCCAGGCCAGCTTTGGCCGCTGCGTAGTTGACTTGTCCGGCATTTCCGGTCGAACCAACAACCGAGCCGATATTGATGATGCGTCCGTATCGTTCACGCGTCATGCCTTTCAGGCAAGCCTTGACGGTACGGTAGAGCGAACCAAGATTGGTATTGATCACATCATCCCAGTCATCCTCCTTCATACGCAGCATCAGAGTATCCCGGGTAATGCCCGCATTGTTGATCAGGATGACTGGAACCCCAAAATGTGCCTGAATCTGGGAGAATGCATGCTCGACTGATTCCTGACTGCGCACATCAAGCACCATACCAACTCCCTGCAGGCTTGCGGCAGCGAGGTTCTCTGAAATTGCCGTTGCGCCCTGTTCCGTGGTCGCCGTTCCCACAACAATAAGCCCCCGGGCAGCCAGATGCAAAGCGATGGAACGACCAATACCTCTTGAGGCACCGGTAACGACAGCAACACGGACATTACTCATATCATTCATCCTTTTTGGTAGCGCTCAGTGCATCCTGTAAGGCAGACCAATTTTCTGTTGACCATGCCTGTAATCCTTCGTGCTTACGGGTCAGACCACAAAGCACCTTGGCTGGGCCACACTCTACCACCAGAGTAATACCTAATGCCTGCATCTGATCCATGATGGCAACCCATTGTACCGGAGATGATAACTGCTCAAGAACCGCCGCACGCATCTGCATTAACGATTCACTGGTACGAGCATGAATATTGTGCAGGATAGGCACTTTGGGCGGCCAGTGCCAGTTGGCTCGCTGCATGGCAGCCTCCAGACCGGCAGCAGCCGGGCGCATAAGGGCACTGTGTGCCGGAACGCTCACCTGAAGAGGCAATACCCTTTTGGCTCCCCGAACCTTCAGAGCCTGCATGGCCAGTTCGACAACCTGCTGTTCCCCAGCAATCACAACCTGACCAGGCATATTGTAGTTAACAGGCTGAACGACACCCTGTGCCGAAAGCTCAGAGCAGACCTCCTCGACCACAGAATCATCCAAACCCAGCACTGCGGCCATCAAACCGGTACCTGCAGGCATAACTGCCTGCATCTGTCGTCCACGCTCGGCCACCAGCTTCAGGCCATCAGCAAAATCAAGCACACCCGCACAGACAAGGGCAGTAAACTCACCCAAACTATGGCCTGCCATCAAGGCTGGCAGGCTTCCTCCTTGGTCGAGCCAACAGCGAAAAACCGCCACACTGGCCGCTAACAGGACCGGCTGGGTACAATCGGTCTGATTAAGGCGCCCCTGAGGATCATTCCGCATCGTTTCCTGAACATCATAGCCCAATACGGCACTGGCCTCATCAATCACCGAGCGAAATACGCCTTGCTCCTGATAGGTTGCCAGCATACCCACACTTTGTGAGCCTTGGCCTGGAAACACCATAGCAAACGTCATCCCTGTCCTCCATCGGCTCAAGATTCAGTCGGTTGAAAACATCCGGCAATACGATCGGGAAGGTTGTGTATGGCCTCTGCTCGCGCAACTCCCAACGCATTGAGAAAGCCCTGACGACTGGCTCCACCATGGCTTTTGACAACAACGCCCGTCAGCCCTACCAGACTGGCACCATTATAGAGCGACGGATCCATCTGTTTCTTCAATGCTCGCCATATTGGCAACGACAACAGTCCGAGAAATTTTCTTAAGGGCGAACGGGATACCTCGAAACGGATTCGGTCGGCAAGCAGATGCGCCACACCTTCCGAACATTTCAGGGCAACATTACCGACAAACCCATCACAGACAACGACATCCGCCTCATCGCGAAAAATACCGTCGCCTTCAATATAGCCAACATAATGCAGATCAGAACTCATCAACAGCTGATGAGCCGACTTGATCAGCTGATTGCCCTTGATATCCTCGGAACCGATATTGAGCAGCGCAACCCGTGGTCTTGTCCGATTATCCCTCAGTTGAGCAACCAGCGCCCCCATACGGGCAAACTGCAAAAGATGATCTGCTTCAACATCGACATTTGCACCGAGATCAAGCATATAGCAATGACCGCTCGAAGTCGGCAAAGCCGAGATGATGGCTGGACGGTCAATACCGGGATGTGTTTTCAACAGGAAACGGCTTAAAGCCATCAATGCACCGGTGTTACCTGCACTAACCGCAGCTTGGGCAACACCATCACGCACCTGCTCAATGGCAAGCCGCATGGAGGAAGACTTTTTTTGACGCAGCGCAACCGAGATCGGATCTGAAGACAGTACTTCTTCTTCCGTATGCAAAATCGAGCAACGGGAACCAATGGCCGGATGGTCAGTGAGAAAGGGACTAATCAGCTTCTCATTACCCACCAGCAGGACAGAACAGTCATCAAAAGCACGCAAAAAGTCAGCAATTGACGGGAGGGTCACACGCACACCGTGATCCCCACCCATAACATCAACGGCCAAAGTCACTCGGCTCAAAAGGCAGCCCCGGACCGAAACTTATTCTTCGTCGTCCGCAACCACCGGAAACAGCTGGCGGCCACGGTAAAATCCATCACGAGTCATGCGGTGACGGCGATGAGCCTCACCGGACTCGGCATCAAAACTTACCGTTGGTGCGCTTAAGGCATCATGGGCACGTCTCATGTCACGGCGTGAACGAGTTTTTCTGTTTTGTTGAACAGCCATAATTACTCCCGGGCAAAGCCCTCATCAATACGTATAACCCAACCCGAAGAGGGCGCTATCCTACGGATCCACTTTTTTCGAGAGCAAGGCATCTAATCCGGCAAACGGCCTTACCCGCTCCGAAGACATCCCTGCCATCTCTGCTTCGTCATGCCCCTGACTCGGACCCCCGGTCAAAGTACAGGATTCGTGCCTCGGCACCATCGGCACCACAAGCAGCAACTCATCCTCAACCACTTCCGCCAGAAGGAGACAACCTTCTTCATCCATCAACAGGTAGTCTTCATCTTCCTGCAGTTGGGCCTCATCCTGCACAACACGAAAATCAATAACTTCATCAACCGGCCAGTCCATCACCTCAAGACAACGCTGGCACGACAGGCGCATCACCCCGCGCAAATGCAGCTTAGCCCTGATCTGATGATGCGGATCCAGACCAAACTGGAATTCCACCTCGCATGGCGCACTGGTTGGATCAACCACTTCCGCCAAGCGCCTCATACGGTCAAAATGTACCGTCGTCTGCAGTGTAGAACTCCGATCCGCCCATCGACGGGCATCAATGCGCGCATTCAGATCTGATCGACTCTCAGGGCCGGACATGATAGGCACTTACCCTCTATTTGTAAAGACATCAAATGCATATTCTAGCACAATCAGGAGGCAATCTGTTCCATCGGATCTCAGCAATTCTCAATAAGAAAACCATTGAAAATGGTAATCGCAAAATTCAAATCATCCAACAAGACACTCAGTGTATCGACCGCTGGGCCACCCTCTGCACCATTACTACCGCTTCCTGACGAACTCAAAGCAATATGTTGTCTGTGTAGAGATTCTTGCAAAAGAAAATTTTAGCCGAGCCCAGAAAGATGCCTTTTGGCATTATTTTCTGAAAGGACTCTTTCCATGCGACGATCTGGCACCAACCAGAGGAGTGCAACCAGGACAAAAAACAACAAACCCAGACGAGGAGCATCTAACCACGCTGCCACAATACCTAACACATACAGCACGGGAGAAGACTTACCTTTCCAATCCCTGCCTATGGCCCGAGCCAGTAGACTATCAGGTCCTTGCAGGCGAATTAACATCGCTTGCAAGAAAAAATAAGCTGCAGCACAGAACAACAGGTTCATTCCATAAACCACTGTTGGCCAGCGCATAAAATGATTTTCTCCCATCCAGCCCGTTGTAAAAGGCAACAGAGACAACCAAAACAACAAATTCAGGTTTGACCAGAGTACGGCTCCGCTGACACCATGCGTAACTTGCATCATATGATGATGATTATTCCAGTATATTCCGACATAAACGAAGCTCAGCACATAGCTAAGCATCGTTGGCCACAGCGGCAGCAGAACCGTGATGTCCTCACCATGAGGAACTTTTAGCTCCAGCACCATGATGGTGATAATGATGGCCAAAACTCCATCACTGAATGCCTCCAGCCGATTTTTTTCCATCAAACTCATCACTGTCCCTGATGCTTCAAGACTGAATCATGACCAAAGCATGAGCGCAAGCCCCTAGCTTTAGCCATGGTGAGTGTCAGGCTTAGGCGTGTTTTTTTTCCATAAAATGAAACGCAAAACCTGAACTTAAATCACTGGCAGGAGGCACACCCAGCACCTCAACATCCACCTGATTGCGCCCTGCATGCTTGGCTCGGTACAGTGCCGTATCCGCTGCCTCAAAAAGACAAAGGGCATTCAGATCATCACTGGGGGTATGACAGGCAACGCCAATCGAGATCGTAACCCGTTGGCCGAGCGCCTTCGGATGAAAAATAGCCAGCGCCTCAACCCCTCTGCGCAGCCGCTCCGCTTCCTCATAAACATCTTGAAGCGAAGAATCTGGCCAGACGACGACAAACTCCTCACCTCCAAAGCGAGCAACAAGATCCCCGGATCGACGTGCTGCCGTCGAAAGAATGGTCGCAACCCGACGCAAGCAATCATCCCCCGCCAAATGACCACAGCTGTCATTATACTGTTTGAAGGCATCTACATCGATAACCATGACGCCTATACGGGCACCCAAGCGCGCAGCCCTACGACACTCGAGATCGAAACGCTCTTCAAAACTGCGACGGTTATGCAAACCCGTAAGGGAATCATGAAACGATTTCTGCTCCAGCAACGCATTGGAGGATTTGAGCAAATCCCGCTGACGGCGGACTTCCCGAAGCTGAATGTACAGATCCCTGCTGCCTTTATCAAGAAAATAGGAACCTGCACCCAGCATCAATCCCGCTGCAAGCAGTGCCGAGCACTCCACAAGACAAACACTTAAGGATTCATGATGCACCACAATGGAAAGATAGGCATGCATCACCGTACTGATAACCATAAGCCATGTAGCCATGCGTAGGGGCAACCGCATCAGAATAACGGCGAACATCCAGCCTAACAACATAGCCAACATGTACAAATGGCGAAATTCGTGAGGAGCCATAACTGAAGCCCACTCGACCGTCGCCATAACAAGAAAACTGATGCCTGCCTGCACCCACAAATGCACGGACAGACTTCTGACACCAATCAATGCCATACCAACCGCAGCAAGAGTAACGACAGTAGCAGCCATGCGCACATTAAGCGCTACCGAAAAGGCTCGTTCGAACAAAAAATAATCAACCCAGGACAAAACAAGATAGAGAAGCGCGCCACCAACAAGGGATAAACGAAAGTGTCTAGAAAACATTTCCCAAAGAAAACAGCGATATTGGGCTTCTTCATGGACACAGAATCGCTTACCCAGAAGATCATCCTCGGACTCGCAACAACAGTACCCTGCCTGATGCACGTGCTCAACATTGCTGTTGTTCAAGTCGCTCACCCATTGATCCTTGCAAAGTCTTCGTTTTTGTTTTTTTGCCTTCTGATCATATACGCTTCAAACCTGAGTGTCGAGACAAATACATTGAAAGATCAATGTGAAGTACCTGACTGATGTTTTTTTAGAAGTGTATTGAGATCAAGCCCGACGGAAACACCCAAAAGAAACATCGGTTGGGAATTAAGGGTCGTTCCTCCAGAAGAGATACGCCGGTTTACCCCCATATCACCATACAGTTCGATCTTGCTAAAATGGGATACACTCTGGTACCCCATTTCAAAACCCGTACCCAAAATACGCTGATCCTGGGGACCAACCTGCTTGACATCCACCTGACCAGCAAAGCCTCCGAAGAAAAACCCGCTGACATTCTGATCCTGTTCAATGTAGCGTCTTGCACTCACATTGATGTTCCAGTTGTAATTGACCAAAGGAAACTCCCCGGCACGAACCTCGATATTTCCAAGCGCATTGCCAAACTGATAATTCAGGAAAATACCGTTGTTGTATGTTCCAATTCCCGCATACTGATCCAGAGACCACACGTGTGTGGCGCAAGCCAGCAAAATCAGCATTCCCGAAATTTTTTTGTATATCCATCCCACCATCACAACTCCACCCTCACGTTCTGTAAAACTCACCTGTCTGACATCCCAATGCCCGCAACTGCGCACACACCGGATGTTCGCTAGCGGGGACCGTGTAACCGGAAAACTCGAATCGCAAAGGATAATCCCTGCGCAAACGGTCAAAACCCTGTTCCGAATCCAACGCACGCTGCACGGCACGAAGGGTTGCATCATCGCGCAACAGGGGCACCATCGCAAGCAAGGCGCTGCTCAGTGAATGGCAGTCTGCCAATGTCTCCAGTGCTACCGGAGTTCGTTCACCCAGACACTGCTCCCAGCTAACATCCATCGGCCAATCCATCTGCTTGCAAAGCCACTGATAAATCATCCATGTCCCGCGAAACTTACCCTCATAACTGTACCCCGCAACATGTGGCGTGGCGAGCGTCGCTCTCGCCAGCACGTCCGGATTCAGGCGCGGCTCATCCTGCCAGACATCCATAATCAGCAATCGATCCGGATGCTCATGAAAAGACTGTAAAAGAGCCTCTTCATCCACAACACCTCCCCGCGACGTCTGAACGAGGCAAACATCAGGACGCATGCAGGCCAGTTCCCTTGCTCCCAGTAAATGATGCGTGGGTCGTGGCCCACGGTGCATCAGAGGCACATGCAGGGAAACAATCCTTGCCTGGCTGAGTAACTCTTCCAACGACAATAAAGGCGCCGGAGCATGTGAGAGAAATGGATCACAGACCACCACATTCATCCCAAGCTGTCGGGCAGCCTGAACCAGACGCCCCCCAACCTGACCGCAACCAATCACACCAAGGGTCGAACCCGAGAGAGGAAGACCATGCAGTTGCTCCAAAAGAACAAGAGCGGTCAACACATATTCCACTACGGCAACCGCATTACAGCCGGGGGCCGACATGACCGCAACACCCAATTCTTCAAGCGCCTGCTCATCAATATGATCACGACCAATCGTGCAGGTGCCAACGTAGCGCACCCGCGATCCTTCCAACAAAGTACGGTTGACCTTTGTCACGGAACGAACCAACAGAATATCAGCGTGCCGCACATCATCAGGACTCATTTGCCGACCAGGAATACGCCGAATCTCGGCTCTGCCCGCAAAACACGCTTCAAGACCCGGGATATTCTCATCCGCAACAAGGAGCACAATAACCTCCACAGGCGATCCATGCCCAAAATGACCACATTAGCTGCATTCAGGGGTAATGGCAAGATTTGGTTAGTTGCCTCACAAAATCACAACAAGACCCTAACACACCGACACCTGCGACCTTTTATGCTTCAATTGCCAAATCATGACAAGAATTTTGCGGCTGATTTGCCTGAATGGCCTATTTGCGTACATACTTGATGCTGGTGAAATTGACTTGGCCGATGCTCCGGACATTGGACATCGATAACAAGAAACTCTAATGACATGGAGGGGAAGAGTCAGGGACTGCATCGGTCGTGACTCACCAGAGACCTATGGTTAAATCGCTTGTCCAATTCGTTTTTGTCTGTTCTCTGGCTGCCGGCATCAGCTTGTTCTCTTTTACGTCACATGCTGATGATATGGGATCAAGCGTTCCCTCCGACCTGCAAAACCTGAAAGAAAGCGTACTCGACCTCAACAAGCAATTGACCCAGCTTGAAGATGAACTGCTCTATCCCAGCTCAGAATCCGCCCTGTTTGTCTCCATTGAAGTTGGATCCACCGTACGTCTGGTCGACATCAATGTCCTACTTGACGGTCAGCATGTAGCTTACCACTACTACACGCCCCAGGAATACGCCGCACTAACCAAGGGGGGCATGGATCGCATTTTTCACGGGAACATCAGTACCGGGCAACATGAAATTAAGGCAATTGTGACTGGTTATGATCCTTTGGGTAAAAGCTTTCAGCGTGTCATGAGCTATTCCTTTGTCAAAGGCCAGGATCGAAAATTCATAGAACTTCGCCTGTCGGATGATGCCAACAAATCCCAGGCCGAGTTTGAATTCCACGATTGGGACATTACTCACTAAATAATTACTGGCCTTGGATGATCGCAACATGACTGACTTTCAGCGCCAATCCATGCGACGCCTTTGCTGGACGACCGGACTTGCCCTGATGATCTGCCTGGCAGGTCATGCCGACGTTCTCTCTGAAGGCACCGACTTGCTGAGCGAAGGTAATACCCTCCTCCCCGATACCGACACGACCCTGAAACTCAACCAGGCTGATCGCGCCCAGTTTACCTATGGAACGGTCCTCTTTGACTTTTACAGCGACCGTTTTTTTGGCGCTGCCAACGCCATCAAGGTCGGACAGGCCGAGCATATCCTCAACACACACTCGGCTGATACCGATCTGTTGCTGGGAAATATTTACAGCAAGGCAAACATGCCAAGCTACGCCGATGGCATCTTCTCCCGCATCATCAATGAAGACACGCTGAGTTCCATCAAACAACGGACATGGCTTAGCAAAGGCGAACTTTACTACCAGCGCGGGCAATATGCTCAGGCCTTGCAGATCCTGCAGGTACCACGTCAGGAGCTAACCCGCGCCCAGGATGTTGAACGT
>JAJZHM010000042.1 GCA_021804485.1 Pseudomonadota bacterium | reverse complement strand
TCTTCATGATGTCGCCCTCTCTTCGTTGGTGGTTTCAACAACCTAAATTTGGCACATCGATGCCGTTTCGGGGAGAGGGCGACCATACCATTACAATGGGCTCAGGGGTAGGCATGGGGAGGTTTAGTGGTCTACCGCGATCGAAACAACCTGATTGACGGGTCCAGGAACAAATGCCAACTCAACGGAATCCCCATTACCCAGATCAGCCGGTGCAACAACCCCTTGGGCCAATACAAAATTCAGATTATTCAGACTGAAGGTAGCCGCACTCGCCTGAAAACCATAGATCACCCCTTGAATGGATCGAAGCTGGCTGGCTGGCATTTGATTGGGTGGCGTGGCCTGCACGACATGATCACTCAAAATTTGCAGAGAATCGGTCTGAATAGCACCGTCACCGGTCAACTGTCCATCATAAAGAATGGTTTGTCCGGTCGATACGGCAGACAGGTTCATGGCCCCTTGGGTTGATCGCACCGGAGGTGGATTCGTCCAGCTTAATTGCACTGGAGCTGAACCCTGAGCAGGCTGGCAGCTCAGGCTGTTCTGTCCGATCTGGGTGACCACACACTGCTGGGTCAGAATAGACTTTAGCGGAGGCGTGGTGACCGTCACCGTACTGGCCTGAACATGATTGCCCTGAATCGTCCCCTGAACCTGGACAAACACCCCATCCGCCAAGCCTCCTTGAACACGAGCAGTAGACGCATCAACCGGCACACCGCGCACTTCCATACTGCCGGGACTGATATACTGGGACACATTACCCTGCAGCAGAACCGTACTGGCGGAAGAAGAGTAAACCTGAACCGTCTGCGCCTGAACAACCCCGTCACTCAGACTGCCCTGAACGGTTACTGCAACACCATTCGTTAGGGTTGCTGGCAATCCTCCCTGCATGAGCACCTCTGTTCCTTGCACCCAGAATGTTTGCCCAGAAATGTTATAGATAATTCCGGTCAGTTGCGCCGAGTCCGCCTGGCCCTGAAGCCCTAACGGCACCACCTTGACAACCTGCTGATTGGCATCGACCCAGAGCGTCACGCGACTCCCGCTCACAACGGACGAGAGAGAGCCTGCTGTCGCTAGGGACCAGGTCACATGGTTTAAGGTGATCTGCCCTGCACCTACACTGTTGACGATGCCGGTAATCACCTGATAGGGCGCAGACACATGCAGCGCAATACGGGTTGCAACCAGATAGGAACCTTGAGCATCCTCACCATAGCTTCCTGAAACCGCCACCTGTTGACCCACTTGCAGGCCCGCAAGCCCGGACACTCCAGCAAAAAAAGTCATCGGCCCTGCTGCCGGATTTGTATTGATGCGAACCGGCAGACCCTGCACAATCAATCCTGTGGCAGTGAGTGACTGCACCGGGCCAGCCAGTTGGATCCGTACCGTCAGACTTTGTGGTTGTCCCTGGGCAAGGTTAATCTGCATCTGCGCACCCATCTGCAACTGAGACAGGGCTTCGGTCTGATCCGGCCCCTCAATACCATCGGCGGCAACCGGCAAAACACCCTCCTGGATGTCCTGACCATCAATAACAATACTGGCAAGACCCGTGACCGTTCCGGAAATAATACCTGTGCCCCCGGAACCAACCCCTCCCGTCCCGGCGAGGCCGTTGCCACCCCCACAACTGCAAAGGGCGATGATACCCAAGATTAGCACCCAGCGGATAACTCGACTAAGACTCATCATTTAATCCTGCTCCCCTGCTGGTTCCACTTTGGCCGGTTCAGATTGGATCACACCCCGGTAGCTAAACACACCCAACCGGAACCGGTTATTGATCTCTTGGGCATCCTGCTTCTTGGGAACACTGGCTTGCTGCTGATCGCGCAGCCACAAAGAACGTGCCCGATTCAACAAGATCTCCTGCATCCGCTGCCACTCGCTTCGGGCCAGTTGTTCAAGCTCCTGCACGCTTTCTTGCGACAGAGGTTCAGCAAAAATACTCTGTTCGAGCATACCTTGTCCCTGGCTCGCATCAAGGTTATGGGTACCAGTCAGCAAATGGTCCTGCAGCGTGTCCGTCAGCAGGTTCAACGCTTCAACAGAGCCCGCTGGGGGGATAAAGGCATCCCCGATCCGGCAGAGCCAGCCTTCATCTTCACGCCGTAATAGATTAAGTCGTTCCAGTTCACACGCCACAGTATAGGGATGAACATCCTTACTTACACTGCGCACCAGTGCGGCAAAAGAAGCAGCGGCACCATGTTCGGGCAGCCGATCGGACCACGTTGAATCCTGTTTCCATAAGGTCCAGACAAGATTGGCAATATCCGCAGCCCGGTCCTGACGTCCCAACCGCCCATCCTCCAGCCATTGCCGAACATCCTTGCGATGCACCCCACTGAGTACACTCAGGGCGGAAGCAGTTGCAACCTGACCTGTCTGGGCGAGTTCCTCAGCAGCTGCCTTTAGGAACACATTCTTGAGCAAGGGGATTACAGTCGTATAGCGCACCCCCTTTCGCAAGAGAAAGGCAACCCAAGGCAACAGAATACGCTCGGTTGCCTGCATCAAGGTACTGGGACCACAATCCTCACTCACGATTATTTTGCCTTTTAAGAACCCGATCACAGAATATCATAAAAATATGGACATGGGAAAAAATCCCACCTATAGTAATAAACGTCATTTACTTGAGGAGATTGAATGTGTCCTTGCCTACCCTGTTTCGCGCCGCACGCACATCCATGCTGCTAAGTTCCCTGTTGCTTGCTGCCTGTGGTGGCGGCTCATCTGGTTCCGGAGGAGGCACGACCCTCTTCTCTGGCGCAGTCATCGATGCGCCCATCCCTTATGCCGCCATCACCATTACGGCTAATGCCCCACTCGGCCAACCCGGAGCAGTAACGCTGGCTACAGCCACCGCTGATGCCAATGCCAACTGGAGCGTCAACGTCTCCCTGCCGGCGACCGCAGAGCCCATTTACGTCAATGCTACTTCGCCAACAAACACCAGTGTCTTGCTGAGCAGCTTCCTCGGTTCCTCCACCACACTCAGTCAACTGGGGAACGTATCCTCAAGCAACGTCCCCAATGCCATAGTCAGCCAAGTCACCACTGCAGCCCTTGCGCTTGCCAAAGCTGAAGGCAAAGATCTAGGTACCCTTTCAACAACCGAGTATAACAACGTCCTGAACGGCAATCAAAATCAGCTGGTTACACTTGCTGCCGGCATTCAGGCGGTTACCGATGAACATTGTGGTCTGCCGCACGGAATGAAAGATACCAGGGACATGGCCGAGCAGATCGCGGCACAGGCTCTAAACAACCCTGGCACAACTTCATCGTCGACATTATCCACCACACCAACCAGCTCATCCGTGCTTTCCCAGACCACAAGCACACTAGGCAACAGTTGTCAGGCCACCCTTCAAGCCTTGATGCAGTCCATTCCTGCCTCAGCAACCTGGGCGCCGCAGTTTCAGTCGGACTCGGTGGGGCCGGTTAGCGTCTCATCGGCCGTAACACTGACAGGTTCATACCAGCTTCAGGGCTATCTGGTCGATACCGGCATGAATAGCCAAGGATCGCTTAACACATCACCAACACCTGCCCCTTTGCTGATCAACAACACCATCTCGATCAACGCGACCGGCGCAATCAGTTCCAGTGACGGAAGCATTAGCGGCAGCGTGTCGGGAGCCCTGCTCAATCTGACCATTCAGTCCAGCAACACCACATACAGCCTTGGCTCCGGCCTGCGTGCCGTAGGCTCCTCCCTGCTTCAGACCGGCAGTGCTGCAGTCTGGTCTGCCATGGGCGGAGGTACTGCTGCAATAGCCGGCACAACGACACAGGGCACCTCAGCAACAGCATCAGCACAGGATGCCGTTCGGTTTGATCTGGTGCTAACTCCAGCCGCAAGCCAGCCGAACTGGTCGGGTCTGGTCAGCGCATCCCTGCCCAATTCCCCATCCCTATGCCCCTCAACCGCTTCGCCCATTGAAGTCATGGCCAACGGAAAGTATCTGGGTGGCCTGCAGGCCCCTCTCTGCTTGAGCAGCAGTGCAACCGGACTTAGTTTTTCGGCTCCGACTATCACTGCTGGCAATCCAGTTCAGGACTTCCTGGATTTGGCTTTGCAGAATGTCATGCTACCGACCCTGACTATGACGGAACCCTCGGCAGCGACACCCTTTATTCTGGTTGGAACCCCAACAACCTTGAACATCAACTCAGTTTCTTATACCTTGTCGAGTTACTACGTCCTCGGCAGCAACGAGGTGATTTACAACCTAAGCGCTCCTGCAACAACGAGTCAATCCGCAATCTCGGTCAATGGCAGTCTGGTTCTTGATGGTGCTGCGTTTCTTGGTATCAACCTTAATACAGTCTCAACGGGCAATTCGTTGGTTTCCGGCAGCAGTTCAACCATTACCCTAAGCGGTCTGGCTGGAGGAAGTGGTATGGCTGGAGGAAGTGGAATGACCGGCGATCATTGATACCGCCAGCAACACGGAATGACCCGGGATTATCCCGGGCTCATTCTTTAGCTGGATGAGCCCATCTCAGGTTCAGCTCATCAACAGGAACCGGCTCTGGCCGCAAGCAGGGATCAAGCAGCACCGGCTCGGGAAGGAGTAAATCAAGGTACAGGGTTTGGAATGCAGCCAAAGTCCACTGCCCATAAACGGTGTGTCCTCCTTCATACGTCTGAACGGCATATTCCTCCCGAGTGGTCACATAACCCATATAATCGTTGCAATAGGTCAGCATCACCACTTCCGAAGCACCTTCGGCTTCCAGTATAGGGCGTACGGTTGCCACCAGCCTCTGTCCCGCAATCGTGGTGAACTCACCAGGACAGGCCAGAAAAACAACTGGTCCAAGACGGATATACTGGATTGGCAGTACCGTCGGTACCAGTGGACTCTGTTCAACGGCACCCTTACGGACCTGCCGACGTAGTTCGCCAACCACCGGGTCAAGATGTTCAAGGAAAGGCAGCCGCAGCAAGCGGTTGATCGGAACTCCTAGGATACGTTTGCCACCTGCATCCAGAAAAACATCCTTGTTGCCTTGCGCCTGATAAAAATCAGCATCGACCTTGCTGCGCAGCGACCGGACCTGACGGGCAAGTCGACGCAGAATGGTCGCTAATGCTGCGGAAATCCCTAAGCCATCGACTGGGGTTCCCGCAAAAAAGCTGACCCCATGGGCAGGGCGTGTGGTTCCGGCTGGTTCTCCCTCTGAAAATTCCGGAGCAACCTGAATATCGCTAAAGTCGGCATAGGCCAGACGGGCCTCTACAGGACCTTCGCAGACCATACCCTGCTGTTTACATAACGCTTGTGCATGTTCAGCCTGAATATGGCCATTACGCCGCGCATAACTGACTTCCTGGGCAGGACTCATGTCCTGTCGTCGGGCCAGGTCACCCGGACCATGATAATGGGGTGACACATCACCAGCCGTACCTTGTGCAAATATGGCAACAGCCGGTTGTTCCAACCCCTGATCATCAAGAAATCGCTCAAGGGCCCGGGCGGCATAGCCTTTATTGTCCGCATCCCAAGCGTTAAGTCCAGACCCCAGACAGGTCGCATGCACACCAAACAGATGCAACGCTGCAACCGTGGCCGAGCCCTGACGCAGGCAAAGCATACGCACCTGACGATCCAGAGCCAGATGCCGTTCCTGTTCGCGGTAGGGAATGGCTTCCGGATTACGAAGATATGCCTGCAAGGCCCGATTCCAGGCCACAGGCACATTGGGGGCCAGCGCACTCTTTGTCCAGACCAGATCAACCGGCTGAATCTGGGACAATGCCCTCTTTATTGCGGCAACACTTGCATCGACAACGGTCTGAAAATCAGTCGGGCTGAATCCGGGAGTTACCAGGTTATACAAAACCTCATGAGCACATCCTCCGGGACCAGAGTGGGTGTGCGTACAGGTTAGGACCAGGCGCGCTTCATCCCATTGCATACCCAATAGTGGACGAATCTGCTCAAGAATGGCCTCCCGCAAGGCATGGGTCACATACCCAAGTTCAAGACAGCAGAAGATGAGTGGAGGCTGATCGACGGATTCCTGAATAAGGATTACCCGAGCACAAAGATCAGTTCGCTTGCGCCATGCCTTGTGGCCTGCCTGGCCATAGCCGTGCATGGCCAAGCCTCGCGGCTGCAACGCCATAATTTCTTTTGCCCAACCTGCCTGCACGACCGCACTCCTTTTCAAAATTTTCAATCCTGGAATCACACAACCAGCGATTGCACCAATTTTTCCAGCGCGAGAGCCGGATTGGCAGCCTGAGTAACCGGTCGACCAACAACCAGATACGAGGAGCCCGCCTTCAGTGCTTCCTGAGGAGTCAGAGTACGTTTCTGGTCATCCGGGGCAGACGAAGCCAGCCGGATTCCCGGAGTTACCAGCAAGGCCCGTTCACCCAGACTGGAGCGAAGCGCCGATGCCTCACGTGCTGAACAAACCAGACCATCCATGCCGGCAGCCATCGCCAGGTTCCCAAGGCGCAATACCTGCTGCAGTGGCGTAACATTCAGTCCCACCTCCTGCAGATCATCAGCCTCCATACTGGTCAGCACGGTCACTGCCGTCAGCAGCGTCGGATATCGCTGTTGATCAAGGGCATGCCGTGCAGCGACCATCATGGCTCGCCCGCCACTGGCATGGACATTGACCATCCATACCCCCAGGGACGCTGCTGCATCAACGGCTTGTGCGACGGTATGGGGAATATCATGAAACTTCAGATCGAGAAACACCTCAAACCCCATGGAATGAAGGCGACGCACCACGTCCGGACCAAAGCGGGTAAAAAGCTCCTTGCCGACCTTGACCCGACACAAGCTTGGATCAAGACATGCAACCAGAGACAACATCGGTGAAAGATCCGGATAGTCCAGAGCAATAATCAAAGGACTCATTTGCTTCCTGAAAGATTCTGCTGACGCAATCGTTCGACCTCACGCTTGAGCCACCATAATTGGGTTCGTAACCGGGTACGTGTGTAGATATTTAGGCCAACGAGGATACCCATCAGGGAACCTGCGGCAAAAGCCAGAACCAGCGCCAGACCAGCATTGATTCCGGGAATAACCCAGAAGACAAGGTTAAGGCGCACCGGTGTCGCATTGACTGCCACCATCCAGAGGCCTAATGCAAAAAACAGCAGAAAAAGCAGCCAGCGCAGGGTCAATGCCAAGCGCGCCAACACCTTTAATCGTCCTCGGCATCATCAACAATACGTGCCGCCGTTGAGCCTTGATGCTTGCTCGCATCAACGCGCTCCTTCAATTCCTTTCCAGGCTTGAAGTACGGAACATGTTTGCTGTCCAGACGAACAGATTCGCCGGTCTTGGGATTACGCCCAACCCGAGGTTCACGGTAATGCAGCGAGAAACTGCCAAATCCCCTGATTTCGATACGCCCGCCCTGCTCAAGGGTCTGAGACATCTGTTCAATCATGGTCTTGACAGCCAGTTCAACATCTTTGGCCGTCAACTCGGTCTGCTTGCTCACCAACTGTTCGATCAGTTCGGATTTCGTCAGAGCCATGGACTCAATTCCCTTCAGTTTGCACCCTAAGAAAGATTAGCTCAACCTTGTGATTCTACAACCAAAAAAATTAGGCATTCATGCCTGAACGTGCCGGCATTATCTGCCGGCACGCAGGGCGGACGAATCAGGTTTCGCTGGTCATCTGGGCACGAATCAGATCACCGATGGTCTTAGGTCCTGAAGCATCCTGATCACCGTCACGCAGGGTTGCCATGGCTTCACGTTCATCCGCCTCATCCTTAGCCTTAATGGAAAGGCTGATGATACGGGATTTACGATCCACACCAATAATGCGGGCTTCCAGGGCATCGCCTTCCTTGAACTGACGGCTGGCATCCTCAACACGATCACGGCTGATTTCCGAGGCGCGCAGGGTCCCTTCAACACCATCACCCAAGTCAACGGTAACGACCTTGGCATCAACAGCCTTAACCGTTCCCTGTACCAGAGCACCCTTGTCAAAACGGGACACATAGGCTGTAAACGGATCCTGATCCAACTGCTTCACACCCAGGGAAATACGTTCCCGTTCTGGGTCCACGGAAAGGATGACGGCTTCAAGAGTATCGCCTTTCTTATAACGACGCACAGCATCTTCGCCGCCTTCGTTCCAAGAGATGTCGGACAGATGAACCAGTCCATCGATGCCGCCATCCAGTCCAACGAAGATACCAAAATCGGTAATCGACTTGATGGTGCCGGACACCTTTTCTCCCTTGTCATGATGACGGGCAAACTCTTCCCAAGGATTGGGTTTGCACTGTTTGACGCCAAGGGAAATACGGCGGCGCTCTTCATCAATCTCAAGCACCTGCACTTCAACTTCTTCCCCAATCTGCACGACACGGGAAGGATGAACGTTCTTGTTGGTCCAGTCCATTTCAGAAACGTGCACCAAGCCTTCAACACCTTCTTCAAGTTCCGCGAAGCAGCCATAATCGGCCAGGTTGGTAATACGGGCCTTGACCCGTGTACCGGCGGGATAGCGCCGGACAATATCCTGCCAAGGATCATCGCCCAGTTGCTTCAGGCCCAGGCTAACGCGGTTGCGCTCACGATCGAAGCGGAGAACCTTGACGCTGACTTCCTGACCGACTTCAACGATTTCTCCCGGATGACGGATACGCTTCCAGGCCATATCAGTGATATGCAGCAAGCCATCGATTCCACCCAGGTCAACGAATGCACCGTAATCGGTCAGATTTTTGATGATACCGCGAACAACCTGACCTTCCTGGAGATTTTCCAGCAACTGCTCACGTTCAGCGGAAGACTCAGCTTCCATGACCGCACGACGTGAAACCACAACATTATTACGCTTGGCGTCCAGCTTGATCAGCTTGAACTCCAGTTCCTTACCTTCCAGATGACTGGTGTCACGGATTGGACGAATATCGACCAGGCTACCTGGCAAAAAGGCGCGAATCGAGCCAACATCAACCGTGAAGCCACCCTTAACCTTGCCGGAAATCACACCACGGACAATCTCACTCTGCTCGAAAACACGTTCCAGTCGTGTCCAGGTCTCGGCCCGTTTGGCCTTCTCACGCGACAGAACGGTCAGACCCATACCGTTATCAAGGGCATCGACGACAACATCGACCTGATCACCAACACGAACTTCCAGTTCGCGTCGATCAGTCAAAAACTCTTCACGGGGAATGACGCCTTCGGATTTCAGGCCAGTGTCGACGGTAACCCAGTCATCGTCGATCGCGATCACAGTACCGCAGATAACCGCACCTTTTTCAACATCAAGGCCCTTGAGGCTGTCTTCAAACAGGGAAGCAAATGATTCAGTCATGATGATTTCCAGCGATGAACGGCATCGCACCGTTTGGACCGGCAAACCTGCACTCCGGTATCAATATTTCGTCGATGAGCCCGCTGCAGGCAGCGCCCGATGGCCCATCAACACCAAAAATCAAGGATGCAACTGATCCGGCAAAAAGCGAACCAGCCGCTCATTTCGAGCAACCAGCGCCAACACCGCATCAACAGCTTCCTGCACCGTCATCAGAGTGTTATCCAGTTCAACAGCATCAGCAGCCGGTCGCAAAGGAGCAACGGCTCGCTGTATATCCCGCACATCGCGTTGACGGATATCCTCTATGAGGTCGGCAAGGCTAGCATGATTTCCAGATTCAATCAACTGGCGGTGCCTACGGCCGGCCCGGGCTTCCGCACTTGCCGTAATAAACACCTTGACTTCGGCATCCGGGAAAACAACTGTACCCATATCACGACCATCAGCCACCAGTCCGGGAGTTTCCCGAAACGCAATCTGCCGATTGAGCAGCGCCGTACGCACCTGGGGAAGTACAGCGACTTGGGAAGCCGCCATACCGGTTTTTTCCTCACGCAAAACGCGTGAAACATCCTCACCTTCGAGCACGACCTGACTTTCACCCCGACTGTCCACCAAAAACTGAACATCAAGATGACCTGCAAGAACTTCAAGCGATTGCTCATCCGTCAGCGCAACACCATGATGTTGTGCGGCCAGAGCCAATACCCGATACAGCAAGCCGCTGTCGAGTACATGAAAACCCAAAATCCGTGCCACCCGAGAAGCCACTGTTCCTTTCCCTGAAGCGGTTGGCCCGTCCAAAGTAATGACTGGAACATAGGGTGCCTTTTTGGCCGGTTTGTTCTCCACTTCAAAACTCATAAGCTGTCCTTCCCTGTACATCTTCAGGATTCATTGTGCTCAACAACCTGAACAGCAATGCCTGCGCGCTGTGCCAGTTGTGCAAACCCAGGAAAACTGGTTGCAACATTGGCACAATCACTGATTTCAATCGTTCCTTCGGCCCGAAGCGCAGCCACGGTAAAGCTCATGGCAATACGGTGATCACCGTGGCTATCAACCCGGCCTGAGCCTAAAGAACCACCACGAATCACCATACCATCCGGCATGGGAACTGCTTCAATACCTAGCTTTTGCAATCCATCGGCCATAACCTGTATACGATCCGATTCCTTGACACGCAACTCTTCCGCACCACGCAGGATCGTTTCTCCTTGGGCACAGGCTGCGGCAACAAACAGTACCGGAAACTCGTCAATCGCCAGCGGCACAAGATGCCCAGGAATTTCGATACCCTGCAACGGCGCCGACTGCACACGAAGATCAGCAACGGGTTCTCCAGCAGCTTCACGCATATTCATGATGTCGATGCGGGCACCCATCAGCCGCAGAATATCAATCACACCGGTACGGGTGGGATTGATACCGACGTGCTCCAGCACAATGTCGGAATCAGGTGCAATACTGGCAGCAACCATAAAAAACGCTGCGGAAGAAATATCAGCAGGCACATCAATACTGGTCGCCTGCAGACGCTGTCCACCTTGAACACGTGCCCAGCCCGGCCCCACATCAACGGCACATCCAAAGCCGCGCAACATCCGTTCGGTATGATCCCGGGTTGGAGCAGGTTCATGGATGGTCGTCGCGCCCTGCGCCCAAAGCCCAGCCAGCAGCAATCCGGATTTCACCTGGGCCGATGCCATCGGCAGGGAATATTCCATACCGCGCAACATCTGGCCACCATGAATACGCAGTGGCGGTGTACCACGGTCTCCTGTACTGTCAATCCGGGCACCCATCAACCGCAGAGGTGCAGCAATCCGTTCCATGGGGCGTCGTGACAGCGAATCATCGCCTGTCAAGACGGAAGAAAATGACTGAGCCGCCAGAATACCGCTCAACAAACGCATGGATGTCCCAGAATTACCGAGATAAAGAGGTTGTTCCGGCGCCCGTAGACCATTCAGCCCCACCCCATACACATCAACCCGACCCTGTTCAGGCCCATCAATGCGCACACCCATATCCCGAAATGCCTGCAAGGTAGCAAGTGCATCCTCTCCTTCCAGAAAACCCTCGATACGGGTCATACCTTCTGCCAGTGCTCCCAGCATAATCGATCGATGGGAAATAGATTTGTCGCCCGGAACACGGATCGTTCCACGGACGCAACCTCCGGGCTGAACATGATATTCGGTCATGATATTTCCTGTTTTGGCATAAGCTGTCGACGCCAGCATAAAACTGAAATGATCACGCGCTTTCTTGGCGCGTTCAAAGGTTTGTTCCAGCGCAGCACTATCACACTCTGCAATAGCCGCCTCAAGACGATCCAGCCCAACCCTGAACAACTGGATGGCATCGAGGATTGCCGAACGGTTCGCAAGTGCAATGTCGTGCCACATGCGTGGGTCGCTGCCAGCAATACGGGTAAAGTCCCGGAACCCACCAGCGGCATAACGAAATATCTCTAGATTTTCTGATTCTCTTGCCAGACTGTCCACGAGGCTAAACGCCAGAATATGCGGAAGATGACTTGTTTTGGCAAGAATACGGTCATGGTCCTCAACCGGCATCTGCAGCACTTCGGCTCCAGACAAGCGCCACAATGCCTGAATGCGCTCAAGCGCACATGCGTCGGTGTCTGGCCCCGGAGTTAGAATCACCTTATGGCGACGGAACAGATCCGCACTGCCGGCTTCAACACCGGATCGTTCGGATCCGGCAATGGGGTGTCCAGGGACAAAGGTGGATGGCCATTCACCCATGACCTCCACTGCCATTCCCACCACCGCACCCTTGACGCTGCCGACATCGGTCACAATCGGGCGCTGCCCCCTGCTCCAAACCTGCCGAATCGCCTCAAATCCACAACGCATAGAGCCCACGGGCATCGCCAGAACGACAAGATCGGCGCCATCAACAGCCTCAAGCAGAGAGTGCGTATAGCCGTCTATGACCCCTAGCTCAACACCGCGCTGCAGATTGGCCAGGCGACTGCCAGCCGCAATGACTTCTACAGCCAGACCCTGGTTTTTAAGTACACGGGCCAGCGAGGAGCCGATCAGACCCAGACCAAGTATCGCAACGCGCTGCCAGCGTATCATGACAACTGCGTCCATATTTGCTGCATTGCCTGATAAAATCGGGCATTCTCTGCATCCGTACCGATGGTCACCCGGATATGTTCTGGCATCCGGTACCCCATCAGTGGACGGACAATAACACCTTGTTGCAGCAACTGCTGATAGACCGCTGCCGCAGGGCGCCCAAGCCCCAGACACAGAAAATTACCTTCGCTGGGTAAAACCGACAGACCCAACGCTTGCAATCGTTGCGCCATATCCTGCCGCCCCTGCCGGTTGGCATTTCGGCTTTGCAACACAAAATCCTGATCGCTAAGAGCCACCTCAGCTGCACGCAAAGAGAGGCTTCCTACATTAAATGGCTGACGTACCCGATTCAGATACCCGGCCACGTCCGGAGCCGACAGGGCATAACCGACACGCAACGCCGCCAGACCATAGGCTTTTGAGAAGGTACGGCATATCACCAGATTAGGATAACGCTGCAACCAGGAAGAGGCCTCAACACCCCCTTGTTCGGCGTACTCGAAATACGCCTCATCCAAAACCACCATCACCTGATCTGAAACCGCCTCCAGCAAAGACCTGATGGCAGCATGAGGCACCGATGTACCCGTTGGATTATTGGGATTGGCGATAAACAGCATTCGTGTCTCAGCCGTTACGGCATGGAGCATCGCAGTCAGATCATGGCCGTATTTCCTAGCGGGCACCTCAATGACACCGGCACCTACCGCCTGGGCAACCAGCGCGTAGATAGCAAAGGCATATTCGGAGACCACCACCGACTGTCCGGGAGCGACAAAAGTTCGCACCAGCATTTCCAGAACATCATTGGAGCCATTACCGAGGGTAACTTGTGCAGGACTGAGGTGGTAAAAGCCAGCCAGTGCTTGACGCAGATCATACCCTGAACCATCGGGATAGCGGGCAAGTTCGTTCACACCCAGCTCAATGGCTTCCCGGATACGCCTCGAGCACCCCAGTGGATTTTCATTACTAGCCAGCTTGATGATGCCTTCTTCCGGGCAACCGAGTTCACGGGCCAGTTCTGCAATAGGCTTGCCAGGCTGATAAGGAGACAATCGGCGGACACCTGGAACAACGCGATCCTCGCAGGACATAACCAACCTCATAGAATGGCTTTGGGGTAGGATCCCAGAATTTTTAGTTCAGCAGCGTGGGTACGCAACTCATCAAGCACCGCCACAACCGGAGCATCGTCCTGATGCCCCTCAAAATCGATGAAAAAGACATAGGACCACAGATCCGTGCGAGATGGGCGCGTTTCAATACGGGTCAGGGAAATGCCTGACCGATTGAAAGGCTCAAGAACCTGATAGAGTGCACCTGACTGGTTATGCACCGAAACCAGAATGGACGTCTTGTCCTGACCGGTCGATGCCGGCTGATCAGCGCCAATGACCAGAAAACGGGTGGTATTGTTCGGATCATCTTCAATATTGGCATGCAGCGACAGCAGATTGTAAAGCCGGCCGGCTGTTTCTCCGGCAATGGCAGCAGAATGCCACTCGCCCCGCACCCGACGCGCTGCTTCGGCATTACTGGAGACTGCAACTCGTTCCGCTTTGGGGAAATGAACATCCAGCCACTTCCGGCATTGGGCCAGCGACTGCTGATGCGAGTAAATACGAGAGATCGAGCTGACCTGGGTTCCTTCCGCAATCAAGAGATGGTGATGAATACGCAATTCAACCTCACCCATAATGCAGAGGTTGGAATTCATGAACGAGTCAAGGGTGTGGTTCACCATACCCTCCGTCGAGTTTTCGACCGGAACGACCCCATAATGAGCCGCGCCCGCTTCCACTTCCCGGAACACTTCATCAATACTCGACAAGGGTGCCGTGGTTACCGCACCACCGAAATGCTTGTAGGCAGCAGCATGGGTGTAGGTTCCTTCCGGCCCGAGAAATGCGATCCGCATCGGCTGTTCCAGAGCCAGACAGGTCGACATGATTTCCCGGAACAAACGACCAACCTGCTCTGCAGGAAGTGGCCCAGGATTTTGGGCCATGACTCGCCGTAACACCTGCGCTTCACGTTCCGGACGATAAAACAGGACTTGCCCGTCCGCACGCTCTTTGCCTTTGACTTCGGCAACTTCCTGGGCACAACGGGCACGCGCGCTCAACAGTTGCAGGATCTGCTCGTCCAGTGCATCAATCGATGCACGAATCTCATCGAGACTGCGCATGATCAGCCCATCCGTCGCTGAAATTCCTGCATGAAGGACACAAGCGTATCAACCCCTTCTTCCGGTACAGCATTATAAATGCTCGCTCTTAATCCACCCACAGACCGGTGTCCAGCCAGATTGACCAACCCTTCCGCTTCCGCATCTTTCAGGAAGGTTTTTTCAAGGGCAGGGTCCATCAGCGTGAAAGGAACGTTCATGATCGAACGATAGCTTGGGCTCACCGGATTCTGATAAAACCCACCACTCTGGTCAATGCAACCGTAAAGTTTTTTAGCCTTACGCCGATTGATGGTCGCCATGGCTTCCAGCCCGCCATGGTTTTTCAGCCAGCGAAACACCAGTCCAGCCAGATACCAGCTAAAAGTCGGGGGGGTGTTGTACATGGAAGCATGATCTGCCGCTACCTTGTAATCCAGCATGGTCGGGATTCCCGGCAAGGCCTGCCCCAGCAGGTCTTCACGCACGATGACCACAACAAGCCCGGCTGGACCAATATTCTTCTGGGCTCCAGCATAGATCAAGCCAAATTTGCTGACGTCCATCGGTTCACTTAGCAGGCAAGACGAACAATCTGCAACCAGCGGAGCTGCCACTTCAGGAATATAGTTGAACTGAACCCCATGAATTGTTTCATTTGGGGTGTAATGCAGATAGGCTGCCTTGTCACTCAGATTCCAGGTGTCAAAAGCTGGAACGGTTCTGAACCCGTAGGCTTCATCACTGGCCGGCACATGGACCTTGGTGAATTTACGCGCCTCAACTGCGGCTTTTGCAGACCACATCCCCGTCAGAACATAGTCGGCATGATCGCCACCACGCAGCAGATTCATCGGAATCTGGGCGAACTGCTGGGAAGCACCGCCTTGCAGAAACAGAACCTTATAGTGGGCAGGTATATGCAGAAGGCTGCGCAAATCAGCCTCGGCCTGCTCGGCAATAGAAACAAAGTCATGGCCACGATGACTCATCTCCATGACCGACATACCCTTGCCTTGCCAACTAAGCAAATCCTTCTGCGCTTCACTCAAAACAGCCTGTGGCATGGACGCAGGTCCTGCACAAAAATTAAATACACGCATGTCTACCTCATTTAGTAGTGACTGAGTCATTGCGGTTCAGAATTCTGCTCGCTCTCAACGGCTTCATCTACCGACTGATCATCTTCGACCGAAACCACCCCAATCAGATGTTCTGCTTCGTCCAGTCGGATCAACGTCACGCCTTGGGTGTTTCGCGACACCAAAGAAATTTCAGCGACACGTGTTCGCACCAGAGTACCCTGATCCGAGATGAGCATCAGGCCATCTGATTCCTGAACCTGTAAGGCAGCCACAATCGACCCATTACGTTCCGATACCTGCATGGCAATGACACCCTTGCCGCCGCGTCCTTGCAGAGGAAACTCATCAACGTGCGTCCGCTTGCCAAAACCATTATAGGATGCAGTCAGAATCTCGGCCTCAGGCTGGACCACAATCAACGAAACCACCCGGCCGCCTTCTTCAAGCTGAATACCCCGGACACCTGCTGCCGATCTTCCCATACAACGAACATCACGTTCACTGAAGCGAATCGCTTTACCTTCATTACTGAACAGCATGATATCCTGGCTGCCATCCGTAATTGCGGCACCAACCAGTTCATCTCCCTCTGAAAGGGCTAATGCGATCAACCCATTGCTGCGCGGTCTCGAGAAGGACTCAAGGTCCACTTTCTTGACCGTGCCATCACCAGTTGCCATAAAGACAAAATGACCGGCAGTATAATCACGCAGTGGCAAAATAGCCGTGACCCGTTCATTCTCTTCCAGTGGCAATACATTCACCAGAGGACGCCCACGGGAACCTCTGGACGCCAAAGGAAGTTCATAAACCTTCAGCCAGTAGACCTTACCCACACTCGTAAAACACAAAACCGTATCGTGCGTACTGACGACCAGAAAGTGCTTGATATAATCTTCTTCTTTTACTGCTGTAGCCGATTTGCCACGCCCCCCTCTTTTTTGGGCACGATAATCGCTAATCGGCTGAATCTTGGCATAGCCTGTATGGGAAAGAGTCAGTGCTACATCTTCTTCGGTAATCAGATCTTCCGTGCTCAGATCGAGGCGTGAGGCATGAATCTCGGTGCGTCTGGGATCCGCATACTGGTTCCGCACCTCTTGTAATTCTTCCTCAATCACTTCCAGCAGCCGCTCTGGATTGTTCAGAATAAGCATCAGTGCACTAATCTGTTGCAAGATATTCTCGAATTCCTGAACCAGTTTATCCTGCTCCAGGCCAGTCAGACGATGCAGCCGCAAATCAAGAATTGCCTGAGCCTGTTCGGGACTAAGGCGATAGGACAAAGGCTCCAGTGACAAGCCATACATGGCGTCCAGTCCATCAGGACGACAGGCCTGTGCATCCCCGGCGCGTTCCAGCATCGCCACAACAGGGCCTGGCTCCCATACCCGCTCCATGAGTTGCAGCTTGGCTTCTGCAGGTGTACTGGCGCGGCGGATCAACTCAATGATGGCATCAATGTTGGCTAGAGCCACCGTTTGGCCTTCAATGATATGGCCGCGTTCCCTGGCTTTACGCAATTCAAACAGGGTACGGCGCAGCACAACTTCGCGACGATGCTTGAGAAAAGCCTCAATAAAGTCATGCAGATTCAATAACCGGGGCTGGCCTTCGACCAGTGCCACCATATTCATGCCAAACACTGTTTCCATTTGGGTCTGGGCATAAAGATTATTGAGCAGGACTTCAGCAGATTCACCACGCTTAAGTTCAATGACGATCCGCATGCCATCCTTGTCGGATTCATCACGCAGTCCATCAGAAGCAATTCCTTCAATCTTCTTTTCTTTAACCAGTTCGGCAATCTTTTCAATGAGACGAGCCTTGTTCACCTGATAAGGCAGTTCCGAGACCAGAATCATTTGCCGGCCGTTGCGTTCATCGGTCTCGATTATTGCCCGAGAACGAACATGAATGCGTCCCTTGCCGGTCTTGTAAGCCTCAATAATTCCAGCGCGACCGTTGATCAGACCATGGGTCGGGAAATCGGGGCCTTTGACAAAGTCCATCAAATCATCCACACCCGCATCCGGATGGCGCAAAAGATGCAGACAGGCATCAACAACCTCACCCAGATTATGGGGGGGAATATTGGTCGCCATGCCCACAGCAATGCCCGAAGAGCCATTAACCAGCAGATTGGGAATGCGGGTAGGCATCACCGCCGGAATCTGCTCGGTTTCATCGTAGTTTGGAACCCAGTCAACCGTATCCTTTTCCAGATCCGACATCAGATCATGAGCAATGCGAGCCAAACGCACTTCGGTATAACGCATGGCCGCCGGCGCATCACCATCAACCGAGCCAAAGTTACCCTGACCATCCACCAGCATATAGCGAAGGGAAAAAGGCTGAGCCATACGAACAATGGCATCATAAACCGCCGTATCTCCATGGGGGTGGTATTTACCAATCACATCCCCGACCACACGTGCGGATTTCTTGTAGGGTTTGTTCCACTCATTTCCGAGTTCATGCATGGCAAAAAGAACACGCCGATGCACCGGCTTCAGCCCATCGCGCACATCGGGCAACGCTCGTCCGACAATGACACTCATGGCATAGTCGAGGTAGGACTGCTTCAACTCATCTTCGATGGAAACCGGCGTTACATCCTTGGCCAGATCTGACATTCAGAACCTCAACAGCAAGCACAAAAATAAGAAATTCAAGGGACAAATGATAGCACATCGAGGGCACGAAGGCATCATGTCTCACTTCCGTAGCGCGCAGCTCATCCGGCCTGAAATGCAAAAAGGGCCGAAGCAAAGCTCCAGCCCTTCTCTGTCTATAAAGACATTACTTCAGGATTTTGGCAACAACGCCAGCACCCACAGTGCGTCCACCTTCACGGATGGCAAAGCGCAGACCTTCATCCATCGCAATCGGGCAAATCAGCGTCACAACCATCTTGATGTTGTCGCC
>JAJZHM010000041.1 GCA_021804485.1 Pseudomonadota bacterium | reverse complement strand
CTGTGGTCATTGATCTCCTTGAACCTTATTTGACGCTATAACTAAACATCAAAAAATATTCGGTGTAACCCAAAAAAGCGTCCATGGTCCAAGGTTAATAGCGCTGACCGCCGGTGCCAGTCACAGTGGCCATCACACGGACCCTTTACTTCCAGCATAAAAACAACACGAAAATTTGTGCAGAATAAAACTGATGGTCAGCTTGTTAACACGAAAATAAATAAACCTAATTAAGGGATGTTGCACTAGTTGCCGAGATCGCATGTCGAGCTGGTTGTTGTGCGTTCATTCTTGTGCGCTTTTTAGTTGGCCGTATGGCTCAGGCAGACTTGATACTGTACCGGGCAGGATTCGTGATCTTGGTCGCCGCCGAGGTAAATGCTGCCTTGTCCCTGGAGCTGAATGGTCGTGCCGTGAATGAGTTGGCGTTTTTTGCCGAGGACAAGCAGGCTGCCGTTACTGCCAAGGTCGGTCCAGAAAAACTGATTGAAGCGTGATTCAATACGGACATGGTGTCTTGAGACCCGGGCGCCGTTCAGAACCCAGTCACAGTCGCTCGCCCGGCCAAGTGTGCAGGTATCACCGGCCAACAGTACACGCTGTTCGGCTGGGGTGCTCAGTTTGAGTCGTGACGGTGATGAATCTGCGGTAGATTGAGGCAGAAGCATGGTTGCATCGGCGCTGCTGCTCAGGGCTTCAAAAAGATCAATGGCCTGCTGTCGGCCCCGTACCAGCAAAGACGGGTATTTACGCAGGGGTCTTGGTTGGATCAATGTCTGAGCCAGTTCGGCGCTGAGCAGCAATTGGCCAGGCAAGGCCAGATCGGCGATGCGGGCGCAGACGTTGACGGCATCACCGAAGAGATCGCCGCTCTCATCCTGTAAAACTTCGCCCCAGTGCAAGCCGGCGCGCAACCGCAGTGTCGCAGCATCAAGATCGGGCTGGACGATGTGCATGCCCGCAGAAAAGGCTGCCTCGGCTTCATGGAAGGACGCAAAAATACCATCGCCAAGCGATTTGATGACCCGTCCAGTATGTTCCTCAATAATAAGCCGACAGCGTTGCAGGTTTTGGGAGACCTGTTCCAAGCCAGCCCGATTGCCGTGCTGTTCATAGATGCGGCTGCTGCCCGCCACATCTATGAACATGAGGGCCAGTGAGGGCATCTCAGCAGGCCTGCAGGCGTTGCAACTGGGTGGCGAGCGTTGGGCGTTGTGCCCGGTAGTCTTGCAGCTTGGCTTCTTCCTTGGCAACTACATCCGCAGGAGCGCGATTGCGGAAACTTTCCGAACCCAGTTTGTCCTCAATGCGCGCAATTTCCTGATCAAGACGCGCCAGATGTTTGCTGAGCCGTTCTGCTTCGGCTTTCAAATCAATGAGTCCTGCCAAGGGAATGTGCAGTTCCAGGGTATGAACCAGTGCTGTTGCGGTTGCTTGTTGCAGATCCCCTTCAGCCCAACGAATCTGTTCGACCCTGCCCAAGCTCTGTATCCAGTTAGCACAGTGCAAGACCCGTTCCGGATCCCTGGGCTCGTCGCCTTGACGCAGAATTAGTTCGATGCCACGTCCGGGGGCGAGGTTGAGTTCATTACGCATGGAACGCAAAACGGTCATAAAATGCTGCAACCAGCTGATCTGTTCTTCCGCAGCTTCATCACGCTGGTAGTCCTGGGCAGCCGGATAAGGGCTCTGCATGATGCTGTTTTTGGGTCGGGTCGGATCAGCTTCGGCCAGCCGTTGCCAGAGTGCTTCGGTCATGAAGGGAATGATGGGGTGGAGCAATCGCAGCGAGGCATCAAGGGTCTTGAGCAGCGTATGAATACAGCGTTGCCGTTCGGGGCCAGAAGGTTCGATCAGCAGAGGTTTGCACAGTTCCAGGTACCAGTCACACAGGTCATTCCAGACAAACTCATATAGACACTGTGCCAGGAGGTCAAAGCGGTATTCGGCAAAATACTGTTCGGCACGAAGACTGGTCGTGTGCAGTCGTGCTTCAATCCAGCGATCAGCAGTACCTGGTGCGGACATATCCTGGCCGGGATCAAGCTCAGGCAGATAGTGCATGACAAATCGGCTGGCATTCCAGATCTTGTTGCAGAAATTACGGTAGCCTTCAACACGTTTCATGTCGAACTTGATGTCGCGACCGGTTGAGGCAAGTGCTGCGAAAGTAAAGCGCAACGCATCAGTACCATAGGCACGAATGCCCTCTGGAAATTCACGACGTGTCGCCTTGGCGATACGTTCAGCATCCTGGGGGCGCATCAGATTCTGGGTTCTTTTGGCAACAAGATCCTCAAGGTTAATACCGTCAACCACATCAAGCGGGTCAAGGACATTACCCTTGGATTTGGACATTTTCTGTCCTTCACCATCGCGTACCAGACCATGTACATAAACGACTTCGAAAGGTATCTGTGATTGGCCATTGGCGTCTTGCAGCAGATGCATGCTGAGCATGATCATGCGTGCAACCCAGAAAAAGATGATATCAAAGCCGGTGACCAGCACTTGGGTTGGGTGGAACATCTGCAACTCAGGGGTTTGATCAGGCCAGCCCAAGGTTGAGAAGGTCCACAGGCCGGAGCTGAACCAGGTATCCAACACATCGGGATCCTGGGTCAGCTCAAGCTGTGGATCCAACTGATGGGACTGGCGAACTTCAGCTTCGCTGTTACCGACATAGACCTTGCCGGAAGGATCATACCAGGCGGGAATGCGATGCCCCCACCAGAGTTGACGGGAGATGCACCAGTCCTTGATGTCTCGCATCCAAGCGTAAAACATGTTGCGGTAAGACGAGGGGACAAAGCGGATACGTTCCTGCTCTACGGCAGCTACCGCTTTTTCGGCGAGGGGGGCGGTATGGACATACCACTGATCGGTTAGCCAAGGTTCAATGATGGCCTGGCTTCGATCACCCTTGGGCACCTTTAGTTCGTGGGGTTCAGTGCGTTCCAGCCAGCCTTCCTGTTCAGCCTGTTCGAGGATACGTTTGCGTGCCTGCATTCGATCCAGACCTGCCATATGCTCAGGAGCCAGTTCTTCACCCTGCCTGATTCCCTGACTGGAGAAAATCTCGAAGTTGCGGAGGATCGCTGCATGAGCATCGAATACGTTAATCATCGGTAACTGATGGCGCTGACCGACTTCATAGTCATTAAAGTCGTGGGCCGGAGTAATCTTGACGCAGCCACTGCCAAAGGCCGGGTCGACATAAGTGTCGGCAATGATGGGAATGCAGCGGCCGCTTATGGGTAACCGGATGTGCTGACCAATCAGGTGCCGGTAGCGTTCATCGTCGGGATGAACGGCCACGGCTGTATCGCCAAGCATGGTTTCGGGGCGGGTCGTAGCGACCACTAGATAGCTTTTATTAAAGTTTTGATTAGAGCTTTCATTGTTGCCGTCATGATGGTCTTGGGGGTTGGCCAGAGGATAGCGTAGATGCCACAGGAAGCCCTTGGTCTCGACCGATTCCACTTCCAGATCGGAAATGGCTGTTTGCAATTTGGGATCCCAGTTGACCAGACGTTTACCCCGATAGATCAGTCCATCTCGATAGAGGCGGACAAAGGCTTCACGTACGGCCCGGGAAAGGCCTTCATCCATGGTGAATCGTTCCCTCGACCAGTCCACTGAGGAGCCAAGTCGCCGGATCTGGCGGGTAATCGTGCCGCCCGAACTGGCTTTCCAAGACCAGACTCTGTCGAGAAAAGCCTCGCGGCCGAGATCATGACGAGAGATGCCTTCTGAGGCCAGCTGTCGCTCAACAACCATTTGGGTGGCAATGCCGGCATGATCGGTGCCAGGCTGCCAGAGAGTCCGGCGGCCACGCATGCGCTGGTAGCGAATCAGGGCATCCATGACGGTGTTGTTGAAACCGTGGCCCATGTGCAGCGAGCCAGTGACATTGGGCGGAGGAATCATGATGCAGTAGGGATCCCCGTCGCCCTGCGGGCGAAACAGGCCATAGGCTTCCCATTGCTGGTAGAGGTCCTGTTCGATGGCGCCTGGATCGTAAGCCGATTCCATCAAGGTGTGTTCTCCCTTTGCAGATTGATCGGAAAAGTATACCAGTGTGCCACTGGCTTGGACAGATTCCGGTTGGGTTAGGGTAATTGGTGGCTGCTGCAGTGCCAGCCACGTTGCTGATAAGTTTTCCAGAACTGGCGCCGTTCCAGGCGTTGGCTTTCGCTGCCGCCAACCAGTTCCAGAACCCTGCCACAAGGTGCTTGGTCGGGCCAGGGGCTTTGCGCCCGGTTCAGAACGACGCCGGATTCGGGAGGATCGCCAAGCGCAGCCCAACCAATCAGGATCGGTGGGGAACGTTTTGGGTAATCCTGATCGAGCAGGCTGTGCGGCAAAAAGCGTTCCGGCTCATAACCCCAGAGCAGTTCATCATGCAGTTCAGCCTGGCTACGGTCATCGCACCAGATCAACAGACTGCGCCGGGTGGACCATGCTTTGCATGCCAGCCGGAAACAAACCTGATCCATCGGGCTTTCCGGGCCCAGAATATAAAAGATGGCTTCAGGCATGGATCTGACGCTTGAGAAATTCAGTCAGAAGCGGAACGGGGCGTCCGGTCGCGCCTTTTTTGGGACCACTCAGCCATGCAGTTCCGGCGATGTCTAGGTGTGCCCAGCGTGTGCCTTCCACAAAGCGGGACAGGAAACATGCAGCCGTGATCGCTCCGGCCGTTGGTCCACCAATATTGGCCATGTCGGCAGCAGGCGAGTCAAGCAACTCCTGATAGTCCGTTGCCAGCGGCAGTCGCCATGCATGATCTTGACTCAATCGACCGGCTTCCAGCAGTTCATCGGCAAGCGCATCATCGGTACTGAAAAGACCAGAAGTGACCTTTCCAAGGGCAACGACACAGGCCCCTGTCAGGGTGGCGATGTCGATCATGATGTCCGGATGGTACTGTTGCTGGGTATAGGTCAACGCGTCACAGAGCACCAGACGTCCTTCAGCATCGGTGTTGAGAATTTCCACGGTCTTGCCGGACAGTGTGCTCACAATATCCCCAGGACGTGTGGCGTTGCCGGAGGGCATGTTTTCGGCGCAGGCCAGCACACCAACCACATTGAGGGGCAAATCGGCACGAATGAGGCTGCGCATGACGCCCATAACGGTTGCTGCACCACACATGTCGAATTTCATTTCGTCCATGCCGGCAGCTGGTTTGATGGAGATACCACCACTATCGAAGGTGATTCCCTTGCCAATGAGGGCAACAGAGGTGCCTTTTTGGTTTGGGGCACCCCGATATTCAATCAGAACCAGTCGCCCTTCTTCATTGCTGCCGCGCGAGACGGCCATGAACGCACCTGCGCCCATTTTTTCAAGTTGAGCCTCACCCAGTACCTTGATTTTGACTTTTTTGCTCAGCTTGCTGAGTTGCTGGGCCTGTTCGCTTAAATAAGCAGGGGTACAGACATTGCCAGGCAAATTGCCAAGCTGGCGGCAAAGAGCGGTGCCTTCTGCCACGGCCTCGGTCCAGTGCAGCGCCTGTTTGAAATTGGTCAGCAGCGATTTATCCTGGACCACAAGGGTCATGTCTTTGGGTGTATGTGTCGCCACCGGCTGTGATTTGTAGGTGCTGAAGTGATAAGTACACTCACGCAGGGTCCGGCTGGCCAACGTGAACGCTTCAATGGGATTAAGTGATTGCGGAGACGGGTCAAGAATACCGAGAACAACCGTATTGAGTTTCAGATCCGCAGCGGACTTGTAGGCACTTTGCACCATCTTGACCCACTGGGCGGGAGTTAGTTCACCCTGTTGGCCCGTCCCGACAAGGATGAGCCAGGGGGCCTGAATGCCGGGAACCTGATAAATGTTAAGAATCTGGCCCGTTTTACCCTCGAAGCCACTTTGCTGGACGATACGGGCAATGGCCCCATCCAGCGATTCATCAAGCTGGGCAGCTGCGGCATTGAGGCATTGATTTGCTCCGATGCCAAGGATCAGACCATCATGAGTTTCATTCAGGGCTGCCAATGTTTTTAGGTGCAGGCGCATGGTTCAACCTCGCAATCGAGTGAATAACTGGTTGGGATGTTATCATGAACTGAAGCCAGGAGGGGGAGCATCAGTTATAATCCTGCTCAGACTGGGGCGGGGGCGGGGGTGTTCGGGTGAGTCGATTGGCACGTTATGTTGCCACAACGGTAACAGGAGCCGTGCTCGGGGTTCTGCTCGCCCTGTTGGCGCTTGACCTGTTGCTGGCCTTTCTCGGCGAGATGGATAATCTGACGGCGACGTACCGAATGAAGGATGCGCTCTGGCAGGTTCTGTTGCAGGCGCCTGCCAGCCTCTATGAGTTGATTCCCATCGCCAGTCTTGTTGGTGTTCTGGTGGGACTTGGGGTGCTGTCCGGCAATTCTGAGATCACGGTGATGCGCGCCGCCGGGCTGTCTCCTCTACGGATTGTGGGGTACACCTTCATTCCTGCTCTGTTTTTTGCTGCATCCTGTCTCCTTCTGGCGCAATGGGTCGTTCCCCCGAGTGCGAGTCTGGCTCAGGCCCGTAAGGCTCAGGCCCTTGGTGAGCATGCTTTGCGGGGATACTGGCAAAGGGAAGGCGAGCAGTTTGTGCATATTGCCGCGGTTCTGGGGCAGGGAACCCTGCAGGGAATCGCCTTTTATCAGTATCAGTCCGATGGGACACTGCAGAAAGTTTCTTCAGCCCATCAGGCACATTATGATCAGAACGGTTGGATTATGGATGACTGGCAGGAGAGCCGGATGGCAGCCGATGGCTCGGTAGACGTGCATCAGGAGGCCACGCATTTTTGGGCAACTTCGTTGACTCCGCAATTTCTGGCGATGGCTGCCGTAGAGCCCGACTTTCAGTCGCCGGTGCAGTTGTATCATTACGCGACGTACCTGCTCAGTCAGGGACTGGATGCGGCACCCTATCAGCTTGAGTTCTGGAAAAAAATCATGCAGCCGGTGGCAACCTTGGCCATGGTGCTGCTCGCGGCCTCGATCATGTTTGGTCCCTTGCGTTCTGTGACTATGGGGTTAAGGCTTGTGGCTGGGGTGTTTCTTGGATTGGGATATCGATACGGACAAGACTTTTTTGGTTTTGCCAGTTTGATCTATCATTTCTCTACGTTCTGGGGTGCAGCGTTGCCTGCAGTCATGGCAACGCTGGCTGGATTGGTTTCCTTGTTGCGTGTACGATGATGTTAGGGTCATGGCTGGATGCACTGTCCAGAGAGGGTAATGGGGAATGGGGTTGCGTTGGCATAGTTCCAGTGCCTCGGATGTGGGACGGAAACGCAAGATTAACGAAGATGCTCTGCTCAGTCGCGATGAGGATGGCTTGTGGCTGGTCGCCGACGGTATGGGCGGGCATGATGCCGGTGATGTGGCCAGCAAGGCGGTGGTTCATGCTTTTCGACAGGTGCAGTTCGCAGGTTCCCTGACGGATCGACTGGATCTGTTTGAAGACACGCTCATTGACCTGAATCTGCAATTGCGCCACTACGCTCAGCAGTCCCTGCGCGGTCGGACTATGGGTACGACCGTGGTTGCCATGCTGGCTTTCCAGAATTGGGCACTGTGTCTTTGGGTAGGGGACTCGCGCTTGTACCAGTATCGTCAGGGACGTTTGCGCCAGATCAGCCGGGATCATTCTGTCTGGCAGGAGATGCTGGATCAGGGCATGGATGAATCTCAGTTGCAAAAGCAGGCAGATTTGCGCAGTGTCATTACCCGGGCTGTCGGAGGGCATCCCCGGCTGGTCATGGATACCCAACTGATGGATGTTCAGGCTGGTGATCGCTTCTTGCTATGTACAGATGGTCTTTACCGGGAAATTGATGATGATGCCTGTGCGCATATTCTGGTTGAGGAAGATACCGACCGGGCGTGTCAGGACTTGCTTGGCCAAGCGCTGGAACGGGGTGGACATGACAATATTTCCCTTATCCTTGTTGATGTTGTGGTGCCTGTCTGATGAATGCTGAGATGGGTTCAGGCTGGGACGTCTCATCGGATTTTCCGGGAGCAATGGAGCCGCCGGAGGTCTTGACCTTCGGTGTTTCGGTTGAGCAGTTGTCCAGTTGCAACCGGCAACTGCTGCGACTGGCGCTAAAGTATCTTGAACCTGGAATGGATGAGGCGGAATTCAGGCGTTACCGGGTCCATCTGATCAATTCGGTGCTCAAAGGAGATTTGCCACTGGTGGAAGAGCGGGTACCGGAGGGTATGTCCGAGGAGCAATCGGTGTCCAAATCACCATCTAGAACTGCTGCAGGGGCGGAAAATCCCCTTAACTGGGTCCAGCCATATGTGCAAATCCCGCCATGGGTTTGGGCATTGTCCCTTTTTGTGGTTCTGTTTACGGTCGCAACATGGATTTATCTGACCCGAATATGAAGAGCGCAAATCCTGTTGGTCGTTTCGTCTGAAATATTTGGAAATGTATATGGAGGTTTCTTGCAGAATGCGCAAAGCTTTTGCTAATATGAGTTCTGAAAGAATTTGAAACAATTAGCGACATGAAACAGCGTACTCTCAAATCCTCGATTCGTGCAGCAGGTATAGGTCTGCACAGTGGCCAAAAGATCTATCTGACGGTGCGTCCCGCGCCGGAAGATACAGGTATCGTGTTTCGTCGTACCGATCTGCAACCCCCAGTGGATATTCCTGCTCGAGCGCTGGCTGTTGGCGAAACGGTTATGTCATCCACTCTGGTACAGGATGGGATCAAGGTTGCGACCATTGAGCACCTGATGTCTGCCCTTGCCGGGCTGGGTGTTGATAATGCGCTTATAGAAGTCACAGCCTCTGAAATCCCCATTATGGATGGAAGTGCTGCACCTTTCGTTTATTTACTGCAGTCCGCTGGTGTGATTGAGCAGGAAGCTCTGAAACGTTTTGTGCGCGTCCGTCGAGAAATCCGTGTTGAAGAAGGCGACAAGTGGGCTTGCCTGCAGCCACACGAAGGATTTCGGGTCAGCTTTACCATTGAATTTGATCATCCGGTGTTTACTGAAGAAACCAAAAGTGCTGTTTTTGACCTGTCCTCGTCGCGCTATGTACGTGAAGTGGCGCGCGCGCGCACTTTTGGCTTCATGAAGGATATCGAATACCTGCGTTCCCGCAATCTGGCACTTGGGGGCAGTATGGATAATGCCATTGTCATGGATGAGCGTGGTGTCCTGAATGCCGATGGTTTGCGCTACGAAGACGAGTTTGTCCGACATAAGATGCTGGATGCCATCGGAGATCTGTATATCCTTGGGTATCCCTTGCTGGCGCATTTTCAGGCGTTTAAGTCCGGACATGCCCTCAATAATGCCCTCATCAGGACATTGCTCAAAACACCGGATGCCTGGGAGATCGCGACCTTTCCCGAAGGTCAGGCCCCGGTGGTTTATACCGACCCCTTTAGAACGGTTCGTGCAGCCTGACGACGCTCTGGGAATGGGATCTGGATCAAGCTTTGGTCGGTTATTCCCTCAAAAACCTTGCGAGTTCCTCTGGGAGTGCGTTAATCTTCGCAGTTGAAGAGGATTGTTGTCCTGGTGGCAACGTTGTGTTGCGTAGTCTGGGTGTGAGTGGTTGCACCAGAAAACGGATCTTTTTCAGGCCGTTGCCTTCGGGCAGGCTGCGTAGCCGTTCAAGCCATTGTGGAGCAAGCAATCGGCCCTGACTAAGTGCCGTGCCATGCACACAACTGACCGTCAAGGTGGTCGGGGTGCGACGAACGGCTTGAAACAGGGAGCGGTACATGGGTGGCAGGACCTGCTCAAGCATGAGCTGCAGGTGTGTCTGATCACTCAAGTGTTGACGAATCAGCTGAAAACCCGGGGCGTGTCTAAGGACATCCTGTAACGAGCGAATAGGTGCGTTCATGTTGTTGCCTTTTTTTGGCGCTCCGGATCGGGTACTTGACTATGTTGAATATCATATTGATTCACAGGCGGTTGCGAAAGCCCCTTACCTTACAGATTGAGCCAAGAATTCTTGGTCTTTTGCTGTTGCCGCTGGTTGTCCTGCCCATGCTTGGAGCAGCAGGAACCTATCTTTGGCTGCACCATCGCCCGGTACAGTCTGCCGCTCTGGTGCAGCATAATGATCCCAACGCTCAGTTGCAGATGCTCAGCCAGCGCATGGCGGATATCCAGGCGCATATGCTGCGTCTGGATGCTTTGGGTCAGCATCTGGCGGAAAGCAATAATCTGCGCAGCAAGGACTTTGATTTTAGTCATAAGCCACCCATGGGTGGGCCGGTGACCCCTTCACTGGATTTTATGTCCCGCACCTCGCTGATTCAGGAACGAATCAACAGCCTTGCGCATGAAATCGATGATCGTGACAGCCAGTTGAATGCTATGGAGCGTATTTTGCAGGGTCGTCATGACGATTCCGCGCATCTAGTTTTGGGGAACTCGCCTTTACGCAAGGGTGAAGAAACGTCCCCTTTTGGTTATCGAGTTGATCCAATCACCGGCCGGGTCAGTTTTCATCCGGGTATTGATTTCGGGGGTTCGGAAGGAGAGGGTATTTACGCAACCGGGAGTGGCATTGTAACCTGGTCGGGTCCAAAGACCGGTTACGGAAACATGGTTGAAATCAATCATGGCCATGGCCTTTTTACTCATTATGCACATTGCAGTTTAATCCTTGTTCATGAAGGTGATACAGTCAGTGCCGGTCAGTTGGTGGCACGCATGGGCAATACCGGCCGCTCAACAGGAACGCATCTTCACTACGAAGTTATTGAAAATGGTGTGCCGGTCAATCCTGCAACCTTTCTCGCCATCAAGTAATCCTGTGTTGTCATCACCCCGGCAGGACCATCTTTGGTCTTGCCTGTCATCAGGAATGATGCCAATTTGGGTCAAAACAGTTAGAATGGATGTTCCCCCGGATGAATGGTTGTCCGGGGTCTTCGGGTGTGGATAACAGGCAGGTTAAGGATGGCGAATTTTCTGAGCGCAATTTTTGGGACGAAAAACGAGCGCGAACTGCGCCGCATGCAGAGCATGGTGGATCGGATCAATGCCCTGGAGTCCGGTATGCAGGCGCTTTCTGATGCACAATTGCGAGGCCTGACGGAACAGTATAAGGCTCGCTTTAAGGCCGGTGAAACTTTGGATGCCTTGTTGCCTGAAGCTTTCGCAACCTGTCGGGAAGCGGCTCGACGTGTTCTGGGGATGCGCCATTTTGACGTGCAGTTGATTGGTGGTCTCACTCTGCACGAAGGGCGTATTGCCGAGATGCGCACGGGCGAAGGAAAAACCCTGACCGCTTCGCTGCCTGCTTACCTGAATGCTTTGTCGGGTGCCGGGGTGCATGTGGTCACCGTCAATGAATATCTGGCGAGTCGCGACGCTGCCTGGAACAAACCCCTGTTCGAGTTTTTGGACATGAAAGTTGGCGTGGTGCGTTCCTTTCAGCCCCCTGAGGAAAAGCATCAGGCTTATCGCTGTGATGTGACCTATGGAACCAATAACGAGTTTGGCTTTGATTATCTTCGTGATAACATGGCCTTTCGCCTCGAAGACAAGCATCAGCAACCGCTCAATTTTGCCATCGTTGACGAAGTCGACTCCATCCTGATTGACGAGGCACGGACTCCGTTGATTATTTCGGGGGCATCGGAAGACTCGTCGAGGCTCTATCTTGAAGTCAACCGCCTGATTCCCTATCTGGATCGTCAGGTTAGCGAAGCAGAACCGGCCGATTACAGTGTTGATGAAAAGCACCGGACGGTAGAACTGACCGAGCAGGGCCATGAGAAGGTCGAGCGACTGCTGAGTCAGGCCAATCTGCTTGCTGAAGGAGACAGTCTGTATTCGGCGGCGAATATCGGTTTGTTGCATCATGTGCATTCCGCCTTGCGTGCCCACGTGCTCTACCAGCGGGATGTTCATTACATCGTCCGTCAGGGTGAAGTCATTATTGTGGATGAGCACACCGGACGAACCATGCCGGGCCGCCGCTGGTCAGAGGGCTTGCATCAGGCCGTTGAAGCTAAGGAAGGCGTGGCTATTCAGGCAGAGAATCATACGCTGGCGACCACAACCTTCCAGAATTATTTTCGGCAGTACCGCAAGCTCTCGGGAATGACTGGGACTGCGGATACCGAAGCCGGTGAGTTTCGTGAAATCTATGGTCTGGATGTGGTGGTCATACCGACCCATCGACCGATGATCCGGCGCGACATGGATGATCTGGTCTTCCTTTCTAGGGAAGAAAAATTTGCTGCCATGATCGAGTCGATTCGCTCGTTCCGAGCACAGGGTGCGCCTATTCTCGTTGGTACGACCACCATTGAAACCAGTGAGTATCTTTCAGAGCTTTTACGTAAGTCGGGAATCGAACACGCGGTACTGAACGCCAAGTTCCATGAGCAGGAAGCGGAGATCATTGCCCAGGCGGGCAAGCCGGGGGCGGTAACGATAGCGACCAATATGGCAGGCCGCGGTACCGATATTCTTTTGGGTGGAAACTGGAAGGCTGAACTGGCTCAGATCGAGAACCCGACACCGGATCAGGAAGCGGAACTTCACCGCAACTGGGAACTGTCCCATAAAAAAGTCCTCGAAGCGGGGGGGCTGCATATTCTTGGTTCGGAACGTCATGAGTCGCGCCGTATTGATAACCAGTTGCGAGGACGTGCCGGTCGGCAGGGCGACCCAGGACTTTCACGATTCTTTCTGTCGCTGGAAGATGACCTGATGCGTATTTTTGCCAGCGACCGTGTGAAGAACATGATGCGTAGTCTTGGCATGCAGCCGGGTGAGTCCATAGAACATCGCTGGGTGTCGAGAGCCATTGAAAATGCTCAGCGCAAAGTTGAACAGCGTAATTTCGATATCCGCAAGAATCTGTTGAAGTATGATGACGTTGCCAACGATCAGCGTTCCGTGGTCTACCAGCAGCGTGATGAGATCATGACAGCGGACCAGATCCGGGAGGCGGTGTTACGTATTCATGCCAGTGTGGTGGAGTCGGTTTTTGCCCAATTTATTCCACCCAATAGTGTTGATGATCAGTGGGATGTCGAAGGTCTGGAAAAGGCCTTGCAGGCAGATTTCCTGCTTAATCTGCCTTTGCGTGTCTGGCTGGATGAGGATCATGGTCTGGATGAGGCAGGATTGCGTCAGCGTATTATTGAAGCGATGCAGGGCGTTTATTCCGGCAAACGCCAGCAGGTTAGCGATGGCGTCATGGATCAACTCGAGAAGCAGTTGATGCTGCAGATTCTGGATCGGCATTGGAAAGAACATCTTTCGGCTATGGATTACCTGCGTCAGGGGATTCATCTGCGTGGCTATGCACAGAAAAACCCCGAGCAGGAGTACAAGCGCGAAGCCTTTTTGTTGTTCGAGCAGATGCTTGAGTCCATCAAACTTGAGCTGGTTCAGGTCTTGCGGCGTATTGAAGTGCATTCACCTGAAGAAGTTCAGGCTATTGAAGCTGAACGTGAACGTCAGGCAGCGGCGATGTCCCTGCAGTTTCAGCACCAGCAGGCCGCACCGGTGCTTGCCCAGGATGAGGGCGGGATGTTGCTGGAACCCGGTCCTGATGGTGCCGATGCGGAGGGCAGGGAAGTTCCTTTCCGTGCTGGACCGCGCGTTGGTCGCAATGAACCCTGTCCCTGTGGTTCAGGCAAGAAGTTCAAACACTGTCATGGTCAGTTGACCAACTGATGATTCAGGGCTGCGGTCATGCGGGTTGAGACACTGGTTCATCATTTGAACTGGAACTCGGTTCTTGCTATTGAGTTTGCCGGGAATGCCATCAGTGACTGGCTGGTGGCATTGGCTTGGTTGCTGGCTGTTCCTATTTTGCAGCACCTGTTTCACTCCTATGTGCTGACGTGGCTGCGGGTCTGGTCAGGACGCACCAAGGTGCATTGGGATCAGGGGCTGGTTGAAGCCATGGGTGGCCTAAGAACCTCCCTTTTGCTGTTGGTGGCCCTTTATCCGGTTGTGGAAGATCTGGATTTGCCACACAGGATCAGTCGGGCTGGGGAGATTCTGGCGACCATTGCATTTTTCCTGCAGTTTGCTCTGAGTACAAGCCGTTTCATGGATGTCCTGATACAGCGCACACGCAACCGTGCTCTGGAACAGGATCCAGAAACAGCAACTGGCTTGGCGGCCATGAGTTTCATTGCTCGTCTGGTCCTCTGGACCTTCCTGTTTCTTGCCCTGCTGGAAAACCTAGGTTTCAATGTTCGTACTTTGCTGGCCGGATTGGGGGTGGGTGGTATCGCCGTGGGTCTGGCCATGCAGAATATCCTGGGCGATCTGTTTTCAAGCCTGTCCATTGTGCTGGACAAGCCTTTTCAGATTGGTCACTTTGTTAGCATCGATGGTCTTTCAGGGACGGTTGAGAATATTGGCCTGAAGACAACCCGGATACGCAGCCTGAGTGGTGAGTTGCTGATTTTTTCCAATACGGATCTTACCAAGGCTCGCTTGCGTAATTTTCGTTTTCTGGAGGAGCGTCGCATTGTCCTTAATCTGGGGCTGACCTATGACACCAGTGCCGAGAAAATGGAGCAGGTGCCTGCCATGGTACGCAGCATTATAGGGGCCCAGCCGCATATCCGTTTTGAGCGGGCACACTTCAAGGAGTTTGCCGATTCCTCGTTGAATGTCGAAGTGGTCTATTGGGTGACTACGCCGGATTATCTCACCCACATGGATATTCAGCAGGCCATAAATCTGGCGATCCTGCGCCGTTTCAACGAAGAAGGTATTGGTTTTGCCTTTCCGACCCGGACCGTGCAGTTGTCGGGTGCGCAAGCTTTGCCGGTTCGCCTGCAGCGTCGATCTGAAGTCTAAAAGTCGCAAGGTTACAGGCTTGGCGCTAAGAGGCTGATCCTCTACACTAGCCAGATCGTTCCCCAGCCTTAAAACAGGATCCTGTCATGACCGATGCACCGTCAGCCTTAGTTGAACTCAAACCTGTCCCCGGTATTCGCTGTGCAACCGTTGAGGCGGGTGTGCGCTACAAAAACCGGCGGGATCTCGTTCTTTTTGAGCTTGCCGAGGGTGCGCATACGGCGGCAGTCTTCACGCGCAATGCTTTTTGTGCAGCTCCTGTCCAGGTAGCTCGTCGGCATATGCAGTCTGCACCATCGCGCTACTGGTTGATCAATACAGGCAATGCCAATGCCGGCACAGGTGCACACGGCCTGACCCAGTGTCGTCATACCTGTAATGCCTTGGCCCAGGCGGCCTCAGTGCCTGAATGGACGATTTTGCCATTCAGTACGGGTGTGATTGGCGAACCCCTTCCTGCTGAGCGCATTGCCGCTGCGATTCCGGCTGCCTTGCAGGCACTCACCGCCGAGGGTTGGCAGGATGCCGCTTGGGGGATCATGACCTCCGATAGCAGACCGAAAGGAGCTTCCTTCCAGATTGAGGTGTCCGGTACGACCTATACGCTTAGCGGTATTGCCAAGGGCGCAGGCATGATTCGCCCGAATATGGCAACCATGCTGGCCTTTGTGGCAACCGATATGGCTGTTGAGCCCACCTTGTTGCAGAGTATCCTGCATGAAGCGGTTGAGAAATCATTTAACCGCATTACCGTTGATGGTGATACATCGACCAACGACAGTTGTGTTCTGGCGGCAACCGGGGCGGCCGGAAATCCGTTGGTTACCGAGCGTACCTCGGTGCAAGCTGTGGCTCTGGCGGCTGCTGTTGACCGCATCATGCTGGATCTGGCGCAGCAGATTGTCCGTGATGGTGAAGGTGCTACCAAATTCATGACCATCCAGGTTGAAGGTGGGGCTACCATCGAAGAATGCTGTGAAGCGGCCTATACGGTTGCACATTCACCCCTGGTTAAAACTGCTTTTTTTGCCTCGGATCCCAACTGGGGACGTATTCTGGCGGCACTAGGGCGTTCGGGAATTGCTGACCTTGATGTCAATAAGGTTGAAGTTTGGCTCAACGATGTCCGAGTCTGCTGGCTTGGTGGAATTGATCCAGACTATCAGGAAGCTATGGGGGCGGCAGTGATGAAACAGAAGGATATTCTGGTTCGCATTGTGCTGGGGCGTGGTCCTTATGTGGATCGGGTTTATACCTGTGATTTTTCATATGATTATGTGAAGATCAATGCCGAATACCGTTCCTGAGGGCTATCTGTGGGTGGTCGCTGCTGCCATCGTTAATGCCGAAGGAGAAGTGCTTTTGGCGCAGCGGCCGCTGCATAAGCATCAAGGTGGTTTGTGGGAGTTTCCAGGAGGCAAGGTTGAGCTGGGTGAGTCTGCTTTGCAGGCTTTAGGGCGTGAGCTTGAAGAGGAACTCGGGATTGTTCCCGAGAAAGCCAGACCATTGATGCAGTTGGCCTGGTCTTATCCGGGGCAGGACGTCTGGCTGGATGTCTGGTTGGTCAATTGCTTCAAGGGTATTCCGTATGGGCGCGAAGGTCAGCCGATCCGGTGGTGTGCCATCGAAGAACTGGATGAGAGGTCCTTTCCGGCAGCGAATATGCCTGTTCTCAAGGCATTGCGCTTGCCATCCTTGTTGATGATTACTGCGCCGGATGGCAGGTTTCCAGTCCATCGTCCGCATGCATTGCTTGTTTTACGCCGTTCCGGGCTTACTGTGGCAGAATACTGTCTCTGGGTTGAACAGATCATGCAGGTCTGGCCCAAAAATCAGTTGCTGTTGCACGATCATTGGGAGATCGTTGAAGCTCTGGGTGTGGCAGGGGTGCACTGCTCGTCCTTAATGTGGAAGACCTGTGAGCAACGCTTGCCTTTGCCCGCCAACTTCCTGATTGGTGGTTCGGCACACACGGTAGAGGATATTGAGGCTATGAACCGGCTGGAGATGGATTATGCGACCGTCTCACCGGTCTGTCCGACCGCCTCACATCCTGGGGCAACTGTACTAGGCTGGGATGGCTTTGCCTGTATCAGTCGGATGGCTCGATTGCCAGTCTATGCTCTGGGGGGAATGCAGTCTGCTGATCTGGAAGTAGCGTGGCAGCGGGGTGCCCAAGGGATTGCAGCCATCCGGGCCTTTCAGGAGCATGCAGAGAATCAGTTAAGACCGGTATGATCATATATGCGTTGTTATCAACTCAAGTCCCGGAGTTCATTTTCAAGAAAAACTGTAACTGTTTTGCACAAACGGCAAAAATATAATTCCAAAAGATGTTGGTACGTTTTTTGTGTTTTTCCGGTATTTTTGTCTGTTTTTGCTGCATGCCTGTTTTCGAATGATTGAACTTAATCAGATAGTCTTCTTCGCCGGGGTGTGCTAGAAACCCGGCTGCAGGAACAATGGCGACAACGGTGCTGTTCACCCCCGGATATTGTGGACAGCAATGTGCTACTCACATCACTGCGAAGTCACCGCCTAACAGGCCAACGGTATTAGGTATTAAATACATACTTGCCGAACGCTTTTGTGCGCAGATAGCCCAAGGTCAAACCTATTGAGATCATAGAGGTTGAGTTCTCAGGTAGTCTGGGACAATAGAGCAATAATGTATGAGTATGACAAGCAGTATCCATCACTGCTGATCTCAATCAGTTACTGAGCGAGCAATATACCCATGTACGTGTTGTCCACTGATTGGTACTTGCCTTGCTCGAGCCAGACGCTTGCGCCGCCCGCGACTGCGTTCCCATAGGCCCAGTGCATTACGTGAAAGTAAGCTTCAATGTCAGTCGAAATGCCAGCAGTGAATCCGATCTCGATGAGGTTGTCCCCGTGTCGCGTCAGCCGTTCAATCCATCTTTCTAGGTGTGGCCTGGCTGCTAAGGTGTTAGATTTGCTGCGATTGCAGCTTGCGTGCGTTAGGACGAAGTTGTGGGTGAAGTCGGTTCCATAGAGCGAGAAGGGGATGTAGTGATCGACATCAACATCTTTGTCATTCATGGTTTTTTGGCAATAGAAGCATCTATTACCATCAACCTTCTTTAACCCCTGAGCAATCTCTACTAGGGAGCGTCGGGGTGTGCCAAAATGGAAATCCTCCAGATTGTTACCCTCGCCAAGGATAGAACGATTGTATTTGTTCGACTTAATGTGGTCGATCCAATGAGTGCGGGAGAGCTGTTGAACCAAAGGATGAAATCTCCGCAGGCAATACGGAATACCTGGCTTAAGGCATATGAATCCCCTTCCGTCGCGTTTGTACAAGAATTCTTGCGTCGTCCCGCCAAAGTTTTGCATATATTTTAGTGGTTTGGCAGATACTGTTGTTGCAATTTTGCCAACCAGTTCGTTGTATTGCGGGTTTTTAAGGGCCTGTGTCAGCGTCGAGGTCCCGGTTCTGTCACAAATGTCCTCCAGTGCAGAAAGCACTGCAGCTTGGGCGCCATTGTTCTGAATCAGGACTCCTGAGTTTGTACCGTCACCTCCTGACCCGTATGGCGCAGAATGATGCCAGTACAGTGCAATGAACTGTTCGGCAACTTGGCGGATCGACAGGCGCAGGTCAGATCCGTCATCCTGACCATGTTCGACCGAGAGATCCGCAAGTGCCATCAGCAGCGCAAACTTGTAGGTTGAAGTGAAGTCTCCCTCGGCAAACACACGTTGCAGTTTCGCCAAAAAGGCGAGTTGTTCATCGGCTGATGGAGGAGACGTTGCGCTCAATTTTTGTTGCTCCAATAGTCGGCCTTTTCGGGCAAAATCCAGCGCACACCACCCCCAATGCACCGAACTTAAGGAAACCATATTATAACATCATAAAAATCAATCAAATAACGCTTGACATGGGTCCAAAGCCGCGCGGCCACCGCTCCGCTGACCATCTTTGGGG
>JAJZHM010000141.1 GCA_021804485.1 Pseudomonadota bacterium | reverse complement strand
CCCACGCTTGGTGAGACCGTGGTAAGTCGTGGTGGTGGCAACATCCCTGCGCTCAGGTCGTTGACCCAGGAAACCCCAGCTACAACGTCGCAAGGCGTTTAGCGGTGGGAGACTTCATTTGCTGACACAGGGCCGGACATGCACTCCCATAGGGGAGAACACCCTGGCCGCTGCGTCTTTGTTGGCATGAATGGACGAACACTTGTCAAACGGCCTGCTTTGACGCATGCTTGCACCTTCTCTTCAGTCTTGAGTGAACCGGGATGACCAAATCACATGTTGATCTGCGTAAGGCTGGCCTGAAGGTCACCCTACAACGCCTCAAGATTCTTGAACTGCTGGAAAACTCACCGGCCCAGCACCTTAGTGCCGAAGATGTCTACAAGGCTCTCTCTGATCAGGGAGAGGATATTGGCCTAGCCACCGTGTATCGGGTTCTGACCCTGTTTGAAACAGCCGGCATCGTCCAGCGGCATCACTTTGAATCCGGCTCATCCGTCTTTGAAATCGGTCAAGGCGATCACCACGACCACATTGTCTGCCAGGACTGCGCTAAAGTCTTTGAATTCAACGACCCAACCATTGAAGCGCGTCAGGAGGCTGTTGCCGAGCAGATGGGCTTTCGCTTGAGCGGCCACGCACTGCATCTGTATGCCCATTGCAACAAAATCAACTGCGAGCACCGCAGCAAGGACGACTGAACCCTGTTTTCAGTCCTTGCCCGTGCAGGGCTTCTGAGCTGCCAACGGCGCAGCAGGAGCAACCGGAGGTGGTTCAGCTGACCACCAGTGCCGTTTGTGCACCACTGGCCGAGGCTTTACCGCTTCGGTCGTATGGGGCTGATCTGCCGGCGACATCGGCTGTATCTCCAGCAAAAGATCGAGAGGACGGGCGTCATCCACTGCAACAGTCTTGTCCGCTTCCCTATAAGGCATGAAGTGCAGTCGCAGCTGGCCTCGATGAACAACGCGATAGATGCGCAGACGCGACGGATCCATGCTGATCGCTGCCCGACGCACAACAGCAGCCGCCAGATCATCACGCACAGCTTGAAGCTGTGTCGCTTGATCTGTATCCTGTTCCTGCCAGTCAATCCGATCCGAATCCGGCAGCTGCAGTATCAAATACCCCTGATCCGGTACTTTCAGCTTCCAGACATCTTGATGCTCCGGCCAGAGGCGAACCCGTGGCGTGCCGTCCAGGCACCCGGCACCTGCTGACGTCATGCAAGCCAGTACAGCAAGCATCAACCACGCCTGACTGATTTTCATCGTGGAGCTCCTTTGAGACGACCTTGACCCCGGCCCGAAACCTGAACCCGGAAAAGCCCGGATATGGGGCAGGGCACAAAACCATAATCCATCAGACACGACTGACGTAGTGGCGCTGAAACGACCACGGAACCTTCGGCCTGAAAGGCCATCCTCCGGGCCTGTTGCAACAACATACCCCCCAGGCTGTAATCCTGACGCAATTCCGTACCCACCATACCGGCTAGAGCCTGCCCTGAGTGCACGGCCACATTCAATCGCAGGGAAGGCAACCCAAATTCCTCCTGGACAACGCGCAGAACCTCGTGCATCGTCAAGGCAGCCTCCATGGCTCGACACTCGATATCCATGCTTTCCTCGGGGATATTCCAGGCAGCTGACAGCTCGCCACCATCCATGGTCAGCAACGTACCACCCAGACTGAACACCACTCCGTTCAGTCTTTTCAAAACACCGTTGCAAACTTCAAGCGCCCGGGACGCGGCCAATCGTTCCGGCCATTCCCCATCCAGCATGGCAACGACAACACAGACCTGGGCGTACTGGGGGCGCAGAACATCATCAATTGGACGCAGCGCCAAGGCTGAGACCCGGCGCGGGTCCATGAATCGTTGCAAGCGCGCCTCCAGTAAATGACGCTGTGTCCGCCGCTGCAAATAAACAAGGAAAAGATGAACAAAAAGCAGGGTCCAGGCAATACCCAGTCCGGACAATCCGATCAACAGGATGTGGCCATGAAGCAGCAACAGGTAGGCGCCTTCTGCCACGAGTCCCGTCCCCAGAATTAAGCCAAGCAGGATCTGGCGCATCGCAGCACCCATCCAGATCGCCGCCAGCAGTCCAAGGACAAAGAACACGGCAACCCAAGGGCGTGCTGGCCAGACATGCAACCAATCGCCTTGATGCAGATCAGCGAGAGCTGTGCTCAGTATATTCAGGGAAGGATCGGCACGAAGCATGGGGGTGGGATGAGCATTCTCCAGACCAGGAGCGGTAATCCCAAAAACCACAACCTTGCCCTGCCAGTTCGGTAGGGGCTGGTGTTGATCCACAGCACGATACAAGGATGAGAATGGAATCTGAACCCAGTTAGGCCGATACCAGTTCAGTACCATGGTATCCTCTGCAGGATAAGGCCATCCAAGATCCTGGGCGACCCGTAGGGCTACGGAAGGTAATCGCCAGTGCCCCACCTGATCGCGTAGCTGGTAACGCCGGCCCACACCATCGCCGTCCGGAAGAAAATTGGCTAGACCACCCCGCCAACTGGCAGGTTTGAGTACCAGCGGCAACAGAAACGGCGCATAAGCATCAGGCAGACCACCCTCCACATGCAGACCTGGCGCCAGATGCTGCAGCCGGAACAGTGAGGCACCATGCCCCTCATGCAGCAACAGAACCGGCACGTAGACATTGGCATGCCGGGCAACCGAGTCACGAAACAAGGCATCGCTGTCGGCACGAAAGGTATCGGCTTCGTTGAAAAACATATCAAAGACAACCGCACGCACTCCCGCAGCTTCCAGACCTTCCAGAACCTCGGCAAGCACACTGCGTGGCCAAGGATAATCCCCGGCAACTGGCCGCATGGCATCAAGATCCCCGGCGTCAATACGCACCTGAACAATCGAGTCCGGAGCAGGACGCTGGTTGGACACCGCATGCAAGAAGAAATTCTGGATGGCAAACTCCAGCCGATTGAACAGACCATCGCTCTGATCCGCCAATACCAGCAACAAGGCAAAGACCGGAGTTAGTAATTGCCAGCGCCAATTAACTTTATTCATCCCTGTACCCAGCGCCGATTCATGCGTCGGTATCTCCCTCAAGCAAGGCTCGGGCATGCTCCAGCGTTGCCCTGCTGATCGCCAGCCCACCTGATATCCGGGCCAACTCATCAATACGCTGTTCCGTATCAAGCAGCATCATGCGGCTACGCACCTGACCTTCTTCCAGCAGTTTTTCGACCAGCCAGTGCTGATGTCCCTGCGCAGCCACCTGCGGCTGATGGGTAATGCAAAGAATCTGGGCACGCTGACCGAGCTGGCGCAACAGGCGCCCCACTGATTCAGCCACCGAACCACTGACCCCGACATCCACTTCGTCAAAGACCATGGTTGGAACATCAACATGCTGCGCATACACCACCTGCAGCGCCAGACTGATTCTGGAAAGTTCACCTCCGGATGCAACACGTGCCAGTGGACGAGCCAGAACACCCGGATTGGCAGAGAAAAACAGCTCAATATCATCCAGCCCACGACTATCAGCAACTTCCAGAGGTGTAAAGCGGAATTCAAGCGCTGCGTGCTCCAGCCCCAGCAAGGGAAAGTGCTGCATGACCTGTTCAGCGAAACGTCCAGCGGCGTCGCGACGGGCTAAAGCAAGTTCCTGGGCCAGGCGACTAAACTCAGCAGCAGCTGCTTCGACTTTAACTCTCAACGCCTGCTCACTTTGCTCTTCCAGCAGCCTGAGACGTTCGGCCTCCAACTGTTCGTGCATATCCGGTAAAGCACTGGCCTCAGACTGCATTTTGCGTGCAAGGCGATGAATGGCAGCCAGCCGGTCATCCAGCCAGGACAAACGCTCCGGGTCAGCTTCAAGATGTTCCATGGCATGCCGGACTTCCCGATCCAACTCATGCAGATCATTAAACGCTGTTTCTGCCAGATTGGACCAAAGAGCCGCCGTACCGCCTAGCACACTCAGATGCTGACGGATCTGATTCAGGGCCGACAGAACCCCACCCTCATCGTGCTCAAGAATCGCACCAACTGCCAACAGATGTTCACGGCGCGAATCAACATGCGCCAGCGCATCAAATTCCGCCTCAATCTGCACCAGTTCTCCTCGCTTGAGGCCCAACTGATCCAGATCAGAGAGCTGCCGCTCCACAAGTTCCAAACGCTCCTGCTGCTGCCGGCGTTGTTCCTCCAGTCGGGACAAGGCCGTTAAACTGGTCTGCCATTCCCGCCAGGCCAGTGCGGTCTGCTGCGCTAGCGACGTAAGGCTAGCGTAGCGGTCGAGCAGATTGCGATGACTGTCGCGGCGCAACAGGGACTGATGCTCATGCTGCCCACAGATTTCCATCAGATGACTGGCCAGATCGCGCAGTTCTGCCACATTCACCTGAGAGCCATTGATAAACGCACGACTACGGCCATCACGACTGACAACCCGCCGCAACACCAGCTCGACACCATCATCCAGGGCTCGTTCCTGCAACCAACCGAGGGCATCGGTCAAGCGACCCACATCAAAACAGGCGGTCACTTCAGCGCGCTCAAATCCCTGACGAATCCGCCCCGCATCCGCCTTACCCCCGAGAGCCAGATCCAGCCCTTGCAAAATCAGCGACTTTCCTGCGCCTGACTCACCGGTAATAACCGAAAAACCAGGGCCCCATTCAATATCCATGGCATCGACCAGTGCCAGTTGCTTCACACTCAGCAGACTTAACATTGTCCTACCCGCCTCTTATGCTCCTGCGGCCATTATACGGCAGATTCCATGCTGACCTAAGGCGTTCCATGTTTTCTTTCCCTAAATTATGCGCTGTAATCTGAAATTTACGGCTTGAAAAACCACACAATCCACCCCATGAATGCGCATATATCGTGCTATTTAACCGAGGATGCCACATGTCTGAACAAAATCCATCCG
>JAJZHM010000040.1 GCA_021804485.1 Pseudomonadota bacterium | reverse complement strand
GCAAAATAGCGTTTCATCCACGCATCAGCCTCCTGCCGGGAACAGCCTAACTGTTGCGCCAGACCAAAGGCAGACATACCATAGATCAATCCAAAATTGATAGCCTTGGCTGCACGTCGTTGCGCGTCATCAACCTCGTCCAGTCCCACCGCAAAAATTTCAGCGGCGGTCGCCCGATGCACATCCCGACCCAGACGAAACGCCTCAACCAGAGCCGCATCACCACTGTAATGGGCCATTATGCGTAATTCGATCTGCGAGTAATCCGCCGACAGCAGCATCGATCCCTCAGGCGCCACAAAAGCCTCCCGGATTCGACGCCCTTCGGTACTGCGAATGGGAATATTCTGCAGATTCGGCTCAGAAGATGACAGTCGTCCGGTGGATGTCCCTACGGGGTTATAGGTGGTATGGATACGACCCGAATCCGGACGCACCAGCAAGGGCAGCTTATCCGTATAGGTCGATTTGAGCTTGCTCAAGCGCCGATATTCCAGACAGAGCGCCGGCACGGGATGCTGGATTGCCAAAACCTCAAGAACCGACTCCGCTGTTGAGCGCTGCCCGGTTGCAGTTTTTTTGGATACAGCCAATCCGAGACGATCATAAAGCACATCGGCAAGCTGCCGTGGTGAATCGATGTTGAAGCTTAGGCCAGCCTGTTCGTGAATACTCTGACGCAACTGGTCAATATGCGACCCAAGCTGAGCACTTTGGGCACGCAATAGATTGACATCGACGCAGACCCCATGGAGTTCCATTGCCAACAGCACATCATTAAAAGGCTGATCGACGTTTTTCAGCAAATCCAGCAGAACCGGCTGCTCCGGCAACTCCTGCTCAACCTCCCTGTAGATACGCAGCAGCACCCCTGCCTGCAAGGCAACATGAGGCAGATCCGGAGGCGCAAACAGATCCTTTTGTGTTCCGGGCACACTCAGCTCCAGGCCCCAGCGTTGCTTGGCCTGCACAGCCAGATCAAGCGACTGACGCACATCCAGCAGAAACAGAGCCAGATGCACATCACGAACCACGCCCAGCAAACGCCCCCCGACTGCAGCCAGACGATGACCAAGTTCTTTGCAATCCCATACAGCCTTGGCAGCCGACTCGCACTCGAGCCAGTCTTTGAGCGATGACCAGCCCGGCATCTGTGTCAACGCACCAAGCCAGATACCTACTCGTTCTTCCGATGCTCCGTCCGTGGGCTGATTCATGAAATACCAGACTTCCTGGTGCTGTCCAGCCTCATACACTCCGAAGACGACCACATCCGCCTCATCAAGATGAAGCTCATCGGCATGATGCAGTTCAAAGAAAGCGCGGGCAGGCTCTTCCTGCCTCTGCAGCACCGCATTCGCAACAATGTTGGTACGGGATGCCAATTCCGGCAAGCCAGCCCGCTCTGCACGAAACTCAAGACGATGATAGAGATCACTTAGACGTTGGACATCCCGATCACCGCGCAACAACTGCTGCCAGGGGCGCACCGGAACATCGCCTCGGACGGTGGTCAGCTGATGCATCAGCGGCAGGCGCGGCAAAGCCTGCTTTAATGCCAGACCGACCTTTCCGGACATCTGCGGAATTTGCGTCAGCAGATCTTCCCAGGATCGGGAACCCTCAATCAGTTTTTGGGCCGTTTTAGCCCCGACACCTGGCACACCGGGGATATGATCCGCAGTATCACCCAGCAAAGCCAGATAGTCCGCCATACGGTGCGGAGGCACACCAAATTTTTCCTGCACTGCAGGCTCATCCAGGATGATTTCCTTGGAAGGGTGATAAATTCGGATAAACGGCCGCACCAGTTGCGTCAAATCCTTGTCGCTCGAAGCGACTAAAACATGACACTCATCCTTCGATGCCTGCAAAGCCAAGGTTGCCAGGACATCATCGGCCTCAACACCCGACTCACGAATGACCGGGTAGCCTTCAGCCTCAAGCACCTCAAGCAGCAATCCAACCTGAGCCCTCAAATCATCCGGCATCGGCGGCCGATTCGCCTTGTAGTCCGGATAAAGCTCATGGCGGAAATTAGCTCCCGGCGCATCAAAAACAAGAGCCAGATACTCAGGTCGGGTCCGCTCAAGAAGCCGATTCAGCATATTGACGAATCCGCGAATGGCACCGGTAGGCACTCCCACCGAGGTACTCAGTGGCGGCATGGCATGGTAGGCCCGATAGAGAAAACTGTAACCATCCACCAACAGCAGGCTGGCATGGCCCGCTGACGGATTAGCGGATTCAGGTGCGTCTGCAGACATATTCAACCCCATCGAATCATTCTGAACTGCTATTCTGCGTGCAAAGCGATGCTGAGGCAATTATTTGGACTCAGTCGGCTTTTTGACGAATTTTTAAGAACCATAATTCAAAAAATTATTCTACATTAGAACAAAGAGTTTTATACATTTTATCGTCACCTGTTTATCATCATCAAAGGTACGGCAAAGCTCATCCGGAGGGACCGATGCAGGCGCATGCGGCTCGAACATTGATTGAACTGGCTCTGGCCCAGGAACACGACAGTGGTTCCTATGCCCGTACCCTTGCCAATCGTCTGGCTGAACTTCAACCGGATCAAGGTATTCACCCAACCCGCACCCAGCAGATTCTGCGTTTTGTATTTCAGTACGTGCGCCATACCGCCGATATTCTGGACAGCCTTCATCATGCAGCTGAATGTGCTGGCCTGACTGATCTTGCCAGCCCCATGATCCGGGTGCTGGATGATCTGATGGTGCTCGGCGGCGGACTTTGCACGGACGAACGTTGCCTCGAGGAGATTCTGGACGAGTCCTTTGTCATCCATCGACTGATTGAGGAGATCAACCAGCTTTGCCTTGATCAAGACCTTGCTCCCTTGCTTACGCTCGACATGACCAGCGCCAATCTGGTTATTCGAACGCTGATCGGCGGCACTTATGCTGAAGAACTGGAACTCATTGCCCATGATGCGGCCTTGGGTCTGCTGCAGCAGACCCAGCTACTGCGCCAGCAACCTGAGTGGTATCGGGCGTGGCGACAGTGCTCCAGCCATCTTGGTGGGGCAGCGGATTTTGGCAGACCGTTCTTCCCGCCTGCCGTATCCGCCGTCGATTGGGATACCTTGCAGTGAGTATCGCCCGTTCGGAAACACGCTCGCCTTCTCTTGATCAAAACGCCCCGGTCTGTTGCGTGCTGGCCGAGTCCCTGACGGAACCGGTATGGTTTCTGGATCTCTCGGGTACTCTTATTTGGTCTAATGCAGCCGCAGAACAATTCTGCCTGCCGACCCAGTTTCTTGAGCAACCTGCGGGCATGCTGACAAACCCAATGCCGCGTTTTCAGACAGCACTAACCGATCGTGATGGCCAAATACACTTCATGAACCTGAACCAGTCCTTGGGAATGCATCAGGGAACCCCGGTGCTGCTCATTCGGGCGATCCCACAGGATCCCGTCCATCACCCCTCAGAGATCATCAACCGGCATCTGATTCAGACCCTGAAAGACCGGCAGCGTCTGGTTGACGAGATGCAGCGCGCCAATGCGCAGCTTGAAGCTATTATTGGCGTCCAGAGCCATCTAGCACAGCTCTCACTCGACATTCACTCCTATGCACAGCACGTTGTCGAACGCCTGTGCGCCCTGATTCACGGGCAAAGCGCCAGTGTATTTCTCTTGCAAGATACCCGACTGGAACGACTGGCCTGTCAGGGACATTCAAGCCTGCCTGCCACACTAACCCTGACCGATGCACCACAACGGATCAAGAGCTATCTGGCTGATGATCAGATTGCTCTGCTCGACCAGCCAGCCATGAACGGACTATTCCACTGGTTTGGACTGACAAAAGACCAACGGGTTATTATGGCACCACTGCATCACTCCAACTCCTGTGTTGGACTGATCCTGCTGACCATTGGACCTGAAGCCCTGTTTAATGATCGCGACCGGCAAACCCTGCAGTTGCTGACCCGACTGCTCAGCTCGGCACTGGTCCACCAGCGGGACTACGCCCTCAACCATCGACTGTTGCAGGAACGCACCCTGCATGTCCAGGAATTACAGGAAGAGATCTACCGGCGTGAAGCCAGCGAACATGCACTGGGCAAAGCCCACGAACGCACCCATGCCATTCTGGAAACCTCACATGAGGGTTTTCTCAGTTTTGACCGTAATCTTTGCATTACTGACCTGAATGCGGAAGCAGCTCAGTTGTTTGGAGCCTCTGCAGAAGAGCTTAAGGGACGGTCCATGGCAGACCATTTACTGCAGGAGCCTTTTCTCAGCCGCCTGCGCCTGGGCATGAGCCAGTACCGCAAGCACGGGCGCTGGCCATGGCTCAAGCGCCGCATGGAAGTACGTCTTGAGACCTATCGGGACACATCGGTGATTGTCGAAGTCAGCTTCAGCGCCACCGGCGATCTGGACGAACCTGAATTTCATGCCTTTTTGCACGACATATCGCATCGCAAACGCAGCGAACTGGCTTTGTTGCAACAGCAGCGCATGTTGCGTGCCATCAGCGACCACCTTCCTGCTTCAGTGCTGTTCGTCGATTTATCCGAGCACTGCCACTACGCCAACCAGCACGCCCGCCAGGTCGTTAGTGCAGACATCGCCCCCGGCCAGACGATCTCTCTGGATCAACTGTTCTTTGAAGCAGAACCACCCGTACACGAGTTCATTGCACAGGCCAAGAATGAAGGCTTTAGCAGAGCGGAGGCCAGCGTCTCAACAGTGCTTGGTCCAAGGCGCTGTGAAATCCGTTGTATGTTTCAAACCGGCGTTGATGAAAATCCAGAAGGAATCCATCTGGTCATCTGGGACATTGAAGATCGCTGGCAGGAAGCCCTGCGTCTGCGTGATGCAGCGCAACGCGACACCTTGACGGGCACACTGAACCGTAGTGGCTTTATGCAGGAAGCACAGATCCAGTTGCAAAACGTATCTTCATGCGCACATGCCCTGCTCTATCTCGACATGGACACCTTCAAACCAATCAATGACCGCTATGGCCATGCAACTGGAGACGAAGTCCTGCAAATCTTTGCATCCCGACTGCGCGCATGTATCCGTGAAGGCGACCTGATCGGCCGTATCGGTGGCGATGAGTTTCTGATCCTGCTTCGACATGTTGCTCGAATTGAAGTTGCGGAACGCATTGCCCGGGATATTCTGCAAGCAACCCGGCAGGTCTGGCGTATCCAGGGCATCAACCTGCATGCAACCACCAGCATCGGACTGGCGCTGCATCAGACTGGCGAGTCTGCCTCTGAGCTTGTTGCCCGGGCAGATCGGGCACTTTATGACGCCAAAGCAGCGGGCCGGGACACGTACTGCTTAGCCTGATCAACGACGCTGTTCGACAAGAACTACGGGCTTGACTTCCACTTCCTCATCATCCAGCAGAGGTTCTTCCCGACGCGTCGAACAGGCGATGCATTCCCACCAGATGCGGGTTTCTTCCTGACCTCGGCGCACGGTATCCTGTCGGCCACACACCGGACAAACCGCACCAGCAATAAATCGTCGGATGATTGCCATGAAATACCTTGTGGGGATGGACTGTCCTGAAGGAAAATGACTTTATGCAATTCATCCTCTTTTGTCGAGTCATTGATCGTTTCGGCGATGCTGCCGTTGCTTGGCGTCTCGGTCGGCAACTGATTGCCGCCGGGCAGCGTTGCACCCTGCTTATTGACCATCTTCCCACACTCCAACAACTCTGCCCCGAACTCGATCCGCAAAAACCGGAACTCGGGGAAATCCAGCTGATCCTCTGGTCCGACGATCTGCGCCCTGCCGATCTACCGCATGCCCAGGTCTGGATCGAATGCTTCGGATGTGGCTGGGGGATATTTGCCAGCCACACACCCCCCGATACCAAACCGCCCCTGCGCTACAATCTGGAATATCTGGGCACCGAGCCTTGGGTCGATCACTGTCACGGACTGGCTTCACCTGACCCCCGAACCGGCATCACAACCACCTTCTGGATCCCTGGATTCAGCAGCCGTTCAGGAGGATTACTGCGTGAAAACCCTCCAAACCTTAGCGACAGCCGCGACCTGCTGACAACCCTTCTTCATGGGCCTATCAGCCCGGACGCCTGCACGGTTTCACTCTTTTGCTACCAGCAGGCCCCATTGCACGGACTGGCCAAGGCACTCATGGTGCAGAGCTTGCAACAGGAAACGCACCTGCTGATCTTTCCAGGGGAGCCGGCGCAGGCCTGGTCACAGCTCCCCCTGCCCGCTTCAGGTCTACAGGTTCATCATCTGCCCTGGTTGTCTCATACGGACTATGATCGTCTGTTGCATTGCTGCTCCCTGAATATCGTCCGTGGTGAAGATTCTTTTGTGCGTGCCCACTGGGCAGGGCGACCCCTGCTCTGGCATGCCTACCCCCAGGATGATTTTGCCCAGCTCGACAAGGTTTCAGGATGGCTGGCTCAACGCCCCGTTTCCCAAGCCTTTCACAACTGGCATCTGCGGTTTAATCAGGGGAGTGCCGATCAGTCCGATGCGCTTTCGGCACTGAACGCTCTGCCGGAAGAACATGAAGCCCTGCTCGATTTTCGCCATACACTGCTCTGCCTGCCCAGCCTCATGGAACAATTGCTTGAACATATCCAGCAACAGTCCCCCTTCTGAGCAATCCACTTTTGGCCCTGAACCTGTGATTTTTCATAACACCTCAATATATTGCTCTGCCTACCCAACCTCATGGAACAATTGCCTGAACCTATCATGCAGTTGCCCTCTCTTGCCCGATCCGCTGCTATGCTTGATGCATGAGTATCAATATCGAAGCTGCTTTTCTCTTGCAACGTTCAACCAGTATCCATCGATCTCTGGTGGATGGTGTTGCAGCCCAGAAACTGGCCTGTCGACTCTGTCAAGAGATCGAAGCCAGAGCGGTTGGCTATTGCTTTGCCATTATGATTCAGAGGACAGAAGGACTCAAACTTTGGGCAGCATCTCCTAATTCCTGGAAAATTCAGCAACAGCTGGAACAATGCACCTCGGACATCCCTGGCTGCTCCCGCTGTGCCGTTATCAGTCAGCAACATGCGATTGTCGCTCAGGATCAGGCCAGAGAAGAAATTTGCAGCCCTTGCTACATGGATGGCATGAATTCTCCCTGGTCGTGCTGGTCGTACCCGATCGTGGACGGTGATCAGATCATCGGAGCTTTACGGGTCAGTTGCGAGCAACATGTCCTACCCAGCCGAGACGAGGCTGATCTGCTAGACACACTGGCCTCGATGGCTGGCATCCTGCTCTGCTTTGAACGCAACCAGCAGATCCAGCACGAACAGGCGCAATCGCTGGCACGATTGGCAACATTCCAGAAAACGCTCACAGAAATTAATGCGATGGTCGCCACTATTCAGGAGGAAGGCCAGTTTCTGCAAAGCATCTGCGACATTCTGGTTCGCAAAACCGGCATGCGGATCGCCTGGGTCTCTCGCCCAAACCGGGAAGGCTGGTTTGAAGTGCTGGCTGCAGCCGGTCAGACCGACTATCTGGATGGCCTTAAAGTCTGCACGGATGCCTCACGCCCGGAAGGTAGGGGCGGTATTGGTCGAACCTGGCGGGAACAACGCTGTTTTTTCAATAACCGATTTCAATCCAATCCCGACATGGATGCCTGGCTGGATCGGGCCCGAACCTGGCACATCCGCTCCAGCGCCACCTTACCCTGCTTGAGCGAGCAGCGAATCTGGGCTGTTCTAGCCGTAACCCATCACCATGAAGATGTCTATGATGAGCCTTTACAGGGTCTGCTTGAAGAACTGGCCAACAGTATCGCTCGTGGCCTGGATCATCTCGCCCGTCGCCGCCATGAAAAACACCTCATGGCCGTTCAGGGCCACCTGATCAACAACACCCGGGTGGGTCTGACCATGGTGCGCAACCGACGGTTCATACTGGTCAATCCCTATTTTGCCCACATACTGGGTTATTCAAACCCTGCTGAACTCATCGGCCAACCAACCCTCATGATTTACCCGAACAATGACGAGTACCAGCGAATTGGCACCATGTACCGCCTTGTACCCGGCATTGGACATGCCAGTCCGATGTTTCAAACCGCCTTGCTGCACAAGGACGGGCACTCCGTACCCTGCGAGACCAACTTCACTCTGAATGAGGATGAGATTGGTGTCTTTTCCATCTGGACCCTAATCGACATCAGCGAGCGCATCCAGCGGGAACAGGAACGTAACCTCTACCGCGATCAGTTGCTGCGTTATGCCGAGCGAATACCAGGCATGCTGTACAAATTCCGCATGGCCCCGGACGGCCAGATGAGCTTTCCGATCGCAATGGGCTCGGTTCGGGAGATGATGGGAGCCGACGCCGATGTCCTGCACGCTTCTGCCAACCCGGCATTTGCCTTTCTGCACCCTGAGGACTATCCCGTTGTCGTCCAATCCATCCTGGATTCGGCGCAGCATATGACGCCCTGGCACTTGGATTGCCGACTTATTCTGGATAAGGGCATCGTCTGGCGTCGAGGAACTTCGGTCCCTGAACGCGAAGAAGATGGTGCCATCGTCTGGTATGGTTTTATCACGGACGTCACCGATCAGAAGCATATTCTCGATGCACTGCAAACCAGTGAGGCACAATTGCGTGCCGTGTTTTCAGCATCTCCCGCAGCCATGGCTGTGCTGGATGCCGATGATCTCAGTATACGTTCGGTCAACCCAGCTTGGCTGCGACTGCTCGGCCGGGATCCGCAACAGCTGCAGGGCAAGACCCTGCTGCACAATGGCATCTGGTCCCATATTGATGACCAGAACATCTTCCTGCAACATCTCAATGCTCCTCATGCCCTTCATCAACCCATGGAGCGCACTCTGCTCAACGAAGATGGGCTACCCATATTGTGCCGTATTGTCGCGGCCCGCACCCAGTCTGGTGATGCGGTCATCATGATTGTTGAAGACATTACCCTGCAGCGTGCAGCGGAGCAGTCCATTGCCCGCATGAACCAGGATCTTGAACTGCGGGTATTGGAGCGCACACGGGCACTGGAAAGCAGTAACAACGCGCTACAGGACAGCCTTGATGAACTTAGGGCAACCCAGATACAGCTGGTTGAAGTTGAAAAGCTGTCCGCACTTGGCCATCTGGTGGCTGGCATTGCCCACGAGATCAACACACCCGTTGGCAACAGCCTGCTTGCCGCCACAAATCTGGATCAGATGCTGCTTGAGATTGAAGAACGCGTTCGGCAAGGCATCAAGCGTCGTGATTTTCAGGACTTTCTCCAGCAAGCCCAGCAATCCTCCGCCGTGATTGTGCGTAACCTCTACAAGGCGGCTGAACTGGTGGCATCCTTCAAGCAGGTTGCGGTTGACCAGAACCTTCCTGATAATCGGCGCTCATTCGATCTGCGCGCTTTGATGCTGGACCATATCAACCTGCTGCAGCCGCGCCTGAAACACACACCCATCGTCATTCGTCTTGAAATGAAAAATGAGATCCTCATGCAGAGTCTGCCTGGGCCTCTGGGACAGATCCTAACCAACCTGATCACCAATACCTTGGATCATGCCTTTGAGAACATGCCGGCAGAACCCATGATCCGGATCCAGGCTGAGTGCATCGAAGACGACATGGTGGAAATCCGCGTTGAAGATAATGGCCGGGGCATTCCTGTCTCGGACCTCAGTCATATATTTGAGCCCTTCTTCACCACCCGCCTAGGCCGGGGAGGATCAGGACTCGGTCTGCACATCAGTCATAACGCCGCCATCAGCCTAGGCGGGCGCCTGAATGTCCAGAGCGAAGAAGGCCAAGGTACCTGCTTTATTCTACGCATCCCCAGGAAACTTCCCGAGCGCCCTGCCCCCCTCACATGAAAAGAGCATGATCAAGCGTGATAAGCAGGACTCAACTCATGCACAGCGTCAATCATCACCTTGGCATGATCCGGGTTAACCCACTGTTCGATCCCATGACCCAGATTGAAAACATGACCATGACCCTGACCATATTCCGCCAGGACACGCTGTACCTCGGAACGAATCACTCCGGTCTCGGCATAAAGGACCGCCGGATCAAGATTGCCCTGAAGGGCACAACGCCCTCCCAGACGTCGGCGCGCCTCTCCAAGGTGTACCGTCCAGTCCACACCTAGAGCATCACAGCCCGTATCAGCCATCGCCTCAAGCCAGAGTCCACCGCCTTTACTGAACAGGATAACCGGGACACGCCGGCCATCCCGTTCGCGTATCAAACCAGCAACGATCTGCTGCATGAAACGTAGGGAAAAACGGCGATACTCCGCATGTGCCAGGACACCACCCCAGGTATCAAAAATCTGTACCGCCTCAACACCTGCCCGAATCTGGGCATTCAGGTAGGCGGTCACCGTGGCAGCCAGATGGCCAAGCAGATGCTCAAGCAACTCCGGCTGGCGGTACATCATGGATTTGATCACCCGAAAATCCTTCGATGAGCCACCCTGTACCATATAACAGGCCAAGGTCCAGGGCGAACCAGAAAAACCGATCAGTGGAACCCGGCCAGCCAGTGCAGCATGAATCGTTTCAACGGCCTTAAGGACATAATCCAGATCACGCTCAACCTGCACGACAGGAAGATCAAGTATGTCGCGTTCATGCTCAAGCTTTTTGCTGAATCTTGGACCCTCACCTTCCGAGAAATAAAGACCCATGCCCATGGCATCAGGAATGGTCAGAATATCCGAGAACAGAATGGCCGCATCCAGTTCAAAACGCTCCAAGGGCTGCAAGGTCACCTCACAGGCCAAATCCGGATTTTTGCAAAGATCCAGAAAACTGCCCGCCCGTGAGCGGCTGGCTCGGTATTCAGGCAGATACCGTCCAGCCTGTCGCATCATCCAGACAGGCGTATAGGGTACAGGCTCACCCATCAGGGCCCGCAAGAAAATATCGTTTTGCAGCTTGGCCATGCCGTATCCCTCGTAATACCCTGATGAATCAGTCAACAATCAAATGATTTAGACGTCCAGAAAATCCATGATGCCTTGGGCAGCCTGCCGCCCCTCCCAAATGGCCGTCACCACCAGATCCGAACCACGCACCATGTCTCCCCCAGCAAAAATCCGGCTATGACTGGTCTGGAACGGGAAACGGGCCTGTTCAGAAGCGATAACTCGTCCATCAGCCTCGGTTGAAACAGCCATCTCATGCAACCAATCCGCTGGGCTGGGACGGAAACCGAAGGCGATCAGGACTGCATCTACCGGCAGATCCTGTTCGGAACCGGGAATAACCTCTGCAGTTCTCCGTCCACGAGCATCCGGCTCACCCATACGGGTTTCAATCACACGTACCGCTTTAACACCCTGGGCATCACCCAACAAGGCTACCGGTTGACGGTTAAACAGGAACTCGACTCCCTCCTCGCGGGCATTACGCACTTCCCGACGCGAACCCGGCATATTTTCCTCGTCACGCCGATAGGCACAGGTGACTTGGGTCGCGCCTTGCCGAATGGCACTGCGGTTGCAATCCATGGCCGTATCACCACCACCGAGGACGACAACCCGCTTGCTCTGCAAATTGATATGGGGCATGGCCGAAGCCTCAGCAACACCCATATGCTTCTGCACATTCCCGATCAGATAATCCAGTGCCGGATAGACACCTGGCAGATCCTCACCCGGGAATCCACCCTGCATGGCCTTGTAGGTTCCCATGCCAAGGAACACGGCATCGTAAGAATCCAGCAGTTGTTGAATCGTAATGTCGCGCCCTACTTCCGTATTGAGGCGAAATTCAATTCCCATGCTGCTGAAAATCTCGCGGCGCTGCACCATCACCTTCTTTTCCATTTTGAACTCTGGAATTCCGAAGGTCAGCAGTCCACCGATTTCCGCATGGCGATCAAAAACAACGGGAGTAACACCATTACGTACCAACACATCAGCACAGGCTAGGCCCGCAGGGCCGGCACCGACCACAGCCACTTTTTTACCCGTGGCCACTACTTTGGACATATCGGGACGCCAGCCTAATGCGAAGGCTGTATCAACAATATATTTTTCGGCATTGCCAATAGTGACCGCACCGAAACCCTCATTCAATGTACAGGCACCCTCGCAAAGCCGATCCTGTGGACAGACCCGACCACACACTTCCGGCAAGGAGTTAGTCTGATGACAGAGTTCCGCCGCCTGAAAAAGATTGCCCTCGGTAACCAGTTTCAGCCAGTTCGGAATGTAGTTATGGACCGGACACTTCCATTCGCAGTATGGGTTGCCGCACTCCAGGCAACGATGAGACTGCTGAACCAGCGTTTCCTTTTCGAACGGATGATAGATCTCCACGAAGGAATTGCGCCGTACCTCCAGCGGTTTTTTCTGAGGGTCCTGCCGCTCCACATCAAGAAACTGAAAATCATTGTGCAGACGTTCTTTCATGACCTTTCCTTCCGAACTACATGGGGTTGCGACGGGTGTTGTCCAGGAGTTCCCGGACACTGGCCGCCTTGGGCTTGACCAGCCAGAAACGACGCAGAACTTCATCAAACCGTTTCAGCAGGGAATGACCCCAGGCACTGTTGGTTTCACGGACGTAATCTTCCAGTACTTCGCGCAAATGATGCCGATGCGCTTCCATAGGCTCAGTGCTGATCCGATGCAGATCAATCAGTTCATGGTTGCAACGGTCGAAGAAATCATTTTCCAGATCAAGCACGTAGGCGAAACCGCCCGTCATCCCCGCACCAAAGTTAAGGCCAGTACGACCCAGAACTGCCACCATACCACCGGTCATATATTCGCAGCAATGATCTCCAGCTCCTTCAATCACCGCCATACATCCCGAATTACGCACCGCAAAACGCTCCCCAGCAGTTCCAGCCGCATAGAGCCGGCCTCCGGTTGCTCCATACAGACAGGTATTGCCAATGATGGCGGTTTCCTGAGAGGCAAACGGCGAGCCCTGCGGTGGGGTCAGCACAATCTTGCCCCCAGCCATACCCTTGCCCACGTAGTCATTGGCATCACCCTGCAGATAAATATGCAGGCCGCCGGCATTCCAGACCCCAAGGCTTTGGCCGGCCGTACCGGTCAGACGCAGGGTAACCGGATGATCCACCATCCCCTGATCCCCATAGCGACGGGCGATTTCACCAGACAAACGTGCCCCGATGGAACGATCACAGTTGCAGACATCAAAATCGAACTCGCCACCCCGACCCGCTTCAATGAACGGCAGTATGGCCGATACCATCGCCTCGGCCAGAACACCCCGATCAAAGGGCTCATTCTTGCTGACCTGACAGTACTGTGGCTTGTCGGGCAGATGCTGGTTATAAAGCAAAGGCTGCAAGTTGAGCTTGCGCTGCTTATCCGTATCTCCGGGAAGGACTTCCAGCAACTCGGTACGACCAATGATCTCTGCCAGCGAGCGCACACCGAGCCTGGCAAGCCACTGCCGTGTTTCCATAGCCACAAAACGGAAAAAATTCATCAGCATTTCCGGCTCACCGATGAAATACTCATCGCGCAGATTCTGCTGTTGGGTAGCAACACCGGTGGCACAGTTGTTCAGATGGCATATCCGCAGATACTTGCAGCCTAGCGCCACCATCGGCGTTGTACCAAAACCGAACGATTCCGCACCAAGAATGGCTGCTTTGATCACATCCAGACCCGTCTTCAGGCCACCATCGGTCTGCACCCGCACCTTTTCACGCAAATCATTGGCACGCAGGGCCTGCTGAGCTTCAGACAGCCCCAATTCCCAAGGCGAACCGGCATAATGAATCGAGCTCAGCGGTGATGCCGCCGTGCCGCCATCATAACCCGAGATGGTGATCAGATCCGCATAGGCCTTAGCCACCCCTGCAGCGATGGTCCCTACCCCAGGTTCGGAAACAAGCTTGACTGAGACCAGCGCCTGTGGATTGACCTGCTTTAGGTCAAAAATCAGCTGAGCCAGATCCTCAATGGAATAAATGTCATGATGCGGCGGTGGCGAGATCAGTGTCACACCCGGCACTGAGTGACGCAGGCGGGCAATCAGTGCATTAACCTTACCTCCCGGCAACTGCCCCCCTTCACCCGGTTTCGCTCCCTGAGCAATCTTGATCTGCAGGACTTCAGCCGAAACCAGATAAGCGGGGGTCACACCGAAACGCCCGGAAGCCACCTGCTTGATCTTCGAGTTGCGAATGGTCCCAAAGCGCGCCGGGTCTTCTCCTCCTTCACCCGAGTTGGACCGACCGCCCAAGGTATTCATGGCAATGGCAATCGATTCATGCGCTTCTGGCGAAAGCGCCCCGAGCGACATCCCGGCCGAATCAAAGCGAGGCAAAATCTGTTCAATCGCCTCAACCTCGTCAAGCTCAATGGGCCGGGCCGAACGAAACTGCAGCAGATCACGCAGGGTTGCCACCGGACGCTGATTCACCCGATCCGCATACTTCTGGTACAACTCATAGCGCCCGGAACGAACGGCAGCGTGGAGGTCGGCGATCACATCCGGATTGAAGGCATGATATTCAAGGCCATGAACATACTTGAGAACACCCCCAGCATCCAGAGGCAGACGCGCCTTGCGGGCACGCCGGACCAGTTCAGCCTGATCCTGCTCCAATTCAGCAAAACCTGCCCCTTCAATGCGGCTTGGCACGCCCTTGAAGCAGCGACTGACCACTTCCGCTGACAAACCAACGGCTTCAAACAGCTGGGCACCCCGGTAGGAGGCCACGGTTGAAATCCCCATCTTGGACAGTATCTTCAGCAGTCCCTTGTTGATACCTTTACGATAATTGGACTGCAGTTCAAGAGGGTCGCCAATCAGCTCACCACTGCGAATCATGTCATTGATCACGTCAAAGGCCAGATAGGGGTATATCGCTGTAGCCCCAAAACCAATCAGGGTTGCAAAATGATGCGGGTCTCGTGCCACCCCGGTTTCCACAACCAGATTGGCATCACAGCGCAAACCACAGCCGGTCAGATGATGATGCACCGCGCCGGTCGCCAGCAGGGCATGGATCGGCATGAGCGATTCATTCCAATCCCGGTCAGTCAAGATCAGAACGGCAACCCCTGAGCGTACGGCACGTTCAGCCTCTTGGCAGACACGTTCAACCGCCTGCGCCAGACCAACTTCAGGAGCATAAAACAGCGGAATCCGCTGATGGCGATAAGCCGTATCCTGAGTCTGCAGCAAGGTTTCAAACTTGCAGTGTGCCAGCACCGGCGATGCCAGCACCATCCGGTTGGCATGCTGTGGGTCCTGTTCAAAGACATTCATCTCTGCGCCAAGGCAGGTTTCAAGCGACATGACGATCGCTTCACGCAACGGGTCGATCGGCGGATTGGTCACCTGGGCAAACTGCTGCCGAAAATAGTCAGCAAGATGTCGGACCCGACGGGAAAGAACGGCCATTGGCGTATCATCCCCCATGGAACCCACCGCTTCCTGAGCACCTTCAGCCAAAGGACGAATAATCTGGTCGCGTTCTTCACTGGTACACAGAAAGAGCTTCTGCAGACTACGCACCTGATCCGGATCAACCGGCTTGAGCAGTCGCGCTTCAGCCTCTTCATCATGTTCAATGCGCTGCGCATAGCTCTGCAACCACTGCTGGTAAGGCTGCGCCTTTTTCAGGACCGCATCAATCTCCGGCGTTCTGAGAATCTTTCCAGTGCGGGTATCAATTGCCAGCATCTGTCCTGGTCCGACACGCCCTTTGGCCACCACTTCATCTGGCTTATAACCCCAGACACCAATCTCGGAAGCCAGCGTAATGTAGCCCTGCTTGGTCTGTACCCAGCGCGCCGGGCGCAGACCGTTACGATCCAGCATGCACACGGCATAGCGACCATCTGTGGAAACGATCCCGGCAGGACCATCCCAGGCTTCCATGTGCTTGGAGTTGTACTCGTAAAAGGCGCGAAGATCCGAATCCATGGTTTCGACATTCTGCCATGCCGGCGGCACCATCATGCGCAGGGCGCGGAAAAGATCCATACCCCCCTGTACCAGCAATTCCAGCATGTTATCCATGGTCGAGGAATCCGAACCACGCAGGTTAACGATGGGCTGAAGCTGTTCAATGCCAGGCAGCAGCGGATTGCGAAACTTAGGGGTACGCGCCACCGCCCAGTTGCGGTTACCACTGATGGTATTGATTTCACCGTTATGGGCCAGCAGCCGGAACGGATGAGCCAGATGCCACTGCGGTAACGTATTGGTCGAAAACCGCTGGTGGAAGACGACAATGGAAGCCTTCATCCGCGAATCAGCAAGATCAAGGAAAAAGCGTTCCAGATCCTCTGGCATGACCAGTCCCTTGTAAACCAGGGTACGGGTCGACAGGGACGGAATATAGAAATGCGGATCTTCCCGCAGCTTCTGCTCAGCACGCCGCCGTGCCAGGAACAGACTGCGGTTAAACTGGTTCTCATCGTCCAGAGAGGTCTCAACCACCACCTGTTCAAAATGAGGCAAGGAACGCAGGGCAATCTCGCCGCACACTTCAGGGTTCACCGGAAGCACACGCCAGCCCACAACATTCAGTCCTTCCTGACGCAACTCCTGATCCAGAATTTTGCGCGCTAGCGCAGCCTTTTCCAGATCGGGGGACAGAAAAACCATCCCTACTGCAAAATGGGGCTGCAGCGACACCCCCCACAACTCGGAGGCAACCTCCCGGAAAAAGGCATCCGGCAGAGTCATCATCAAGCCACAACCGTCACCGGTTTTGCCATCACCGGCAATGGCGCCACGGTGAGTCATACAGCTCAGGGAATGAATAGCCGTTTTCAGCAGATCGTGTGAAACCTCACCCCGGACATGGGCAATCAACCCAAATCCACAGTTGTCACGTACATCATCAAGGCTGTAAAGACCAGATACCGGAATCGCTTGATGCATGGGCAGCACCCTTTAAGATACACAGAGTTGAAGAATGGGCCTTGGGTTGGAAAAAACCGAAAAAGGCTAACCATTCTAGATGATGCACCTTATCGTGACAAGATGCACGCAGGCAATGCTTGCGACAAAACACAGAATATGGTAATATTTCAATAATTGTTGGATTATTGAAATATGAAAACATCAACAGCCCTGACACTCTTTGAGACCCTGTCCTCCGGCGTGCGCCTTGAGATTTTTCGCCTGTTGGTCAGACACACCCCTCAGGGCCTCGTGGCGGGCGAGATTGCCAGTGCACTGCATATTGCCTCAACCAATCTCTCCTTTCACCTCAAATCGATGACACACGCCGGACTTATCAGCGTCGAACAGGAAGGCCGCTACCAACGCTACCGCGTCAGCCTCAACTGCATTGAGGAACTGATTGGTTATCTGACGGAAGAATGCTGTGCGGGGCACCCTGAACAATGCCGCACAATTTCCATCCCGGACATCAACAGACAAGACCCTACACAATGAACATTCTCTTTCTCTGTACTGGAAACTCCTGCCGTTCCATTCTAGCCGAAGCCATTTTCAACCACCTGGCGCCTGAAGGATTCAGAGCCGAGAGTGCCGGCAGTCGGCCAACAGGCTTTATACACCCCCGCTCGCTGGAACTGCTTGCCGAGGAAGGCATTGCCAGCCAGGGTTATTACAGCAAATCCCTCGACGTCATTAGCACCACCCCCGACCTGATCATCACGGTCTGCGCCAATGCCCAGACCGAGGCCTGCCCGGTATTTCCCGGCCCATACCTGCGCAGTCACTGGGGGGTTGATGATCCGGCCCAAGCCGAGGGTTCTGAGGCCGAAATCAAGGCCGCCTTCGTGTCTGCCTACCAAATTCTGCGCTGCCGAATTGAAGCCTTTTTGGCCTTGCCCCTGCACCAGCTTGCCCACGAACCCGAAGCACTGCGTGCCCACCTTGATCGCATTGGCTCACTCTGACCTGGAGCACCTCATGTCCGAACACAATAAGGCCACGCCCACCATGAACCGTTTTGAACGGAATCTGACCGTTTGGGTGATCCTTTGTATCCTTGCAGGAGTTCTGCTTGGGAAAATCCTGCCTGACTTTTTTCATCAGATTGGTGGCCTCGAGATCGCCCACGTCAATCTGCCCGTCGGCATCCTGATCTGGCTGATGATCATTCCAATGCTGGTCAAGGTGGACTTCAATGCTCTGCACGACATCCGCCAGCACGTGCGCGGTATTGGTGTCACCCTGACCATCAACTGGCTGGTCAAACCGTTCTCGATGGCCTTTCTGGGCTGGCTGTTTATCCGCCACCTGTTTGCAACCCTACTTCCGGGCAATCAGATCGACAACTACATTGCCGGACTTATTCTCCTTGCCGCCGCCCCTTGTACCGCCATGGTCTTCGTCTGGAGCCGGCTCAGTCATGGTGACCCACTTTTTACCCTCTCCCAGGTTGCGCTCAACGATGGCATCATGATCTTTGCGTTTGCACCCATCGTTGCCTTACTGCTTGGCGTATCCTCGATCCTTGTTCCCTGGTCGACCCTTCTTACGTCGGTCGTTCTTTATATTGTCCTTCCTGTCGCCCTTGCCCAGACATGGCGTGCCCGTCTGGTACGGCGAGGACCTTCAGCGCTGGAGACTGCCATGCAGCGTATGACACCCATTTCCAGCGCCGCCCTGCTCCTGACCCTGATACTGCTTTTTGCCTTTCAGGGCGAAGCGCTCGTCACTCATCCTCTGATCATTGCCCTGATCGCCGTCCCTATTGTGGTGCAGGTCTTCTTTAATGCCGCACTGGCTTATTCCCTCAATCGCATGCTGGGCGAAAAACACTCAATTGCCTGCCCTTCAGCCCTGATCGCTGCCTCAAACTTCTTTGAACTGGCGGTCGCTACTGCAATCAGCCTGTTTGGCTTTCACTCGGGAGCCGCACTGGCAACCGTCGTAGGTGTCCTGATCGAAGTGCCGGCGATGCTGGTGGTAGTTCGGTGCGTCAACGCAAGCAAGGGCTGGTACGAACACGGCCAGCCCGCCTGTGCCGTCGACGAACGACCTGTTCCTTAAACAGATCAGCAGAAAGCAGCCTTGCCACGCAACTACACCACGCTGCTCTTGCTCCTGCTCACTCCTTTGCCTGGTCTGGTGATCGATACATTCACATCGATCGGATCTTGAACTGAAGTCCAGCTCAGAGTTTAATAGAGCATCGCTCAGGAACAAGATTGCCTATGCCCTCTTTTGACATCGTTTCCGAAATTGAAATGTTTGAGATCGCCAAC
>JAJZHM010000039.1 GCA_021804485.1 Pseudomonadota bacterium | reverse complement strand
GCTTTCGCTCTCATAGATTTGCCAGCCTACAATCTTGCGACTGAAGATATCCATGAACAGGTACAGATAAAAAAACACACCTCGACTGCTCCAGTTGCTACCGGCTAGAACGAAAGTTGCCGGGTGGGATTCTTCGCACCCACTTGAATACAAAGCCATTCCACGGTGCACGTTAAAGACGGGCTAAGAGGATGTCAAAGAGAGGAGCCCCCGCATGGTAACGATCATGAAGGATCAGAAACAACATGGCTGATTCTGCAAGGTTCACGTATGATGCTGCGTCTTACTCGTGCAGGGAGAACGACATGACCAAGGTCCATCATTTAAACTGTGGCTCACTCTGTCCTTTTGGCCGTCTCTGGCTGAATGGGGAAGGACATTGGTCGGAACGAGGCCATCTGTGCTGCCACTGTCTGCTGATCGAGACTGATCATGGCCTTGTGCTTGTGGATACCGGACTCGGACGTGATGATTTGCGGCAACCCTATACCCGACTGGGTTTTCTCTCCTATTGGGCTCTGGCACCAGAAAATCGACCGGAACTGACCGCTATCGCCCAGATCGAGGCATTGGGTTTTTCCGCAAAAGATGTACGTCATATTCTGCTGACCCACCTTGATCTTGATCATGCCGGTGGCCTTGCTGACTTTCCTGATGCTGAGGTGCATATTCACCGCTCGGAATGGAAGGCCGCCATGCAGCCTTCCCTGCATGACCGGGGCCGTTACCGCGCGCCCCAGTGGTCTCATCGACCACGCTGGAGTCTTCACGAAACCGGCGGAGACCAGTGGCGCGGCCTTCAGAGCATTCAGGCCATTCCTGGAACCGATGACCAGATTCTGCTCATTCCCTTGCACGGCCATACCCAAGGACATTGCGGCATTGCCGTCAATACAGACTCAGGATGGCTGTTGCATGCTGGAGATGCCTATTTTCACCGTGAGGAAATGCAATTTCCGGCACATTGTCCCGTTGGTCTGAACGTTCTGCAACGACTGATGCAAACTGATGCCCAAGCTCGTCTGCATAATCAGGCACTGCTCCGGTACCTCAATGCCCAGCATGACGACGTACACCTGTTCTGCGCACACGATCCAATCGAACTGCAGCAGAGTCAGCAGCGTGCTGCACGTTAGCCTGAGACACCTGTTTGCCTAGTCACCGATGCTGACATCAACCTGGTCGATATGGGGACTGCTTGCAACCCGCCGGATACGCATATGTACCCGTGAAGGTGCCAATCCCCGGGCCAGAAGATAAGCATGAACCGCATCCAGTCGCTCACGGATCAGATTGAACTGGTCCGCAGTTGCATCTTCCTCAATCAGCAATGACATGCTACGTCCCTCGCCCTGACGTATTTCCCACTCTTTGACCATCGCCTCCATATCATCCTGAAGTGCCTTGCTGATATTGGCTTTCCCTGGAGCAAACATGAGAGTCAGATGTTGTGGCAGCGACTTGCCGTTGTGCCCGCGGGTCACCTTGAGGGCATGACGCGAAGACTCATGCTGCTTTAACCAGTCCTGATACGGACTTTGCACAGAGGGACTGGCCGTATCCAGACGGTTGGGGCTGTCATGTGGTCCCTTATGACCTTCGCCATAGGTCTGAGCCGATTTCTGTGCTGATTTCGACTTCTGCTTGACTGGCTTATGGACATGCACAACCGGTTTTTTGGGTTTCTCGGCAACAACATGCAACTGACAGGCACGAAAATCCTGTAAGGATGTTTGCAAACGCACCGGCTGCAGGACCAATTTGAGACGTTTGGGATGTTCCATGAGTGCAAGAGGCAACATGACCTGCCAACCCTCGGCAAGAGCCTGCAACAGCGGCTCAGCATCTTCAGCCAGATAGGTACGATCCGATTCCGCTGTACGATGCAGAACCAGACTGGCACTGGTCTGCCCAGGAATCAGATCGGCTTTCCATGGTGGCGTCCTTATCTGTGCAGAAACAGTTGCGTTCGCTACCAGAGCCAGTCCTGTCAGCAGTTGGAGTTGCAGTGGACCGGAGGGCATTGCCACAAATTGAACCTTTCCAAAATCGGTGATATCCTGCTCCAGTACACAACGATGGGCCGAACTCTGGACGACCCAGTTGGCGACATCCTCCCGCTGCTGCAGTTGCTCGGCACACACCTGCCCCGTTACACCGATCAGGCCAAGCAACACCAAGGTACTTCGTTTGATGATGACCAATGCATCTTACCTGTTCATTGCAGATTGCCCCACCATAGCATAAACGGCATAATGCTGTTTTGCTGATGATCAGGAACTCCGCATGGCCTTGACCCTGACAATTCGCGCCCCGGATGATGCCCATTTGCATCTTCGTGATGGCACATCACTCATGTATACCGTAGCTGCCTCCGCAAAATCCTTCAAGCGGGCCGTAGTCATGCCGAATCTGGTCCCACCCATAACCTGCGTGGATACAGCCCATGCCTATCGGGAACGCATTCAGCAGGCCTGCCCTCCATCATCATCCTTTACACCACTGATGACGCTCTACCTGACGGATCAAACGACTCCTGAAATCATTGATGCAGCGGCTGCCTCTAAGCATATCCTCGCCATCAAGCTCTATCCTGCAGGCGCAACCACAAATGCCCATGCGGGTGTAACCCGGCTGGACTTACTGATGCCTGTCCTCGAACGCATGGCTGAACATCAGCTTCCCTTGCTCATGCATGGCGAAGTCACCGATCCCGATGTTGACATCTTCGACCGCGAGGCGGTATTCATTGAACGGGTATTACAACCCCTGCGTCAGGCAATCCCTGAACTTCCACTGGTTATGGAACACATCACCACTGCAGATGCCGTGGCCTTCTGTCAGGCTCAAGCCGGCCGCTTCGCCGCAACGGTGACACCCCATCATCTTATTTATCAGCGCAATGATATGCTGGTTGGCGGGATTCGCCCTCATTTGTACTGTTTGCCCATCCTGAAACGACGCGTTGATCAGGATGCTCTGGTTCGGGCGGTTATCTCGGGAGACCCGCGTTTCTTTCTTGGCACCGACAGTGCCCCACATGCACGACACAGTAAGGAAAGTGCCTGCGGATGTGCAGGTGTTTTTAACGCTCCGGTTGCCATGGAAGTTTATACCCATGTCTTTGAGGAACACAACGCACTGGATCGGCTGGAAAACTTCTGCAGTCGTTATGCAGCTGAGTTTTATCAGCTGCCCTGCAATACAGACACCTTGACCCTGGTTCGGGAACCCTGGATCGTTCCAGGGCAGATGGACTATGGCAATCAGGACACCCTCATTCCCATGCTTGCCGGGCAACAACTGAACTGGAAAGTACACCATGGCTGATCGGGCTCTGCACGAACGTTTTCGTGGATTTATGCCTGTAGTGATTGATGTTGAAACGGCTGGCTTCGACTCGGCCCGGCACGCCCTGCTGGAAATTGCAGCCATTCCGATCAATTTTGACGAAACCGGCAAACTGGTTGCAGAAGAGCGTCATCATGCCCATCTCATCCCGTTTGAAGGCTCCGAGCTTGATCCATCGGCTCTGGCCTTCAATGGAATTGACCCTTTTCATCCCCTGCGGGGTGCCCAACCGGAGGGTCCTGCCTTACGTCAGCTTTTTGAACAGCTGCGCAAGCGACAGAAAGCACTTCACTGCAGCCGTTGTATTCTAGTTGGACACAATGCCCATTTTGATCTGGGATTTGTGAACGCAGCCATTGAACGCAATGCCCTGAAAAACCAGTCCCCTTTACATCCCTTTTCGGTCTTTGACACCGTCAGTCTCTCCGGTCTGTTGCTTGGACAGACGGTTCTGGCGCGTGCCTGCCGGGCAGCCGGTCTCGACTTTGATGCCAGTAATGCACATTCTGCGCTTTATGACGCCGAGAAAACAGCCGAACTGTTCTGCCATATCGTCAATCAAATCAAGCCACAACTGACACCATCCTCCTGAGGATGGCTTCAGGATTCTGATCCGGAATCGGACCAGGAGCGACGATGCTGGACAGCCTGTGCCAGGGTTCGTTCATCAACGTGTTCCAGTCCACCGCCCATGGGAATCCCCCTGGCCAGACGGGATATCTTCAGCCCGCGCTGTTTGGCCATCTCAGCCAAATAGTAAGCTGTAGCTTCCCCCTCCAGATCCGTAGCCGTTGCCAGAATCAGTTCGTTAAGCTCCCTGTCCTGGATTCGTGTCTTGAAGTCAGGGATTCCCACTTCCTGCGGCCCACGACCCGAGAGAGGAGACATGGATCCCGCCAGCACAAAATAAAGCCCCTGATAACCACCGCTCTGCTCCAGGGCCAGCACATCCATCGGTGAGGCAACAACACACAACTGCCCCGTATCCCGCGATGAGTCTGCACAAAGTGAACAAAGTCCAGTATCACTAAAAATGCGACAGCGACGACAATATTCGACCCGCTGCATCGCCTTCTCAAGCACCTGAGCCAAACGCAATCCGCCCTCGCGTTGTTGCTGCAGCAAATAAATTGCACAACGCTGGGCTGACTTTGGACCCATACCCGGAAGCACACGCAGTGCCTTGACCAATTCTTCGACCAAAGGGCTGATCGACAAAACATCACCTCACAACTTGAACCCAGGTGGAAACATACCCGGTGGCAAAACACCCGCAACACTCGCCGCAGAAGTTTCTTCCTGCAAACGGGTCACCTTGCGCACCGCATCATTAACAGCTGCGGCCAGAAGATCCTCAAGAAAAGCCTTGTCTTCCCGAAGCACTTCATCATCCAGGCGCACGCTGCGCACATCATACAAACCGGTCATAACCACCCGAACGAGCCCCGCTCCAGAGCTTCCTTCCATCTCACGAGCAGCCAGTGTGGCCTGCCGCTCCTGGATACTCTTTTGCATCTGTTCCTGCAGGCGACCCGCCTGCTTCAGCATTTCTTGAAAATCCACGTCCATACCCTCCTGACCATCCATTTCCTACCTTCGCAGAAGGATCAGCAAAAGGCAAGACACGGAGCACCCCGTCCATTAAATATGGTTACACTTTCAATGCGAAATGACATGCAACCCATCACAACCTCACACATAATACACTTATTGAATTGAATGCTTTTCGGGAGATACGCCATGATGTTCAGCAATCTTGATGCCGGCAACGCCCCCATTGCCTTGGTCTGTCCGATGAACCTCGGCCTTGATGGCGTTTGCATCGTTGATGACGAAGGAATGGAGATTCCACTCACTGAAGACATGATTGTGCGGGCTTTTGAAGACATCATCGAACATACCGATGACCACTTTCAGTATGCAGCCTGATTCCGGGAATATTAACTGTCGATATTGACTGCTCTAATATTCCGATTTTTTTAATCAGGACAATTCCATATTCCGCACCCGACGCGTTGAGCGTCTGATTTCTGGTACCCCTACCCAAGATGGAGATGGGGTTCGTCTTACCCGTATCCTGACCCAAAATGAACAGCAGCGACTCGATCCATTCCTGGTGATTGATCTGTTTGGAAGTTTTGAACCTTCTGATTATATTGATGGATTTCCAGAGCATCTCCACCGTGGCTTTGAAACAATTACCTACATGCTGGCCGGCCGCATGCGGCATCGGGATCACATGGGGCTTCAGAGTTCATTATATTGCTCAACCAGACATCTTATGACCCAGATCAAAACATGCCTAAATTTGGCTCATTCATCTCAGGTTCACACCATAATTAAACTTAATTTCATGCTAACCTCATTGATAATTCCTGATGAACTGTCGGAACAAGACCATGAAGAGCACTGGGGTACTTGGCCCAGTCCGTACTGTCTTGTCCGTCAAAAACACAATGGATGCCATACTCTTTATATAGTTTTCAGATCCCAAACAGGGACTTGCAACTCTAACCCAAAACAGGTTTAAGGACTGACGATGCGGACACGCGCCACGAAAACCAAGAGTAGGCCCTCCGCTCAGTCTCGTCCACAGACTGGCCCTTTTGTCGTCGCCATTGGGGCTTCAGCCGGAGGCCTTGAAGCCCTTGAACGCTTCTTTAAAAGTTGCCCGCCCTCACTGGATACGAGCTTTGTAGTCATCCAGCACCTTTCTCCCGACCATAAAAGCATGATGCTCGACTTGCTTTCCCGATACACATCCATGCCCGTGGTCATGGTTGAAGATGGCATGTCCATCGAAACCAACAAGGTCTACCTGATTCCACCTGGTACAATCATGCGCGTTCATGATCAGATGTTTCGGCTGACACCAAAGGCACCGCATCTGCTAACATTGCCCATCGACATCTTTCTGCTTTCTCTGGCCGATGCCTTTACGGCCAAGGCCATTGCCATCATCCTGTCAGGTACCGGTTCTGATGGCACGCGCGGGTGTCTGGCCATCAATGCCGCCGGAGGACTTGTCCTGGCACAACAGCCCAACGATGCCAAATTTGATGGGATGCCCACGAGCGTGATTAACAGTGGTATCGTTGACGATATACTCGCCTGCGATGCGTTGCCAGCACGGGTTGCCGCACACATCCAAAATGGCCCTTTACCCCAGATTACGCTGCAGAGCAAGACTACCGATCCTGCTGCACTCTCTGCCAATGCACTTGAAGAGATTACCGATTTATTGCTGCAAGCAAGTGGCATCGACTTTCATGAATACAAACCTGCGACCTTTCTACGTCGAATCGAACGACGCTTGCAGGTACGGCGAATTGCCCGGCTGGAAAACTACTTTCACCTGCTCCACTCCGATGCCCACGAACTGGACCTTCTACGCAAGGAACTGCTTATTCCGGTTACCAGCTTTTTCAGGGACACTGAGGCCTTCGAAGAACTCGCCCAACAAGCTATTGCTGCTATTGTTTCCCGCAGTACGGGTGCGGGGATTCGGGTCTGGTCTGCCGGTGTTTCCACGGGTGAAGAAGCCTATACTCTGGCCATGCTTTTTCTTGAAGAATTTGAGCGGCAGGGAAAATGGCTGAACCTGAAGATTTTTGCCACCGATGTCAACGAGCAGAATATTGAGACGGCAGCCACTGGCAAATATCCTGAATCGACGGCTGCAGAACTGACTGAGGAGCGTCTAAACCGCTTTTTTACCCAACAGGCCGGGGCCTATTGCGTCAAACCTGAATTAAGGCAATGTATTGTCTTTGCTCGGCATAACCTGCTGATCGATCCTCCGTTTACCCGCATGTCTCTGGTCTCCTGTCGCAACACCCTGATTTATTTCAATCCCTCTGCCCAGAAACATGTACTGGCTACGCTGCAGTATGCCCTTGAGCCTTTAGGCTATCTTTTTCTGGGTTCCAGCGAATCACTCGGTGGAATGAGCGAAGGATTCAAGACCCTTCACTCCAAATATAAGATTTACCAACGAGATGAATCGGTAGTGTCTGCCCGCAATACTCTAACTGGATACAGCACGCGTCCGTTGGGACGAACAACCATGCAGCCACTCCGTACCCGCAGCGCCCACCCGCTCAGTATGGATCGCCGTTACGTTGATCTGGCTATAAACCACCTTCTGGAACGCTACACACCGGCATCCCTGCTCGTCAACGCCCACTCCAGTGTGGTTCATGTTTTTGGCAATGTGCAGCCCTTCCTTCAGTTCCGTTCCGGTGTTGCCAGTCTGGAACTCAGCCAGTTGCTGCCTGAACCGCTGCGATCCATTGCCACAGCCCTGATTGGCCGCGCCAGCAGGGACGGAGTCAGCATAGGTTCTGATGCCATCCATCTCAAAGACGCATCAGGACAACATTTTAAGGTTCAACTCACCGTTCAACCACTTGAACAGCCGGATCAGGAAAAACTCTTCCTGCTCAGTTTTGGACTCATCCCAAACCTAACGGACCTGCCCACACCAACGCTGGATATCAATAGTGCCCAGACCGAACGAATGACCTTGCTGCAACAAGAACTTGCTGCCACGCGCGAAAGCTTGCAGACCAGCATTGAGGAGTTGGAAACCTCCAACGAGGAACTGCAGGCTACCAACGAAGAGTTGATGGCCTCGAACGAAGAACTGCAAAGTTCCAACGAGGAGCTCCAGTCCCTCAATGAAGAGTTGAATACCGTCAATGCTGAGTTCCAGGAAAAGGTAGGCATTCTCAACCGTATAAACCTTGATCTTGACATGATGCTGCGGGCCGTTGGCGTAGCCACCATATTTGTCGACACACAATCCCGCCTTACCCGTTTTAACCCTGATGCCACGTCAATCTTCCGGCTCCGTGATAACGACATTGGCCGGCCACTTGAGGAAATAACTCATACCCTGGAATATGAGGAACTGATTGAAGATCTCGAACGTACCCTACAAAGCGGACATCCATTTAATCGTGAATGTCGATCACGCAAGGGACTTTCATTGCTCGTACGGATGTTGCCCTATGGAGGCTTGACCACGGCGAGCCAGGGCGTTGTACTCACCTTTCTTGATATCAGCGCCTACAAGGATCGTGATCACCTGCAAAGCATTCTGGATGCACTACCAGAACATATTGCCGTACTCAGCCCGGAAGGAACTATTGTACTGGTTAACCATGCATGGAACCGTTTTGCCAAGGCCAACGGTGATCCTGAACTGCTGCATACCGGCATCGGCGCCAATTACCTCGACTGCTGTGAAAGCCCTCCCCCATGGCCAGACGATAAAACAACCTTGGATGCCCGTTTGGGTATCAAGGGTGTTCTGGAAGGAAGTTTGCCATTTTTTTCAATGCAGTATCCTTGCCATGCACCGAATGAAGAACGCTGGTTTGTCATGAGCGTGGCTCCGATGCGTGCCCCTTATGCCGGCGCTGTCGTCAGTCACACCAATATTAGCGCCTGGCAGAATGCCCTGCTGCAACAAGGAGGTTCTCATGGATAGCACCAACCGTCTGACCCTGCTGCGTCAACGCGCCGAGAAGGCACTCGCCGAACAAAATTCGGCCATTCAGGAAACGCCCGAAGAAATTCACCAGCATTTCCAAAAGATTTTTGAAGAACTGCGCATCTATCAGGCTGAACTGGAAATACAGAATGCGGAACTGACTGAGGCATTGCATAACAATGAGCATTTACGCGACCAGTATGCCGCACTTTTTCAGAAAAACCCGGCGGCCACGCTCGTGATTGATGAACAAGGTATCATTATCGATGCCAATCCTGCAGCCATCACCCTATTCCAGTTTGGCAGCGTCAATCACCTGCGTTATCATAGTATTTTTCGACTCCTGGACCCTGAAAGCGGGTTTGCCCTTAAACAGACCATTCGCAATTTTCTGCGCAATGTCCTGGAAGATCGCACCTTGCGGCAACTACGTACCCTGAGTACTCCTGATCTGCAGGAGCCACCACGGGTATTGGACTGTACCCTCAGCCGTTTGCCCCAGTCGTACGCACAGGGACAGAATGTCCTGTTGCTGTTTGATAACCTGACGGCTTCCTATTCCAGAGAACATGATCTTCTTCTCTATGAAAACTTGCTAAATCACTCCCGTTCTCATCAGGCGGTTTTTTCAGTGGAGGGGCATTGTCTGATTGCCAACCGTACCATGCTGGATTTTTTTGGCAAGAAACGCGAAGAAGTCGTTGGATTTAGGAGAGAGAACTGGATGAATGCCAAGGATGCCGATCAACAGACCGAACTCGACCGCCTGGTTGTGCACAGCAGTTCAGCCGTGGTGCGGGAATACCCACTCCTCGACGCTCAGGACAAAAAGCGGCTTTTGCTTGGTTACCGCTTCCCCGTTTTCCATGGATACAACAAACTGGTCGGTGTTGGCCTGATTGCCAGCGAACTCTCCGATTCACAAACGACAGAACATCACATCATTCCGGAGGATGGTCAACAAACCATTTGATTACTCTTGGGCAAGACGCTGCAGGGAAGCCAGCAGCCGTTCACTGCTGGCTTCAACATCGGCAAGCAATGGCTCACTGCTGCCTGTTTTGCTTTGCAACGTATCAACAAGAAGCCGGGTTTTCTGATGTACTTCAAGATGGGTGACCTGCACAGCCCCGAAAGATGGACGCTGACTGTATCGAGCCATACCAATTCCATCCAGCCAGCGACTGACCTGACAGCCGGAAACTGCCGCTACCAATGATTCATATTGCTGCCCGGTTCCCGAGCCAACATCGCGCACCAACTCCAACCAGCGCCGATGGCTATACATGGCCACATGGATATCATAAGGAATTTGCTGACTATCCCGATGTAACCACAAGTCATGCCAATGCCGCTCAGTTCTCCAGTTCTGTATCCAGTCCGGTATTGCTTCAGCAGGCATGGGACGTGCAATTCCAAATCCCTGTGCAAAGGGACAACCCTGTGCGGCCAGCATGAGGCCATGCTCAATACTTTCTACCCCTTCAGCAACTGCAGGCATCTTAAGCGAGGCTGCCAGATGCAGGACACCTTCCACTACATCCTGGTCCTGCTGATCATCAAGAATATCACGAACCCGATTCTGGTCGATTTTGAGCAAAGCAAATGGGAGACGATACAAACAGGTCAGCGAGGCATAGCTCAGGCCAAAATCATCAAGCGCAAAACGCACACCCAAGTTTAGACATTGCCGCATGATCCGGGCTGCATGCTCAGTATCCCCAAGAGCAGCCACTTCGGTCACTTCAAGCTCCAGTTTCTGGCACACCTCCGCTGGACAACCGGAAAGAATGCTCGAAAGTTCCTCAGGAAACCCCAGATCCCGTACATGACGGGCGTTAACGTTGACACTTAGGAACAGATCCATTCCCTGTGCATGCCATGCGAGTAACTGATCGCGCGCCCGTTCCAGTACCCAGCAATCCAGACGAAACTCAAGAGCATGATCCAGAATGAGGGGGAAAAATTCGGCCGGATCCAGTATACCGCGTTGTGGATGATGCCAGCGTACCAACCCCTCAAATCCGACAGGTTCACCAGTTGCGAGTTCAATGCGTGGCTGAAAATCAAGACGTAATTCGTCGTTGTCCAATGCCAGTTCAAACTCCTCCAGAGCATGTCTCATGACTCGGGACTGTTGAACCTCAATGCCCTCATAGAGACGAAATGCATTCTTGCCGCTCTGCTTGGCCTGATACATAGCCTGATCGGCATGGCGCATCAGCATATCCGGATGACTGGGGTCCAGCGGGTAGTAGGTCACCCCCATACTTGCTGAAATCTCAATATGATGTCCCTCAATATCAAAAGGATGGGATATCGAATGAAGAAATCTGCGAATGATCTTTTCACCGCTGGAGACATTATCAAGGTCGTTGAGCAGGACTACAAACTCATCCCCACCAATACGGGCAAGGGTATCTCCCTCTCGCAATTCATGCTGCAAGCGATGCGCCAACTGGATGAGCAACTGATCCCCGGCAGCATGACCAAAGCGGTCATTGACCGGCTTAAAACCATCTAAGTCAAAATAACAAACAGCAAGCAGTCTGGCCGATCGCTTCCCCAAAGCAACGGCCTGTTGCAGCCGATCCCGAAAAAGCTGCCGATTCGGTAACTCTGTCAAAGCATCACTGAACGCCATCTGCTTGATGCGCTTTTCACTTTTTTGGCGGTCAATAATTTCATAAATAATATTAGAGAGGTGCGCAACCAAAGCAACTGTCTGCTGATCATAGGCCGAGCGACGGTTGGCAACACCCATGATTGCAACCAAACGTTGTCCCTGAAATACCGGCACCAGCACCAAGCGGCTTAGCGGCATCGCGCCTGCCAGGCCATCCTGCTTGTAGAGCACACCAGCCTGTTCATTCAGGACCACGGTCTGACGTAATTTAATACACTCCGCCCAGACAGGAAAATCCGAGGATGCATCGTCACGCTGTAATTGCATCGACTGAAGTGTATTCAGGGACCATGCATACTCTTCGATCCTTGCTTCGGAAGAATCAAGGATATGGTAAAAGCTGACCTGACTCTCGCTCATCCGCTCTACAGCAGCAAGAGCCGTCATGAGCAAAGGACGACGCTCATGAGTGAAGACCATATCCGCCAGCGTCTGCCGCAGGTCCATTAATTCTTCACTGCGCATGCGTTCAGAAACATCGCGAATAATCACCACAAAGCCAGGCTGTAACCCGGAATCATGTTTCTTGCGCAACACCGAAATATTTAACCAGGCCCGTTTTGCATGCGTATCAATCAAAAATGGCGTTACCGTTGACGTTCCATGCTGAGCCGCTTCCAGCAAGGCATCGGAAAAGAGCTGAGCTGCTTCCGTGGGTAAAACATCCGTAATCGTTTTGCCCGCTACATCATCTGGTCCGATCCCAAACACATTATTACCTGGGGCATGCCATGCCTGAAAAAAACCCTCAAGATCCACTTCAAAGACAATATCAGGCAAAGCATTAAGCGTCGATTCCAGACTATCTTTAAGACGTACGATCTCAGCATGCGCTGCCGTCTGTTCGGTAAGATCCACCAGGGTAATCAGACGCAGCGGACCCTCTTTTCCCGATGAATCCTGGTCCAGCAGCAAGGTCAAGTGAGCCATGACCGTTCGATCCTGGCCCTCTGTCGTCATCATTCGCAACACAATGGGCTCAGCAGCCGGTACCTTGTCTGAACGGACTTGCCAGAGCCGTTGAACCTTTTGCCGGTTATGGTCCCGATCCGTGTCTTCAGGAAACACCATGCCAAGCCATTGATCAAGTACATTGACTTTGTCCAGCCCATAACCAAACAGGGTTTGGAAAGCCTGATTCACATAAGTCAGTTGATCCGCATGATCCAGCAGAATCATCGGGATCGGAGTTGATTCCAGAACACCTTGCAGACGGGCAGATGTTTGCCTTAAATCGGCTTCCAGTTTAACCTGATTGGTAATATCCCGAAAAATGGTGGCAAATTGCCCGGTTGCCGGTCTGACCGAAGTAATTGCAAAAACCTTCTGCATCGGTTCAAACCAAGCTTCAAAATGCCGGGACTCACCCTGCTCGACAACCGTAGCGTAGTCGTGCAGATAGGGTACAAAACCAAACATCTCCGATGCCTTTTTACCCAGAACATCGCTCTTTTTCAAACCAGTATGATGCTCAAATGCCGGATTAACGCCAAGAAAAAGGTAATCGCAGGGCGTTCCATCCTCATCATAGAGCAGCTGATGCAATGCAACACCTTCAGTCATGGCGCTGTAAAGGGCATGAAACCTGGCCTCGCTGTCGCGCAAGGCCTGTTCCCGCAGGAAACGTTCTGTGAAATCATGACCAATACCCAGAACCCCGATTACCTCGCCCTGAACATCTCGCATAGGGGTCTTGGTTGTTTCCAGTAGAACGTGTCGACCATCCTCAGCCAAGGTAATCCATTCTTCATTGCGAACCGGCCGACCCGAATCCATGGCAAACTGATCATGCTTACGAAACGATTGTGCCAGTTCCTCGGCAACAAAATCAGCATCCGTTTTACCAACGATTTCAGCTTCAGATGCACCAAAGAAGCGTTCAAAAGAAGGATTACAGGCCAGATAGACACCATCCCGATCCTTGAACCAGACAAGATCAGGCAAAGTATGAATCAGTGTTCGCAGAAATACCCGCTCGCTTTCCCTTTCCTGTTCAGCCAATATTCGATCGGAAACATCATAGAGGGTCACCAGATACTGGTGTGATTCAGCATGGTTCAGATCTGCCGCCCTGAGCAAAACGGTCCGTTCCAGACCATCAGGACGGCGCACAAGAACCTCACTGGACGTATGCAGCAATCCTGATTCGGCAAGCTGCTTCAGTGCCTCACTCCAGCCAGCGAAGCAGGACGGAGATGAATGCTTCTGTGCCGTGTCAAACTGCAGGCATATGACATCCTGATGTTCAGCAAACGTCTGTGCAAAAGCTACATTGACCCGGATTATCTGATACTGCTCATCACAGATCAGTAAGGGGACTGGCATCTGCTCAAGAAGAGTCTGAACATAATGTTCACGCTCTTCAAGGGCGTGCAGCAATGAACGCTGCTCAGTCATTGCCTGAATCAGATCAACCGAATTCTGGGACAGTGACCCATAAACCGACACTACCAGGTCAATCAACAGGCGATGTTCCTTGCGCATCAATTCTTCGGCCTGAAGCTTGGCCTGTTCCAGACTGGCACCCGACTGCTGAGATTGCACCATCAGGGCCATGCGTCGATCCGACTCAAGAATATGGACCACCAGCCAGTGGGTCAGATAGGACATAGCCTCAAGGACGACCTGATCCTCCGCCAAGTTGTTCTGGCGGGCCCGCAACTCCTGCACAAATTTAATGAATCCAGCGTGCAGTTCCCGATGCTGTACTTCCGACGACGTCCCATCCAGATAACTGTGCCACAGTTGTTCTTCCGTCTGAAAATGCTGTTCGGTATAGGATTGCAAATCTTCGAGAAGCGTAGAAATCCCAAAAGGCTCGGTCGGATAAGCAAGACGGGTCGCCAAGCCATTCAGGATGGCAACCAGTCCCTGATGCTGGTGATCAATATCCGAAAAACCAGTCCGGAAGGCATCGTTCCAAGGAATGATGTCGATACGAGCAGCACGATGTCTTGATCGGTTTTCCATGAAACACCCGCCACCCAACATCCTATCAGGATGCCAGTCACAATCACCCTTCCCATCAGGAGTCTGAACGTTCCGCCTCAGCAATCTTGAATATCCAATCAATCATTCTAACATAGACTGAAGGATTCCGTTTGACCAAGATCACAATCCAAGTCCGTCTCAAATCTGTTTTTGTCCAATACAATATTATGCAATGTCTGGGAGCAACCCGCAAGATCAAGCGAATTATTTTCAAGCATCGCATTCCGGTACCACTTCGATCTTGCCTAGATGCACACCAATACTGCAGCCTGGACTTAACGACAGGGTATCGACATAATCAACCCGAAGAGGGGCAACAAGTTCCCTGTTTTTGCCCAGATCAAGCCGAACCTGAAGCTCTCCAACCGATCCTTGCCGCTCAAGAGCGACAACCTGCGCCCGAAGCAGATTCGGAGCCGTATTCAACGCCCCAAGACGAATCTCTTGGGAATGGATGCGTAAGAACAAGCGGGTCTTAAGAGCCCATTCAGCCGCCAATCCGATCCAGATCCTTTGATCACCCCAGGCCACCTCGGCCATCTGAAGCCCTGCTTCGTAGCGTAACACGTCGACACCGAGCACACTTGTCGATCGTTCTATACTTTGCTCGGACTGATTCTGACGGATGGTGCCCGCCTCCATATACAGCACCTGCTCAACCCAGCCATGCAACTCATCGGGATCATGAGTAACGTACATCATGGGAATCCCGAGCTGTTTCTGAGCCCGCTGCAACCCCTTCAGCACCTCTGCCCGTGCTTCCCGATCAAGACCCGTCAGGGGTTCATCAAGCAAAAGCAGACGGGGTTGGGTGAGCAGTGCCTGTGCAAGTGCGACCCGGCGCTGCTGTCCGCCAGAAAGGGCTTGAGGATAGACATCAAGCATCGCCCCTAATTCAAACCATTCCACAATTTCGTCCCGATGAACCCGCAGCGGCTCTGCAGACGCCAGTTGCAGTACCCAATCAAGATGGCGGGCGACTGTCATGTGAGGAAACAATCGGTTGTCCTGAAAAACATAGGCCATCCGTCGTCGATGGGCAGGAACATGAACCGATGAATCCAGAAGTGTCTCTCCTTGCACAACTAGAGAGCCTTCAGGGCGCTCCAGTCCTGCCAGACAACGCAAAAAAGTCGTTTTACCGCTGCCGGAACGTCCATAAAGGGCAAGCCTGCCAATATGGGTCAGTTGCAACCGACAATCGAGATGGAATTGGCTTCGCCCCAAGCGAAAATCGCAGAAAAGCCCGGCATCAGACATGGATACCGCCTCTGAACCTGACCCCATAAAGCAGCCAGAGTACAAAAAAACTGAATAGGACCATGAGCCCAGCCAGATGCTGTGCCTCTCCATACTCAAATGCTTCGACATGATTGTACAGGCTGACGGACAGGACCAGAGTCTTGCCGGGGATATTGCCTCCCAACATGAGCACCACACCAAATTCGCCAACCGTATGGGCAAAAACCAGAACCGAGGCATTGAGCAGACCGCTCCAGGCCAGAGGCAGTACAACCCGTCGAAATCTTTGCCAAGGTCCTGCTCCAAGTACGGATGCAGCTTCAAGCAGTGCCTCAGGAATGGATCCAAAGGCAACCAGCAGGGGCTGAACAGCAAAAGGCAGGGAATAGAGCATTGATGCCAGCACCAATCCTGCAAAACTAAAGGGCAACAGGCCTAAGCCAAGGCGCTGGGTCAGATGTCCTAACCAGCCATGTGGTCCAAGAAAAAGAAGCAGATAAAAACCAAGCACGGTCGGAGGCAATACCAGCGGCAGATTCACCAGTGCCCGGATCGTGCCTCGCCCCCTACCCCGACCACGAGCAAGCCACCAGGACAGGGGAAGAACCATAGGCACGAGCAATAGCGTTACAACCCCAGCCAGCTGAAGGGTAAGGAACGCTGCTACAAGATCAGGGGCCATAACCATAGGATTCAATCAACCGGCGTATATCCGGACGCTGCAAAAAGTGCATGAAACGATCGGCTTGGGGATCATGGGCCCCACGTTGCAAAATGACAGCATCCTGTCGAATCGGATCATACAACTTCTGCGGAACCATCCAGTATGAACCCTTAGGTAATTCTCCTGAACGAATCAGTTGGGATTGCGCTACAAAGCCAAGTTCCGCATTACCCGAGCGAACAAACTGCCAAGTCTGACCGATACTGTTTCCCTGAACCAGACGAGACTGCAACTGCTCATACAGATGCAAATTTTGCAGAACCTGCCGGGCTGCTGCACCATAGGGTGCCGTTTGCGGATTGGCAACTGCAAGATGACGGAAGGTCCCTAACTGCAGCACATCCCCATGAGCATCCACCCTATCAGGTTGCATCGACCAAAGGACCAGATGTCCTTGGGCATAGGTCCATTCCGATGCAGCAATCGCCTCCTTCCTGGCAACCAGAGCTTGAGGGGTCTTCTGATCTGCAGACAGCAAAATCTCATATGGAGCTCCCTGTTCGATCTGACTCTCCAGCATACCCGTTGCCCCAAGACTGTATTCAATCCGGATTCCGGATTCCTGCTTGAAGCGCTGAGCAATCATCTGCATGGCACTGGCAAAATTGGCCGCCACAGCCACATCCAGAACAGGCTGATCAGCACTTGCCTGCTGCAGCGAAGCCCACGCAGCAAACACCCATGTCGCCATGCACAGACTTTGGGATCTCCAAATCGCTGCCTGAACCTTCATTGTCTCCACTCCTCGCCAGTCCCCATTATCGTAATATAAAATTGTATACAACGCAGCAAAACATCGTTACTATTTTTAGAAATGATGCAGCTTGTTTTAGAAATGATGCAGCTTGGACATCGGCATTGTCGCTCATCATCAACCAATCTCCGTGAGAATCCACCATGAACCACTCAAATTCATTTAGCCTCAGGTCCCTGGTAATGATCCTTATTTCGTGCAGTATTTCGGCGACTTGGGCAAACTGGCTGAATGAAGTCAGTGCCCTGCAGGATGAACAACCGCACTGGATGACCCCTCTGGTAACCGTAACGCCGCGTCTTGAGCAGGAATATCGTGTTGATATCCTGCATATCCAGCAAAATAATGGAAGCTCTGTTGATAACTATGGCAATGGCAAAGGCCTTGAACTGATTACCCCGAACGCCCCCATTGAAGTTGCCCTGAGTGCACCTGCTTGGATCGACCATCCAGACACAGCAGCGCGCAATGGCTGGACGGACAGTTCCTTTCTTCTCAAGTATCGCCTGCTTGCAGCCAATGAAAATAACGGCAACTATATTGCAACTGTTTTCCTGGGAGGCTCACTGCCTACCGGATCAGCACATATCGGCAACGGCAGCGCCATCTATACCCCAACCCTAGCTCTTGGCAAAGGGGCTGGTATGATCGACATTCAGTCCACGCTAAGCTATAGCCTGCCTGCAAACAATACCCAGCATCTGGGCCACCAGCTCATCTGGAATACTGCCCTGCAAATGCATTTGGATTCATTCTGGCCTGAAATCGAATATAATCAAATCACCTATCAGGATGGTCCTAATTCTGGCGAACGACAGGGACAGCTCACCTTCGGAGCACTGTGGCGCCACCACTTTGTTGACCGCTTGGGCCTTTCGCTCGGAATCGGTTATGAACATCCGATAACGGTATTCAGCACCCAGAAAAACACTTGGATCGGAACGGCACGATTCACATTCTGAAGTCAAAACAATGTCATCAAAAACCATCTGGCACGAACTTGCAGCCTGGAAAGGTGATCAACGAATCACCTTGCTGGAGGCAATCGACCAGACTGGCTCCATAACCCAGGCTGCTCGAATCCTGCACATCTCCTACAGGCATGCTTGGGATCTTCTCCATGGACTCGGCAATCTGGCTGAAGAGCCGCTTCTGGCAACCCAAAGCGGGGGATCACGCGGGGGTGGCAGTGTTCTAACATCCTATGCCCTTGGTCTCATCAACACCTATCGTACCCTGGAAGCAGAACATACTGCTCGTCTTGCCCTTGCCGAGAGTCGCTGGCATATGCTCAGCTGGCAGACCTCAGCACGCAATCACTTTCTGGGCCGGATCAGTGCCCTAGAACCCATTGGACTGGAAACGCTCATCACACTTGCCATCAATACTGGGTTAAGCATGTCTGCCTTGGTAACCCAGACCTCAGTCAGCCGCATGCATCTGGTTCTCGGCCGTGAAACCCATCTGATGTTTAAGGCATCGGCGCTGGAGATTCACGTCACTGAACCCGAACATCCCGAGAACTGGCTGGGAACAAGCCTCCCTGTACACCTTTTACAGATCCAGCAACAGGACAATCAAAGCGAACTAACCCTGTATCATGCCTCAGGCATACATATCTACGCCCTTTGTGCAGCACAAGACCCTAACCCCAATCTGTCTGCAAACCTGGAAGAAGGCCAATCCTTGTGGGTCTCCTGCCCCGCCCGAAGCATCGTGCTGGCAGTACACCAGGAAAACTGAAGGACCCTGCCTGCTACCGTAACTCCATTTGGGAGATCATTTTTTGGACGCAATTACCAATGGTTTCTTCTTGGCCGGTGTTTTGGGCACTACAGAAGCTGGTTTCGTAACCGCTTTCTTTTCCACTTTCTTTGCCACTTTCTTTTTTGTATCCACCAAATCTGCGGGGACATCCATTTCGAGGCCGAACACATCGGCAAGCAGAGAATCGTCGAGCACTTTGCCTCTGGCTGGCGTTTTACTGGTGTTAACGGAAGCTTCCGCTGCCTGAGTTACCAGATCATTGGCCTCCACTTGGCGCAGCATAAAGAGAAGTTCTGGTTGTGCATCCAGACGTGCACCAACACCGTAAAGCACAGCGGCAACGTGCTTGCACATCGTGGCCGAATCCGGACACGAGCACTCAAGCCGGATGTCTTTGGGCGTTGGAAATAGACCTGTGTTCGGCTGACAAAGATGCTCCATCACGGCTTTCGAAAACTTGCCCTGCAACAACTCAACCAGCGAAGCGATGGAACCGGTGCATGCTTTCGCCAGTGACTGCCAGTGACTGCGCGACACAGGGGTAATGCCAATCCTGATTTGGTACAGACTGGACCCCACCACCACAGCGTGAATCTTACCGGGCTCAATTTTCAGATCAATGACCGAGCCGTTGCGGACATAGGTGCGCCCCCGTGGCA
>JAJZHM010000038.1 GCA_021804485.1 Pseudomonadota bacterium | reverse complement strand
GCATGATTGCGATGAAAGGTGTTATCGTGGCAGCGCCAGATGAACCTTTATGGCATCATCAACGGCCAACATATCTGCCTTAGACAGCATCCCCAGCCGCGATTTTAACCGCGACTTATCAGCAGCCATAATCTGGTCAGCCATCGCCTTACAACTCTGCTCACCAACAGTCACGATCGCTTCGCCTGGGTACTGGCGACCGGTATTGCTGGTCAACGGCAACACCACTACCCGCGACAGGTTCCGATTGGCCGCGTCATTGCTCACAATGACAGCAGAGCGTGTCTTGCGGATTTCGCTGCCAACAGATGGATCGAACTCAACCCACCACACTTCAGCGCGCTGCATCGGCCATGTCTTCGACTAGGGCATTGCACCATTCCATGGCTTCAGCTTCTCGTGCCTTGTCGGAGGCCATTGCCCGATAGCCATCATCGAGTGACGTATCCACTACATGCGGACGCAGCAAGTCCTCAATGAACTGGCTCATTTTCCGCCGCCCAACCGTCCGATAAAGGCCGTCGTAGACCGCTTCATCGAGCGTGATCGTCATTTTTCGGTGCATAAACACCTCTTACACTGAATACGTATGACTCTATAACACAAGATCAACGACTCCAACTGGGGCCACCCGTCGCTCTGATTGCCCCGTTTGACGCATCTGAACCTCAACCCTTTGCGTCAGAATCTTTGTCGAATTAATTGAAGTAATTTCTTCCAGCCGAACGTCAGTCCCTCGAACCAAGACTGAGCACCGGTACTTCAGACACTAGATAACCGGGCTTGAAGGAATTCTCGAGGAGATAGGCTGAGCAACAAAACTTCTGACACACACGATTATACCAAAACAATAACCTCTGACAGCGCTATTTCTTCTGCTTCGGTTCCTGTTGCCTCAGCTCCCTGACTTTTAGCTCCATCGCCCGCAGACGATTTTCCAGCTCTGTCACGCGCAGCTGCGTCTTGTTCAGGAGTGCCGTCTGTTGGCCGAACTCATGGCGGGTAACCATATCCATTTTACCCAGCGCCTCCTGCAGGATCGTACGCAGGCCCTGCTCAATATCCTGACGCATACTGCGCATGCCCGGAGGCAGCACAAAATCAAGCTGCTCTCCGAGACGGGCAAAAAGCTGTTCCACGTTCATTGACATCGTCTCCTGCCTAGACAACGCTATTCTAGCATGCAGGTCAGCGATGCAAATGATTTTGTCGCACGCTACTTGCTGTTTTCCATATTCAACAGCAATGGTGGCTGATCCTTGCCTCCTTCACCCAGAACAATGGTTTTGGCATTAGGAGACTGGGCCAAGGCCTGCATGGCCTCGATTTCCTGCCAGCGCAGCACTGTTGGATTCAGACTTTTGCTCAGAATATTCTGATAGGCAGCAATGCCCTCAGCCTGAATCTGCTTCTGCTCAGCTTCCTGACGCGTCTTGTCCAGCACAAATTTCATGGCCAGCGCCTGCTGCTCACGACGCAACTTCTCCTCAATGGCATCCTCGACAATCTTGGGCAAATGCACATCTGCGATCAGGATATTATTAATACGTATATGATGATCTTCGACCTTTCGTGAAACTTCTGTGTAGATTTCGCGTTCAATCTGCTCTCGTTTGGTCGAATAGATCTCTTCTGGACTGTACCGCCCAACCACTTTGCGTGCGCCACTGCGCAAAGCTGGTTCTATAACCACATCGTAATAATCCGGTCCGATTTCTTTCTGCAAATTGTAGACCTGTGTCGCAATCGGCTGATACTGGATCGATGTATCCAACTGGATGGCCAGCCCGTTATTAGCTAGAACTTCCAGCCGTTCATGCTGTTCCTGCTCCCGGACATCATAGTTGTAAACCCGGCTGAACGGAGATACTACATGAAATCCCTCAGCCAGAGGATTCGCCAATGTCCCTTGGGACGCAGTCCATTCCACCCCTTCATGGCCGGAGGGAATGGATGCACAGCCCCCAAGCAGAGCAGCCATAACAAGCAACGTAGTGTTTCGACGCATCAACATGGGAATCTCGCTCTTGGGTAGTTGATAACAGGGCGAGTATAGAATGTGCCTGCACCAAAAATACCTTCTTAAAGCAAAGATCATGATTGCACCGAATGTTCTCAGTGTGCCAAATGAAGCACTGTATCAGCGCACCAGAATTGTGCAATTCGCACCACTATAGGGCGCTTTCAGGATCGAAGCTGCACAAGCACAGGCAGACATTTTCAAATTAACCTTTATAAAACATGTTGTTATTATCGTTGGCACAAACCATGCTATTCACACAGTGTTACACATCAATCAATCAACACAGTGAGGTCATCACACCATGACGAAGAAACTTGGATGGGCAGTTGCCGTTGCGATAACGGGTCTCTCCCACGGTGCTCTGGCAGATTCCGCCCCAGCTGCCCCAACACTGGACAAAATACTGGCAGCATCCGGTATTACCGAACAGGCTTATATTGAAGGTGGCTACAGTGCGTACAATTTTTCAGCACCCAAATCAGTAAATGGAGCACCAACCAACCTCAACTACTTTGAAAACCGTGGTAATACCTTTGAACTGAAGCAGGTCTATTTGCAGCTCGCCAAACAGCCGACCGAAGGGGTCGGTGGTGTTGTCAACGTTGTAGGTGGTAGCGATGCTGACTGGATCAAATCGTATCCTTATCAGAATGCGTCTTCCGTGCCAGGGGCGTCAACGCAGTTGAGCTCCAATTCCATGGATCTAACTCAGGCATTTCTACAGTACGCCCATGGGATCTACACCATTCAGGCCGGTAAATATTACACCTTGGCAGGCGCTGAAGTCGTCAATGACGAAGTCAACACCAATATTTCCCACTCGATAGCCAATTTAAATGCCATTCCGATTACCCATACCGGGGTACGGTTGACCGTGGCACCAAGTTCAACCCTTTCATTGATTGTCGGTGAAGTGAACGGATGGGATCAGCAGCAGGCCAAAGTTGCCCAGAAAACCACTGAGCTTGGACTGGCCTACAACCCATCCACTTTGGTGAACTGGTCGTTGCAGGGCTATTACGGCGATGCATTGCCCAGCGGCAGCGCGACAGGGATCAAGGTCGTGAATACTACGACAGCAGCTGCACTTGATCTTGTCGACACGGTGCTGACGATCAAGCCAACCAATGCGTTCAATGTGGTACTGAATCTTGATTATGCCAGCCAGGACAAGGCCTTTACGGATGGAACAACGGCCAAGTGGTATGCCGGTGATCTCTATTTTAACGAACAGTACAATGATCAGTGGCGTACCTCCTTACGTCTGGAAGATTTTGATGACAAAGACGGTTACAAGCTAGGTTATGGAGTCGGCAATACCAAATCGGTCACTTTGACCGTTGGCTATGCTCCCTCGCCTGCCGCGGAACTGCGCGCAGAAATTCGTGAAGACAAACTGCCCAGCAAAGCCGTTATGGATGGCAGCAGTCCGACCGACAAGGTGACCTATGGTGCCTTGGAAGGTATTTACAAATTCTAGTTCTTAAAGGAGTTCCATCATGAAAATGGTTACAGCCATCATCAAGCCCTTCAAACTGGACGATGTGCGTGAAGCATTGTCTGAAATTGGGGTACAGGGCGTTACCGTCACCGAAGTCAAAGGCTTCGGACGGCAAAAGGGACATACCGAGCTTTACCGTGGTGCCGAATATGTGGTCGATTTCTTGCCCAAGGTCAAAGTGGAGGCCGCGATTGCTGATGATCTGCTCGACAAGGTGATTGAGGCCATCAGCAAAGCAGCTAATACCGGAAAGATTGGCGACGGCAAGATTTTTGTAACCAATCTTGAACAGACAATTCGTATTCGCACCGGTGAGTCCGGCGTGGATGCACTTTGATTATTCATTGCAACAATGGGGATTATGGTATGAAAAAACTACTCTTGGGACTTGGGCTAGGCAGCGCTCTGCTATGCTCAGCTCCGGCCTGGTCTGACAATCCGATGCCTGCAGCGGCTTCATCTGCGGCGACCGTTGCAGTTGCGTCTGCAGCTTCAACAACGGCCCCAACCACAACAGCGACAACTGCTCCTGCTGCGGCTCCTGCGGCTCCTGCGGCACCTGCCGCTGCCGCAGCACCAACCGATAAGGTCGATACGGGTGATGATGCCTACATGATCATCAGTTCCGCCTTTGTGATTCTTATGTCCGTTCCCGGACTTGCTCTGTTCTATGGCGGTCTGGTTCGCAAAAAGAACATGTTGTCCGTACTGATGCAGGTCTTCACCGTTTTTTCACTGATTACTGTGCTTTGGGTGCTGTACGGCTACAGTGTTGCCTTTACCCAGGGTCATAACGCACTCAGCCCCTTCTTTGGGAGCCTTGACAATGCGTTCATGAAGGGTATTGATGGCAATACGGTGGCGGCGACCTTCACCAAAGGTGTTGGCATTCACGAACTGATCTATGTCGTCTTCCAGGGTGCTTTCGCGGCCATTACCTGCTGCCTGATTCTTGGTTCCCTGGCTGAACGCGTCAAGTTCAGTGGCATGCTGATCTTTATCGTACTCTGGTTTACATTCGCCTATCTGCCAATTGCCCACATGGTCTGGTTCTGGCAGGGTCCGGATGCCTATACCGATGCCAAGGCAGCCGATGCAGCCAATGCAACAGCTGGCTGGCTCTTCCAGAAAGGTGCGATTGACTTTGCCGGTGGAACTGTGGTGCACATCAACTCAGCCATCGCCGGTCTGGTTGGAGCCTATGTGATTGGCAAGCGTGTTGGCTTGGGACGTGAAGTAATGGCCCCACACAGCACCACTTTGACCATGGTAGGCGCCTCGCTGCTCTGGTTTGGCTGGTTCGGTTTTAACGCGGGTTCCGCACTGCAGGCCAGCACCTCTGCCATGCCCTTCATCAATACTTGGCTGGCTACGGCTGCTGCCGCCCTGTCATGGACTGCTGGCGAATGGATCCACAAAGGACGTCCCTCAATGCTTGGTGGCGCTTCCGGTGCAGTGGCAGGTCTGGTTGCCATCACCCCGGCCTGTGGATATGTCGGTGTCATGGGTGCCTTGGTCATCGGTCTGCTGGGTGGGATTGTCTGCCTCTGGGGCGTAACGGGCCTGAAGAAACTGCTGGGTGCTGACGATGCACTTGATGTTTTCGGTGTGCATGGCATCGGTGGGATCCTCGGTGCCTTGCTGACGGGTGTCTTCTGTGCTCCGTCCCTGGGTGGCAGTGGCATTTACGATTATGTTGCCAACAACACTCCGGCAACCTACGATATGGTTGGACAGGTTAAGAGTCAGCTATGGGCCATTGGAACTACGCTGGTCTGGTCAGGTGTGGTCTCCCTCATCGCCTATAAGATTGCCGACGTGCTTGTAGGACTGCGCGTCAGTGAAGAGGAAGAACGGATGGGTCTGGATGTCAGCACTCATGGCGAACAGGCTTACATCGACTGATCGCTGATTCGCTCCCAAACATGGGGCACCTTCGGGTGCCCTTTTTCTGTTATCCGTTCCGGAAACAGCGCATCATGATCGATATTTGGCGCTCGGATCCTGTCAAGTTCTGGATATTTTGCTAGCATAGTCTATAACTCGCTGAAGATGTCCCGGCAAATCAAAAACCGGACTTGGCGTAAACAAACCCAACATGGCTAAAAGGTGCTTTATGTCTGATGATTTTGATGATTTCAACGACACTGAAGAGGAAGAAAGTGGAGCTGATGATGTCGAGATGGAGTCGGGCACGGCCGAAGTTGCACTGAGTAGCAGCAGTGGCGACGAAGAAGGTCGTCATCTCACTGAACTGGAAGAAGCAGAACAGCTGACGGTATCTGCCAAAGAAACCATGCGACGGCAAATGGAAGAACAGATTCAGCGCTTTCTGCAATCCGGTGGTACCATTCAGGAAGTCCCACCCGATGTGACCGCAGACCCCCCGCGTAAACCGGAAAGCAGTTACGGCAGCAAGCCCATCTGAGGTTTTTGCGCAAAAAGTTCGTAGCTTCAGCTTTTGAGGACCTAGCCAACCTGATCTAATGGGTTGGCTTTCTGTTCCGGCCCAAACGACCAGTGAAGCCCTCGTCAATGCGCATCACTGCGTCGTAGACACGGGTTGCCGGGCCGGTCATAAGGACATGATCACCTTCGGCATCAAATTCAATGTCCAAACGCCCCCCAGGAAGATAAACCGAAACACGGGCATCAACCAGACCTGCCAGTCGGGCACTGACCATAGCCGCACAGGCACCCGTCCCACAGGCCATAGTCTCACCCACGCCTCGTTCAAAGACCCTGAGTTTCAGCGTCTTGCGATCAACCACCTGCATGAATCCGGCGTTGACCCTTTCCGGAAAGAGGGCATGATGTTCAATCAGCGGCCCCAGACGACTCACAGGAGCGAGTTCAACATCCTCAACGCGGAGCACCGCATGAGGGTTCCCCATGCTGAGTGACCAGACCTGCAGAGTCTCGTCCGGCAGATCAAGGGAGTAGGTGCTGGCACGGGCATCAACCCGCAGGGGAATCAGGTTCGGTTCGAAGCGCGGTGGCCCCATATCAACGCTCACACGCTGATCCGGCAGGATCCTCAGGCTGATGATGCCGCTGGCGGTTTCAACCCTTAGCAGACGCTTGCGGGTCAACTTACGATCCCGCACAAAACGGGCAAAACAACGGGCACCATTACCACACTGCGCCACTTCGGATCCATCCGCATTGAAAATCCGGTAGCGAAAATCGACATCGGGTCGTCCCGGCGGTTCCACCAGCAACAGTTGATCAAAACCCACACCAGTATGAGGATCGGCCCATTGACGCACACGCTCCGGACTTAGGTCCAGACGTTGCGTGACCAGGTCAATCACCATAAAGTCATTACCCAAACCATGCATTTTGCTGAATTCCAATAACATGTCAGCCATGCTCCTCTGGAAGAAGTTCAAGCGCCCAAAGATCCTCCAGACGCTCACGAGCCCGAATCAGACGGGCCTGACCATCTTCAACCAGAACCTCAGCAGCACGACATCGGCTGTTATACTGTGAACTCATGGCAAAACCGTAGGCTCCAGCCTGCCGAATAACCAGAAGGCTTCCTGCTGCAAGCGACAATACCCGATCTTTGCCAAGAAAATCTCCTGTCTCACATACGGGCCCGACAATATCCCAAAGCAGAGGCTGTACCTCAGGCACTATTGCATCAGCGACCTCAATGTTCATCCAAGCCTCATAAAGTGCTGGCCGAATCAGGTCATTCATGGCGGCATCAACAACTGCAAAGTTCTTGAATGGCCCCGGCTTCAGCAAAATCACCCGGGTAAGCAGATAACCTGCATCGGCAACCAGCGAACGCCCTGGCTCACAAATCAGTTTGAGCTTGCGGTCTGCCAGCAATGGGCGAATCCGATCCACATAATGGCGTGGTGCCGGTGACTGCTCCCCAGGACGATAGGCGATCCCCAAGCCTCCCCCCACGTCCACATGTTCAAGACGGATACCCTCTGCCTCCAACCGATCAACCAGATGCAGAATGCGCTCAAGAGCATCCACAAAGGGGTCAAGCGTCAACAACTGGGAGCCAATATGGCAATCAACCCCCACGAGGCGAAGTGAAGGCAAGCGAGCCGCCTGCTGATACAACTCATGGGCAGCCTGCAGCGGAACACCAAACTTGTTTTCTTTTAAACCCGTAGAGATATGGGGATGCGTCTGGGCATCAACATCCGGATTAACCCGAATCGAGACAGGTGCCACAATCTGTTCCTGCGCGGCAATACAACCGAGTTGAACAAGCTCTGCTTCCGACTCAACGTTGAAGCAGCCAATACCCACCTGCAAAGCCCGGCGTATTTCCCAGTCCTGTTTCCCAACCCCGGAGAAAACAACCCGACCAGGCTTTGCCCCAGCGAGCAGAACTCGCTCCAGTTCTCCTCCCGAGACGATATCAAAACCGGCTCCCTGTTCAGCCAGCAGACGCAACAGACCAAGATTGCTGTTCGCCTTGACGGCATAGCAGATCTGGTGTTCCATACCGGCAAGCGCTTCCCGGTAGGATTGCCAGCGATCAAGCAGAGTTCGTGCGGAATACACATACAGTGGGGTACCAAAACGAGCCGCCAGCGTACCTGCCGCCACCCCATCAATCTCAAGAATCTCAGTGGTCACGACCAGTTCCCCCGGCATGGTGATGCACCGTCTGTTCCGGAGCATACAAAGGCCCTTTCTGCCCGCAGGCGCTTAAACTGAACACGCCGATCAGCAACAGCAACAGGTATACGACATTCATCTTGTTCCGCCCAACATGATACACTTGCTGGCACGCCTGATGCGGCCACAGAAGGAACATTATAGCCTGTTCGTTCCTTGAACCCTAGAAGAGAATCTGCCGGAGCCCACGTACATGATGGACCGTTTTGCTGAACATGCCGAACAGGCACTTACGGACCTCCAATCCTGGGTGGATCAGAATTTTGATCCCGATGATGTGGAGGCGGATCGAACCGAGGCAGGTCTGGAACTACGGCTGGCGGACCGGCGCAAGATTGTAATCAGCCTGCAATCAGCACTCTCCGAAATCTGGGTCGCCGCACCCCAAGGTGGTTTTCATCTGCAATGGAGTGGAGACTGCTGGAGAGACCCATCCCAGGACCGGACCCTGGCTGACCTAATCAGCGGTCTTCTGCCGCGTAGCTGAACTGCCCATGATTATCCGAAGCTACATCAACCGTCAGATCCTTGCATCCACCAGTGCCGTGCTGACGACTCTGTTTGTGGTGATTGCTGGCAGTCGCATCATCAAGTATTTTTATATGGCCACTCAGGGACGTCTCGATGTTGATCTGCTGTTCTCCCTGCTGGTCGATCAGTCACCGGCGTTCCTGGAGTTCATCCTTCCTCTCAGTTTTTTTCTTGGCATTATGCTCAGCCTTGGACGCATGTATGTCGATAATGAAATTACCGTTCTGTCTGCGACTGGCTTCAGCAACAGCCAGTTGCTGGCCAGCACCTGGCCCATGGTGACCCTGACCCTGCTCCTGTCCGCCCTGATGACCCTCTACATCACCCCGCGCAGCAACTACCGGGCTGAACAGCTTTTTTCCCTGCAGGCTGCACGCAATACCTTTGAAATCCTGCGACCAGGTATTTTTCAGCCGCTCGATAACGGACAGGTCATGTACGTCCGTTCAGTCAGCGATGATCGTCGTCATCTGAAAGATGTATTTGTCTCTGGCGGCCTGGGCGCCCAACCACACCACAATCAGGGCAGTCCCGCTGTCGTCCGCGCCGATGGAGGTTATCTGGAAAATGATCCTCAAACTGGGGCACGCTACCTGACGCTGATGCATGGTGAACGTGATGAGATTGTCCCGGGCAAGACACACCTGCAGCGCATTCGTTTTCAGACCTACTCGCTTCTGCTCACCCAGGCTCGCCCCAAAGCGGTCACCATGGTCAAAGCCCTTACCGCCCGCGAACTCCTGCAGCACCATGACCGTCAGGCCATGAGTGAACTCTACTGGCGCATCTCGCTGGTGGCGCTGGTGCCCATTGTTGCCATGCTGGCCGTTGCCTTGAGCCGTGTTCAACCCCGTCAGGGCCGGTTCATCAAGCTACTGCCCGGCATTTTGTTCTATCTGAGTTATATTGTAGCCCTGCTGCTGGTCAAGCAGGCCTATGAGAAGCAACACGCCCATCTCGTGACCTTTGCATTCATCCATGCGGCCTATGCCCTGGTGTCCTTCTACCTGCTCTACCAGCAGCGCATTCATCTTGCCCTGCGTACCAGCCGTCGACCTGCGGAGAACCTATGAAGCGTCCCTCATCTTCATCCTTTTCGGAACACTGGCCCGCAGTTGGGCTCTGGGTTCTGCTCGCTGTCGCGCTTGCATTTGTCCGGCCACTGGCCATGCCCGATGAAGGGCGTTATGGTGATGTCGGACGCTGGATGCTGGTCTCGGGTGACTGGCTCACTCCTCGGCTGGACGGACTCCCATTTTTTCACAAGCCACCGCTGCTCTACTGGCTGGATGCCGCTGCAATGGCCGTGTTCGGGGTTCATCCCTGGGTGGCACGTCTGGTGCCCGTCCTGCATGGTGCATTGATGCTGCTTGGAACCCTATGGTTCGCCCACACCCGAATTGATCGGCAAACCGCGCAGAGAGTCCGTTGGATCCTGGGCTCATGCATGCTGCTGCTCGGTGGTGCCGACTACGTCAACTGCGATATTGAAGTAGCCTGCTGGATCAGTCTGGCCATATGGTTTTTTGCTGCGGCCCTGCTGCAACCCGAACGTGCGACCTGGCCTGCTCTAGCTGGTTTTGCAGCCTGTGCTCTGGGCGTTCTAAGCAAAGGACTGATTGGCGTTGTACTCCCTGGTATGGTCATGTTTCTCTGGGTTGCCCTCGACAATCGCTGGAAATTATTAGGATGCATTCCCTGGATCCGTGGCTGGTCCCTATTTGCTGCCATGGCACTGCCGTGGTTTATTCTGCTTGAACAGCGTTATGGTGGCTTCTTTCATTATTTTTTCATTGAACAGCAGTTTACCCGCTATGTCGGAACAGAATTTAATAACCGACAACCCCTGCTGTTTTATGTTGTCTGCCTTCTGGTATTCTGTTTTCCATTTGTTGCTGTACTTAGACCACGCTGGACGGGAAACAGCACTGCCTCCTACCGCTCAGTATGGCGTTTGTGCTGGGCAACTGTCCTTGCCATTCTTGTCTTTTTCAGCATCCCTGCATCGAAGCTTGTGGGCTATATTCTTCCGGTCGTGCCGGCTTTGATGCTTCTTACTGCCATGGCTTGGCCGCATGCAGTCACGACCATGTCCAGTCGCTGGGCCATGGGGCTAGGTTCCCTGATGCTTGGCTGTGTCTTTGCCATTCTGAGCCTGCTTGGCCCCATCGAACAACATTGGCCTTTATGGCTGGGTGTGGCGTCCGGAGTACTCGGTGCGCTCTGGTGGAGTGGTCTCTGGGCCAACATTTATAGGCTTAATGCAAACTCATTGCTCCGTCTGGCCGCACTGCAGTCAATCACCACCCTGATTCTGGTCAATGTCGGCGTAGCCGTGCAAACTGAGGTTAAAAGCGCTGCTCCTCTTGCCCACTATTTGCTGCAGCACGACACTCATCCCCGCTTGATCTACTGGGGAACCTATCCCTTTGATTTACCATTTTATCTGAACAGCCAAGAACCCTCACCTATTCTCAGTTCATGGCACGCTCGGGAGCAGTTCAGCAAAGACGATGGCGATCAGCAACTGATTGACGGGATTGCATTCGAACCTGCGACCGCAGGGGTACTCCACGAATTTAACTCCCTACCCGTTCTACACAATCAACAACCTCAGGCATGGCTGGTCAGTGGCCGCTTACCGCAGGACCCGCGCATCCTTTGCTGTTTTGAACATCCCATACCTTTTGGAAACCTGACCCTTTGGCAACCCCGTCAGGCGCGTAACTGACGCAAGGCATGAATCATCAGATGCTGCGCCTGATGGTTCATGCCTTCACTTTGCAATAATTCGATGAGATCAGCCTGGATTCGGGGATCTGCTCGAAAACTGAGCGCGGATTCTAGGTAGGTACGGGCCTTGCCCCGGTCCCCAAGGTACAGAGCCCGTCCTGCCAGAGCATGCAACAGTTCGACATTGGCAGGAAAACGGTCCATCATGTGCTCAAGAAGTTTCTGAACAGGTGCCTCTTTGTCGACCTTCAGTTGACCAACCAGACGTATGGCTTCAGCCGGTGGCTGTTTTAGCCGCAACAGAGCCGTCAGCAGTGTCTCTGCCCGCTCGTGCTGATCCAGCTTCAACCAGATGGAAGCCAGAACGGTCCGGAACTTGGGATGCTCCCGCATGGACTTTGCCAGGGTCTGAACATAGGAAGCGATCTGTTCCACAATGTGGGTCTGATTGATGACGGTCGCCTGTTCCGCCATATGGCCGATAACATGCAAGTGCGCCAGACGCTCCCGTTCCTGCCAGTCTGGATGAGCCAAGGCTCGTTCCCGCGCCAGCAACTCGGCCAGAGCGCCCCATTGAGCGCAGCGCTGCAACAACTCCATCAGCCAGAGAACCACTTCCGGTTCCCGCGAGACTTCGGGATAAAGCAGACGAGCCTTGGCCAATGCGGCATCCTCAAGACCCTGCCTTGCCAGCAACCGCGACTGCATCAGCAAAATGACGGCCCGGTAGCGATCATTATGACCAAGAGCACTGTCCAGATGACGCATGGCCCGATCAAAAACACCTGCACGTTCAGCTGCACGGGAAGCACCCAGCCAGGCACTCAGCGGATCCTCACTGGTTCGGGCCGCACGCAAAAAAATCTTCTCGGCACGACCGAAACGGCCAAGCAGTAAAAGGGATTGCGCCTGATCAAGCGATTTCTGGTAGCCCCGCAACTGGCATCGATGCCGCCACATGCGCCAGCGTTCCGGGATATGCAACAGCGAATGCAGCCCAACCAGCAGCAAATCACTCAGAAACCAGAGCAGCAGCAGCAACAGCAGAGTGGTCCAGATACTGGCCTGCATCATCCAGCCATCCCAGCTGATCATGACCATACCCTGATCATGCACCATGGCCAGCCCGATCCCGCCTCCGGCCAGCAAGAGCAGCAACAGTGCCAGCCACGAGCCTGTCATGATCCGGTTTCCTCCTGCTGGAGACGCATCAGCACTTTCATGCTCCGATCAAGAGAAGGTGGTGGAGCGGCAGGTTGATCCAGCAGCTGATTTTGCAAGCTGCCCAGATCATGAAGGAGATTGGCACGTTCATCGGGACGCAACCAGCTGGCATAACTGTTGAGTTGCTGAAAAAGCTCCTGAAATGCTGCAGACACGACTCTGGGCTGCCCATAGCGCACGCCCCACCCTACCGAGTCCAGCAAGGAAAGGAGATGTTGCTGCAGGATGACAAAGTCATGGGCATCTGGCACCAACTCATGGGGATCCACGACCGGATGGATCTGCACAAGCTGTTTTAGGGCCTGGATTCCCTCATACACGGCAACCTTCCAGCCCTGGATCGGTGCCATAGTCCGAGAAATCGGGGAAGCCTCTACAGCCGATTTAACGGGCAGGGGGAGTTGTGGACGATGCAAGCCCATCATTTCAGTGCGTAGAGCGCTGATCTTGAGTTCATCACCGACCTGATCTACTGGCCCGACGTGCGCCAAATCCCGTTCATCCTCTGCCAGAGCCTGCCGTAAGGCAAACCAGTCTGCACCTGGCATAACCATCGCAAGATGATCAGCCTGATCAAGCAGATGCTGGGCAGTATTGGGGTCACGGCCGAGCAGAAGCCATTGCTGGGCACTCATGAGATCAAAACGAACTTGAGCCAGCTGAAAGCTGAATGAAGGCTGTTTGGGCTGGCTCGCTATCTGCTGTGTTGTACGGGCCAAACGGGCTTGCAGATCTTCCAGCTGGTTTTGCTGCAGACGCAAACGGTGGGTTTGCTCCTGTCCTTGAAGATAGAACCAGACCAGCGCAACGACAACGGCAACCCGAAAAATGAAGAGGATGATTTTTGTACCAATCCGCATGACTTACCTCATTTGCTCCTGCCAGGCAACTACCGCATCCAGCAGCGCCTCATCACTTGCCCCTTGGGACAAGCATAGCTGAACCTTACCCCAACCCTGAATTTCCTGTTGCATACGCGTACTGACCAGAAGCAAAACCGGTATATTCCAGGCTGCACCGGCACAGATTCGCCAGTTCCGGGCTGACTGAACACTGGTCAAAATGACCATCTGTGGTGGATCACGTTGCATGAGTTCCGTGATGACTGAAGTCGCTGTTTGCGGTAATGTACGCTCATACACATCAATTAGTCGGACTTCACAGCCACGTGCCCTGAGAGTCTGTTCCAACAAATCACGCCCATCACGACCGCGGACAACCCAGACATGGCCTGCCTCATGAAAAGCTGGCTCAGCCAGCAGGGCCTCGCTGTTGCTACCCTGCCGAGGCGTTTGAGCTTCAATACCCTGCTCAACAAGTGCCTGCATGGTTGCAGGCCCCACCGCATAACAGCGTGTTGATCTCCAACCAGGAGCCTTTTGATCCAGTTGAGGGACACCGTGTTCCACTGAGCTAACACTGACAAAAACCAACAGATCCGGCAATTCACCTTCAGGCAGTTCAACCGGACATGGGGCGATGGCCAACAAAGGCACGTTCGAAACCCGACAGCCCTGCTGCCTCAGCCGCAACTGCAACCCAGAACCACGACCTTCGGGACGCCCGACAAGCACATGCGGTGCCGTCCGGGCAGCCGCTTCAGTCATAAAGAGCCTGTAGCAAACGATCCGCACCTTGGGCCAGCAGCATCTCAGCAACCGCCCTGCCCAGGTACTCAGCCTGATCCACCGGACCACAGATATCAGCACGCAGCAATTCCCGTCCATCGAGCGCGCCAACCAAACCGGTCATGAACAGTTCATCACCCCGACGAATGGCATGGCCCGCAATAGGGACCTGGCAGCCCCCATGCAGACGAAGGTTCATGCTCCGCTCTGCCTGAACACGCAAACCGGTATCGACATCATGCAGGGGCTGCAGCAAATCGATCATGATCTGATCATCAAGGCGACATTCAACACCTACCGCACCCTGACCAACAGCAGGCAACATACGGTCGACGGGCAAAAAAGCGCGAATTCGCGACGAAAAACCTAAGCGAATCAGCCCGGCTGCCGCCAGAATGATGGCATCATAATCACCAGCATCAAGTTTCTGCAAGCGGGTGTTAACGTTACCCCGCAGATCAATAATCTGCAGATCAGGCCGCAGGGAGCGCAACTGACACTGCCGACGCAGGCTGGAAGTTCCGACCCGTGCCCCCTGGGGCAGGGTATCCAGATCCGGATAGTGCACACTAACCAAGGCATCACGCGGATCTTCTCGCCGACACATTGCAGCCAGACCGAGACCATCAGGAAACTCCATCGGAACATCCTTCATGGAATGCACGGCCAGGTCAGCATCACCATTAAGTAGAGCGTGTTCCAGTTCCTTCACGAACAAACCCTTGCCACCCACCTTGGCCAATGGGGCATCAAGAATGCGGTCTCCACGGGTCGTCATGGGCAGCAATTCAACCTGTAAACCAGGATGATGGGTTCTAAGAAGATCACGCACATATTCCGCCTGCCAAAGTGCCAACTGACTCTGACGGGTGGCAATCCTGATCGTTCGGTTCACGGCAATACTCTACATCAAAGTCACGATGGCACTAGCTTAACCCAAATCCACCTGAACATCTCAAGCACGATCACTCAGTTGCCATAAACGATGGTGGTTACGTCGGTGATGATGCCAAGAATGCTGGTAGTCTCTACGTCTACATGGTGAATATGTGCAATCCCGCCACTCTGTGCCGCAGTCTGAATACTGGCATCACCCTGTGCATACAACCCGAATATGGATCGCATAGTCGAACGCCCGACCTTGTTGGGACGTTCGGTACTGTCAGTTGCCAGCAGAGGGGCCAGTGTATGCTTGTAGGCATAACCTGATACGCCGACCGGGCTATTCCCCATGGCCAGACAACCACCCAGTGCCGCGCAACACAGCATTATGGCGAAGAGGCGAACGATTGGGCGCATGAAAAACTCCTTTTCAATGTTTAATGAGATGTCTTTGCAGGTGGTTGGGAGGCCCGACGTGGCCAGTGAAGCCAGGAAGGCCAATGCGGCAATGGGATATCCTGAACATACAAGGGACAGCCATTATAAGTAACCGTTCCAGATTGAGCTACCCGGAAAGCAAGCCAGCGGTCAATATCGCCCCAAACTTCCTTTCGGGCATAATCGTGCAGGGCTGCATGTGACATGGCATGCAGTTCAACCAGATCCCGATCCTGACTGCTCACCACATGACAGAGGTAGTCGCTTGAGTCTGCCGGCACCAGACTGTCCCGATCTCCTTGCAGAATGAGAACCGGCTGAGTGATCTTGTCTGCCTGAGTCTTCACTTTCTGCATGGCATCGTAGAGCCCATGAACATAGCTGGCCGGCAGCCAGGTATGGGTATTATTCGGGTCCTGAATAAACCGATCGCGGGCATCCTGATCAAAAAATATCTGATTGAGTTCAGGTTTCCAGATGGGCAACAGGGGCAAGCTCGGAAAAACCTCTCCAAGGGCGCGACCCGTCCACATCATTGGCGCCATCATGGCATGAGGCAGATGCGAACCGGAAAGTCCTGGATTGGCACGAACCGCAGGCGCCACAAGAATCAACCCATCAGCAGGAATAGCATGTTCAATCTGGGAAAGAAGCACAATGGTGCCGCCCATGCTTTCTCCTAGCAGGAATACATGCACCCCAGGATAGCGGCGCTGCGCATCCATGTCTAACTGTTCCAGATCCTCAACATATTCATCGTAGTTGCCAATATACCCCCGGCGTTTACCAAATCCACCCGACTGGCCCCAACCGCGAAAATCAATCGCTCCGACCGCATAACCTTCGCTCTGCAGATGTCGGGCAAATGGAGCATAAAACCCGCTATTAAGTGCTGTGCCATGGGCAATCAGCACAACAGCAGAAGGTTTACTCACATTCCACCATTGACCAAAGAGTTGCACGTGATCTGGCGTCTCGTACGCCACCGGCTCTGCACCTGGAGCCACAACAGGGTGCGGATTCATCGGACGCAGTCTGGGTGTACTGACGCAGCCTGTCAAAATGACGCTCGCCGTCACCAGTACCATCATCAAAGCTGAGAGAAGCCGCCGAGGCATGAAAATTCCCTATGTTATTCGTAGTGATCCATTCGCCTGAAAACAGGGCTCAGTCGATTTTATTGCATGCGGCACGCTTACGCTACCGATGCCAGGCAACGGCTGGCTGCGTTTTTGTAGCGGAGATGTAACATCTCCGCTACAACCCCACGCCTAGATTTTCTGAAACGTGCCTTTCACCTCAGCCAGATGCCGCCGACTGATCGTCAATCGTTCATCAACACCCTTGAGCCGAGCCTGATACTGTCCAGGAGCAGCCAATTCAAGCCCCTCAAGATAACTGAGAGAAATCAATGCATTACGGTGAATACGGATAAACATGCCGGCAAATTCATTTTCAAGTTCCTTCAAGGTCTCGTCAATCAGCACCTCACCATTGCTGTGTCGCACCGTCACATACTTCTGATCGGCCAAGAAATAACGCACATCTTCGATGGGAATAAGCTCAACACCCCGATGGGTCCTTGCTGAAATATGTCGTCGCCGATCCATAGCCTGTTTTTTGTCCATTCGCCGCAGTTGCGCCTGATTGAGACCACCAGCACGAGCCAGCGCCTCAACCAACTGATCCCTCAGTATCGGTTTAAGCAAATAACCAACCGCCTGTACCTGAAACGCCTCCAGCGCATGTTCCTCGTAAGCGGTACAAAAAATAATTGCTGGCGGACAGGGCAGCCGGGATAACTGCTCCGCGGCCGCAAGTCCATCCATCACGGGCATGCGCAAATCCAGAAGCACGACATCCGGATTGCGCTCCTGAACCTGCGCCAGACACTCAAGGCCATTTGCCGCCTCGCCCACAAATTCCACACCTTCCATGTCACCCAAAAGCCGCGCCAGACGTTCCCGAGCCAGACGCTCATCATCGCAGATCAGCACACGCATCAACTTTGCCCTCCTCAAAGTGACCGGCTGAGCCTTCGTGCAGGAAAGCTCACATACGTTATAAATGTTTTCCGATCGCTGCTGATTTTAAGTCTAGCCTGTTCCCCATGATGTGCATACATCCGCTCCCGGATGTTCTGTAACGCCATGTGATGTCCTTGACGATGCAACTGATCGTAATCCATATCAGCTACAGGATTACGTATTTCAGCCGAGAAAACACCCCGCCTGCAACAAAGGATGATGCGGATTGGCTCGGGGTGAAGACAGCGCTCAACTCCATGATAAATGGCATTTTCCAGAATCGGCTGCAAGGTCAGCAATGGAATGGCCATTTCCTCATCAGCCGTCTCCATCTGCCATTCCACCTGCAGCCGATCCCCCAGACGCAAGGACTCCAGATGCAGATAGGCCCGACACAAGGCCAGTTCCTCAGCCAGGCGGACTTCAACCACCTCACGTAAGGCCGAACGAAACAGATGAGAAAGCTCAACAACTGCTTCCTCAGCCTTGTCAGGTTGCACAGGAATCAGACTAGCAATCATGTTCATGCAGTTAAACAAAAAATGAGGGCGAATCCGGCTTTGCAAAGACTGAATACGGGCATTGAGCTCTGCCCGTTCCTTAAGACGAAGCATACGACTGATCCAGAGAAAACGCATAATGACCCCACCAACCAGTGCGGACATCAAAAACATCCGTCCAACCCAGTACCAGGTCAGTGGCTCCGGTCTCCAGAAGCTGCTGAATGCCCGAACACCCACACTGATCAGCAGACAGACCTGCAAAACAAGCACATATTCAACATAAACCTGAGGTTGCCTGAAGTGACGGTATGCATAGAGTACCGAAGCAGAACCCAGGATCAGCGTCATGACGAAGGAGGCCAGAGCACCCCAGTCCAGCCAGGGAAATGGCCACATTGGCTCCGGCTGCAGGAGCTGGGCACAAAAACTCAAAAACACGGCAAGCAGCACCAACACCAGTACATAAGACCGCAATCCGGATGGCTTTTGCAGAACCTGACCCCCTGCTGCACGATGCTCCATAGTATGTAACTCAATGCATGATTGATCATTATAGGAACAAAGTGCCAGCATGTCCGCGACCCGGTTAACTGGTACGCAGGTAGATTAAATACCGTTGGGTTGATGTGCAACAACGCCAGATAGGCTTGGCACATCGGTTGCGAGATTTCTAGAGGATTGCCCAGTCAAACGAATGACACGGGCCGAATGGGGCAGACTCTAGTTGTCTTTGGATTGGTTCATTTTCGCTTTCGGAAAAAGCGAGGGAATATCCTAGACTATCGCCAACTGCGGAAGAAGATACTCCGGATACTAAAGCCTAGTACCTATCAGAGCACCCATCAGACCCAATGCAGCCGAACAACGAACACCTGCAGGAATTTGTTCAACCTTTGCTTAACCCTATGGCGGTTTACCGAGATTCCTGAGGGGCAAAGATCTCATCGTCACTCGAAGTGAGCGCCAACTGCACTTTGATGTGCAGATTTTTTCGGTAGTCAATACGTGTACGCCGCAGGAACGGAATCTGAATGAATAATTTTACAAGTTTATGACCGCTGCTTTTTCAGGCACTGACGCTCATTACCTTGTCCTGGATTTCGCAAACCCAAGCTAAAGATTTTGATAGAAAAACTTGATTGGATACGGCAGGTCAACTGCGAACTGACTAGCAAAAGCGTTGGAGGTGGGCGGGAGAGCGAACTCTCCCGGATTCCATATCTCTACAAAAAACTTGTTTTTATTATGAAGTGCAGATTAAAATTTTCTTGATTGTCTTATTATTATTCTTTATTCGTTTTTCTTATCAGGTTATTCTTTTTATTATGTGTCTTTATCTTTGTTGCAACTTTCACTTCGTTCTGTGTTATTTTCTTACTTTTTTTGTTTTACTTGTTAAGTGTTTTTATTGTTTTTTAATTATTTATGTTTATCTTGTTTATCTTGTTTATCTTGTTTATCTTGTTTTTATTCTTTCTTTTTTCTTTTTCTTTTTCTTTTTCTTCTTTTGTCTTGATTCGTTTTCTTGTTTTATTAGCGACCACTCATTCTCGCTTTGTACGATACATATAGCACGATGTGTTC
>JAJZHM010000140.1 GCA_021804485.1 Pseudomonadota bacterium | reverse complement strand
CAGCACAGAGGTCAGAATCGAGGCAGGCTGTGGCCTGCAGAAGTAATAGCCTTGGCCGAAGTCACTTCCTGCCCGATTTAACAATTCGGCCTGCTCTTTTGTTTCAATTCCCTCGGCAATAACCTTGAGACCCAGTTTGTGCGCCATGACAATAATGGCCTCACAAAGCGCCTGATCCCTGGCATCACCCGTACAATTCTTGACAAAGCTCTGATCAATTTTGAGAAAATCAAGCTTAAATTTTTTCAGGTACGACAGTGCGGAATAACCGGTACCAAAATCATCCAGGGCAATTTTCACCCCATGCTCATGGTAAAGCTGAAGGGCATCGGTCACCTGGACGCTTTCATCGAGGAGTAGTCCTTCCGTTATTTCAAGAACCACCGCACTACCTGGCACAGCGAAAGCCTGCAGCATATGCAGCCAACGGTGATGATGTTCAGGTTGCCTGAAGTGCGCAGCCGACACATTGACACCCATCTGTAAATGCGTACACCCACACAGGGCTCTCCACTCCTTCAGCTGGGTGATGGCTTGCTGGAAAACCCAGTCACTGATGGGGTCGATCAGACCACATTCCTCAGCAATCGGAATAAAGGCTGAGGGCTGGATCAGACCATGGCGTGGGTGGGTCCAGCGCAGCAGCGCCTCAACCTTAATAACATCCCCAGTCCTTAAGTCAACAATCGGCTGATAAGCCAACCAGAACTGGTGCTCATTGAGCGCCTCATGCAGACCCGATGCAATAACTTCCCGAACCTCCGCTGATTTTTGCATGAACGGCGCGAAAAACGAAAAATTATTGCGGCCATTATGTTTAGCGCTGTACATAGCCTGATCAGCGTTGCGCATCAGATCGGACACGTTTTTTCCATCATCGGGGGCAATTGCTATACCAATACTGCCCGTGACATAACATATATGCTGCTCAATAGAAAAAGGCTTGGCCAACTGCTCCAGAATATTCCTGGCCACATGCTCCGCATGACTGATGCCATCAAGATCACCAATAATAATGCTGAACTCATCCCCACCAAGCCGGGCAACCGTATCCGAGCCACGGATACTATGCACCATCCTCCTGGCCACCTCACAAAGAAGTTGATCGCCAAAGGCATGTCCCAACGTATCGTTGATGGATTTAAAGTGATCAAGATCGATAAGAAGGACCGCCACCCTGCTCGTGTTACGCATACCATGAATGATCTGTTGCTCAAGGCGATCAATGAACAGTCGCCGGTTACACAGATTGGTCAGGGGGTCATGTTTGGCCAGAAAATCCAGTTTTTCCTGTGCAGCAAGAAGGGCGCTGACATCGGAGAAGACCACTACATAACGACACAGGCTGCCATCCTCATCGCCTACCCAGTTAATTGTTTCTAGGACACTGAGTACGCGACCATCTTTGCACTGATAGTGCAGATGGCCCTGCCATTGTGGGGGCTGACTCCCCGGCAACTGTTCAAAAAATGAAGGGCTATGCGGGTTCTGGTAAAGTTGGTGGATCGAGTTCCAGTGCAACACCTCATCCAAACTGTAACCGGTCATCTGACTGAAAGCAGGATTTACCGAGACAATCTGCAAGGCTTGATCGAGGATCATAATTCCATCAGCCGTAGCGTTAAAGACAGTCAAGGCCTGACGTAGCTGATCCTCAGCTTCGCGACGATCCGTAATATCCTGCAACACTCCAATGAGACGGTTTTCATACTCGTCTTTGCCGTTACCAAAACGCTTGGCGTGGGCTTCCATCCAGCGCACATCAGGGTAAGCTGGATGCTTGGACCGGAAAACCACATTCAGTCCCTGCCCATCCCTTTCTGTTTGATTCAGGGCATGCCGCACCATGCCAACATCCCGTTGATCAATACGCTTGAAAAAATCATTCAAGGACTCGCAGACATGGGCATAGTGGGGCGCATAGGCCTGACCAAGCAGATTATAAAACTGCACATGACTGGAAGATGTCTGCCACTCCCAGACCTCAATAAGAGCAGAATCCATAGCCTTGGAAAATCGATCATTATATTCATCTGATTTCTGCTGGACACCAAAGCGAACCATAGCCATCTGAATCGTTGCATGCAACTCTTTCGGATCAACCGGTTTCACCAGATAACCGTAGGGGATTGCCGCTTCTGCCCGTTCCAGGGTAGCGTCTTCAGCATAAGCCGTCAGGAATATGATCGGAATCCCCAATTGTCCATGAATCTGACGCGCCGCTTCGATGCCATCCATTGCGCCTTCCAGATGAATATCCATCAGGGCAAGATCGGGCTTCACTTTTACAGCTGCATCGATGGCCATCTGACCACTTGGCACAATTTGACACACGTCATACCCCAAGGCTTGCAGTTGCTGACTGAGATCAAGGGCAATGATCCGTTCATCTTCAACGACAAGGACACTGACCTGCTTCACAAGGAATCTCCCTGCAACGCTAAGACAGGAAACACAATTTCGTAGCGAACCCCCGGTTCATTATCAAAATGGGCAATACGCGCTCCCATTTGCTCTGCCAACAGGGGGACAAGCTGTAATCCGAGTGACGGCGTTACCGATCGACGACCTGATTCGGGCATACCAACCCCATGATCAGATACAATCAGGTGTGCATCACGGTGGTCATTCAAAGTCAGCCTGACATAAACCACACCCTTTCCTTGCGGATAGGCATGCTTAAGGGCATTGGTCATTAATTCATTGATGAGAAGCCCGCAGGGTGTTGCACGCTGTAGCTCAATGAACACCTTGTCTTGTTCCGCATCAAGATCCAGTTCAATATGCGCAACCAGCGATCCAAAACTTGCTAGAAGAAGTCTGCAGAAACGCTCTAAATATTCGCCAAGATCAATTCGAGAAAAGTCATGACGCTCATAGAGCAGTTGGTGAATAAGCGCCATGGAGCGAACACGAGCCTGACTGTCCTGCAAAACATCCCGGGTCGCAGCATGCGTAACATAATTGGACTGCATATTAAGCAGACTGATAATAACCTGCAGATTATTCTTGACGCGATGATGGACCTCATTAAGAAGAGTGGTTTTTTCCTGCAATGCCATTTCCAACTGGCGCTGTGCCTGTTTGCGCGCCGTGATATCCACAATTCCCGCCAGCACCATCATACCCTCTTCGGTTTCAATGGGATTTAAGCCAATCTCAACCGGAAATTCGCTGCCGTCTTTGCGTAGGGCATGCAGCTCCCGTCCTGCGCCCATGGGACGTGCTTCAGGTGAATTAAAAAAGGATGTACGCAACCCCGCATGGTTTCCCCTCAGCCGCTCAGGAACCAGAAGCTCCATCGGCAACCCCAATAATTCATCAGTGCGATAGCCAAACAGAGTCTCAGCCAGACGGTTCACCAGTGTAATCACACCCGAGGCATTGACCATAATCATCGCATTGGGTGCTTCCTGTACCAACTGATGGAACCGATCTTCCAAACGCTTTCTCGAACTGAGATCCCTAACAATTTTGGCAAATCCACGCAAAACACCCTGCGCATCATAAACAGGAGTGAACACAACATAGGCACGATAAAAACTGCCATCCTTGCGAACTCGCCAGTCTTCCACGGCACAACGACCCTGACTTAGGGCATCTTCAAGGTGTTGCATCGCCTGTTCAAATTGACCGGAAGAAGGTGGATAAAACCTCGAAACATGCAGACCAATCGCCTCCCCTGCCTCATAGCCATTGATACGAGCAGCACCCGTATTCCAGCTACGCACATATCCAGAAGGATCAAGAAGACAGATGGCGTAGTCCTCAACGCTTTCGACCAGCAAAGGAAAACACGTCTCATTCTCATTAATATCATGCAGATAATCATTCTGAATGGAAGGCATCTTGCTTCAGCTCCCTATGTGCCGCACAAAAGCACCATCAACAACTTAAGAATATCAAGAGCACACAAGAAAACCATGCTTGAACCAAGAAAGGGCATGGAATATTTCGATCTATGAATTGCGGCCAATCCCTGTAAAGATAACTAAAAACGCAGGAATTAACATGGATCAGGGCGAAGGTAAAAAACAAAAAAGGCCCCTTACGGAGCCTTTCTGTAAAAACGCTACAATCAGTATTGACTAAACCATTTTTGTGCCAAAGCCATACAGTAAGGTGGCTCAACAACACCATGGATCGTTTTCAACATCGCCTGGAGTCCACTCATCCCGTCCAATTGTGCTAACGTAGCTCCTTCTGAGGTTGCCACCGACTGAGCTGAACTCAGAGGCTGAGCCGATATGAGCGGATTAACATTCTCCACTTGAGCAATCAGCCCAGGAGCCTGTGCCGCAGAACTGGCAGCTGTCTGTGCGGAAGCCAACACATTCGTCGTAAACAACGATGTATTCACATTTGCAGCTACTACCGCCGCCTGTGCAGCAGTCCACACCCCGGAATCAAGTGCAGTTGCAATGGCTGATGGAATGCCCGCATTAGTCAGCACCGTAGCGCCACCACCAGACTTACCCACCATAACATCGGCCAAGGCTGCATTGGTCGCAACAGAAACAGTCAAAACACCTCCAAGCCCATTGGCAGCTGCCTGCTGCAACATCCCAGCAACATAGGTACTGGTTTCAATCGTTGCCCCAATACTGGTTTGCAGTCCAACAAGATTAGCTGATGCCAGAGCCTGCGCTCCGCCGCTAATAAACATTGTCTTTTGCAAACTCGAACCGAACATCGCTGAATTGTTACTCGCCACGTCAGCTTTGAACACATTAGATGAGGCTTGAGCAGCAGCATTCAAGACATCCGCTGCTGCTTTGCCTGCCTCGGAACCTGCAGCTGAAGCAACAGCATAAACGGCTGATGCTGCCACCACAGGAAGATCATTCGGATTGTTGGATAACGCTGGCATATGCATAGCTGCTGAAACAATTGCGGAAACAGCTTTAGACGAGTCCGCTTGATCAGCTGCCGCACCGCTTGCTGCTGCAGCAATAATGGACAATTGCGTCGCACCAGAAGCTCCAGCCGCAGTTGAAGCTGAGGATTTCGCACTTGTATAAATGCCACTCAGAAAGCTTGCTGTCGCAGCATTATTGTACACAGCACTATTGATTGCTGAAATCACATTAGACGGCATCGAC
>JAJZHM010000139.1 GCA_021804485.1 Pseudomonadota bacterium | reverse complement strand
GGTGATATTGGCGGTAGCAATCCCTGAAGGCAGATAACGCACTTCCGGATCACGACCAAGATTTCCAATCAAAATGACTTTATTGACACCACGCATGCTTGTAGTCCTTATTCCGCACCCATATCCAGCTATTCTAGGCAGCTTGGGCCAAACTGCCTAGGCCTATTCGATGTTAACTTCCGACGAAGGCCGTTACCGGCAAACCTTGCAGAGCTCCCGGATTAAAGGTTTGTGCATCTGCTTTCATATAACCCAGATTCTGCTCTGCATCATACAGGGTTTCCACGACACCGGCGACCTGTCCCACCTGGAGCAAAGTCTTGCGGATCGCATCTGGATCCTGCTCTGAAAAATGCAGCATGTAACTTCGCAGCGGCCGAATCTCTGACATCGTCACCAATATTAAAAACCAGAGTAGTAGCGGCAATGTGGCCAGTGCAATCACTTCTGCTGAACTGACATGATGCGCCAGCAGAACCCCCCCCAGCATACCTCCAACCGCCGGCCCCAGAAACTGAAAGGTCGAGAAGATTCCCATCGCCGAGCCTCGGGCACCTGCGGGTGCCAGCTTGCTGACTACCGAGGGTAACAGCGCTTCGAGCAAATTGAAGGAAAGAAAATAGAGAAAAAGCCCAAGAACAAGAGGCCACAAGCCCTGATGCACCGCACCAGCCAGACCCAATCCGGCCACCATAATGAGCACGGCAATCGCCAGCATGGCGCGCAGGTAGAACCGCTTTTCGGCAATGATGATAAAGGGCACACTGCCCACAAAACCCAGCAGCATGACCGGCAGATACACCCAAGCATGACGGGCCAGAGGCAGGTGCCCCTGCTGAATCAGGAGTACGGGCATAACCATCCAGACCGAAGCCATCACAGCATGCATAAACAGCACCCCCACATTGATACGAACCAGATGGGGCTGCACCAGCAAGCTGCCGAGCGAAGACCGGTTGCGTGCCTTGTAAATCGAATGAACGTGTGGGGAAGGGACCAGAACCGCACAAACAAGTGCACCGAGCAGTGCCAGCAGGACTGTAGCCCAGAACACGGCGGACAAACCACCCCAGCCCGCCAGGATCGGACTGACAATAAATGCAATGGAAAAAGAAAGTCCGATGGTCAGGCCGATAACCGCCATGGCCTTCGTCCGATGCTCGTCCCGGGTCAGGTCAGCGACCAAGGCCATGGCAACCCCGGAGATGGCACCTGCACCCTGTATGGCACGCCCCAAGATCACGCCATAGATACTGTGGGACAGAGCGGACACCACGGCTCCGATCGCGAAAATAAACATCCCGATAATGATCAATGGCTTTCTGGGGACCCGATCCGATAGAACCCCAAGAGGAATCTGCAGGATTGCCTGAATCAACCCATAAATACCAATGGCCATTCCAATCAGTTCCGGTGTTGAACCCTGTAATTTGCTGCCGTACAGGGCAATGACCGGCATGATCAAAAATAACCCCATCATACGGCTGGCAAAAACCCCGGCCAGGGCAAAAACCGAACGTAACTCAATTGCTGTCAAACCATTCATCGTTTTCACTCACAAACCTATAGGCTGCGATTGTACCGCATGTATGCAGAGTCACATCAAACTCTCTTAACACAGATTCACGAAGCCATCTGAATCGCCTAGAATGTTCTTTCCTTTCGGGAGTCGATTATGGATTTTATTCGCTTAAGGGGTGCTCGCACCCACAACCTGAAAAATATCGACCTCGATCTTCCTCGGGATCAACTGATTGTTCTGACCGGTCTGTCGGGCTCAGGAAAAAGCTCACTGGCTTTTGACACGCTCTATGCCGAAGGTCAACGCCGCTACGTTGAGTCACTTTCTGCTTATGCGCGTCAGTTTCTTTCCCTTATGGAAAAACCGGATGTTGATCATATTGAAGGTCTCTCTCCGGCCATATCCATCGAACAGAAATCAACCTCGCATAACCCCCGCTCCACCGTCGGCACCATCACGGAAATTCACGATTACCTGCGTCTGCTGTTCGCACGAACGGGAACGGCCCATTGTCCAGAACATGATACGCCCCTGACTGCCCAAACGGTAAGTCAGATGACCGATCAGATTCTGGCGCTCCCCTCCGAACAGGCCTTTATGTTACTTGCTCCGGTTGTCCGCGACCGCAAAGGGGAACATGCCCACCTCTTTGAACAACTACGAGTACAGGGATTTGTTCGGGTACGCGTCAATGGCTTGGTCGTTGATCTCGATGATGTTCCTCAACTAGACAAGCAGAAAAAACATCGAATCGATGTTGTGGTCGATCGTTTCAAAATTCGTCCGGAACAACGTACCCGGATTGCCGAATCCCTGGAAACTGCCCTTCGTGTTGCCGAGGGTCTTGCCCTCGTGGCCCCATGGAACGAATCCGGTGAAGAAATCCTTTTTTCGTCCCGTTTTGCCTGCCCCCACTGTGGCTACGCTCTTTTGGAACTGGAGCCACGCCTTTTTTCCTTCAATAATCCGGCCGGAGCCTGTCCGACTTGTGATGGGCTGGGGATGCGCCAGTTTTTTGATGAAAACAAGGTAGCACAGCCCAACCTCAGCCTTAAGGATGGCGCACTGGCCCAATGGGGGCCCCAGAACAGTTATTACTTCGGTCTGTTATCCAGTGTCTGCCAGCATTACCACATCGACCTGTCCACCCCTTTCGGGCAACTGTCGAAAAAAATTCAGTCGCTGATCCTGCATGGCTCCGGTCAAGAAGTCATTGAATTCAGGTTGATGAACGACCGTGGTACCTCGGTTATTAAGAAGCAGCCTTTTGAGGGCGTACTACCCAATCTGGAACGTCGCTTTCGCGACACCGAATCCCCGCAAGTGCGAGAGGAACTCAGTCGCTGGATGAGTCAGACCCACTGCTCCGATTGTCAGGGCACCCGCTTAAGGCGTGAAGCCCGTCATGTTCGTATTGGCGACCTTAATCTGCCAACTCTCAATGAACTCCCGATTGATGCTGCCCTTGTGCGCATCAATCAGATCCAGCTTGCCGGCCATAAGGGCGAGATCGCTGACAAGATTCTTAAGGAAATTCGGCAACGCCTGCAATTTCTAAACAATGTTGGCCTAAATTACCTTAACCTGTCGCGCTCCGCCGATACGCTATCCGGCGGTGAAGCCCAACGCATCCGTCTGGCTTCACAAATCGGTGCCGGACTGATGGGTGTTATGTATGTGCTCGACGAACCCAGTATTGGCTTACACCAACGAGACAATGAGCGTCTGCTTGCCACCCTGCGGCACCTGCGTGACCTAGGCAACACCGTCATTGTGGTTGAACATGATGAAGATGCCATCCGCCAGGCCGACTTTATTGTCGACATGGGGCCAGGGGCAGGCATCCACGGTGGCCATGTCGTTGCTGCCGGCTCCCTGTCCCATATTACCTCGACACCCGAGTCCCTGACCGGTCAATACCTGAATAGCAGCCGTCGAATCGAGTGCCCCAAAACACGCACATCGGCACAAAAGGGTAAAGTTCTTCGAATCGTCAATGCCAGCGGCCATAATCTGCAGCAGGTCAGCATCGATATTCCTCTGGGACTACTGACCTGCATCACCGGCGTCTCTGGCTCAGGCAAATCCACCCTGATCAACCGTACACTTTATCCCCATGTGGCGCGCTACTTTTATGGCTCTACGGCCATGGACCCCGAACCCTGTGATCGGATTGAAGGCATGGAACAACTGGATAAAGTCATCGATATCGACCAGAGTCCGATCGGACGAACGCCCCGATCAAATCCTGCCACCTACACTGGCGTGCTAACCCTCATTCGTGAACTTTTTGCAGCAACGCCTGAGGCTCGTTCCCGAGGATATACCCCAGGCCGATTTTCCTTTAATGTGGCCGGGGGGCGCTGTGAAGCCTGTCAAGGGGATGGAGTCATTCGCGTTGCCATGCACTTTCTTGCTGACATGTATGTGCCCTGTGACGTCTGCCACGGTCTGCGCTATGAACGAGAAACGCTGGAAGTCCGCTACAAGGGCAAAAATATTGCGGAAGTACTGGCCATGACCGTCGAAGAAGCCCTTTCCTTTTTCGAAGCTATACCTGCCCTGAAACGCAAACTGCAGACCTTGATGGATGTCGGTCTATCGTATCTCAGCCTAGGTCAGTCGGCCACCACCTTGTCCGGTGGCGAAGCCCAGCGCATCAAGCTCGCCAAGGAATTGTCCCGCCGCGATACCGGTAAGACCCTTTATCTTCTCGATGAGCCAACAACCGGACTACACTTTCACGACATCGCCCAGCTTCTGGTTGTACTGCATCGCCTCAGGGATCACGGTAACACGGTCATCGTGATTGAACACAATCTGGATGTGATCAAAACAGCCGACTGGATTATCGATCTGGGTCCTGAAGGAGGCTCCGGTGGTGGACAGATTGTTGCGACTGGTACTCCGGAGTCAATTGCCGATCATCCAGATTCACATACCGGCCGTTTCCTTCGCGTCTTACTGAACAAGTAATTCTTGTGAATATCTGGTAGGATTTTCATTCAATCGGTTATTGATCGACAGGAGGTCAGGGTGGTGGAGCGAGAACAGGCACTGCTATCTGCCGAATTTACCATCGACGAACTAGCACGAGCCGCCGGAACAACGGTTCGCAATGTTCGGGCCTATCAGGATCGCGGCTTGCTGCCTGCGCCGGAAAGGCGTGGACGCACAGGCATTTACAAGGGTTCGCACCTCGCCCGTCTTCGGCTGATTGGCAGCATGCTTGAACGGGGGTATACCCTGGCCAGCATCGGTGAATTGCTTGATGCTTGGGTGGCGGGACGGGATATTGCCCAAGTCATGGGTCTTGAGGCCGCACTGACCAGCCCATGGAGTGACGAAGTCCCTGAATACATGACCATGCAGGAACTCACCAAAAAGTTTCAGGGACATTTCAGTGCCGAGGCCTTACAGACAGCGCTTGCGCTTCAGCTCATCGTCCCAGAACAGGATCGGATCCGAATCCCCAGCCCACGTCTGCTTTCTGCGGGCTTTGAACTGATGCAGGCAGGCATCCCTCTGCAGGAAACCCTCTCCATTGTGCAATTATTACGCGCCAATGTTGAGAAGGCTGCCAACGAACTGGTTCAGCGGGTC
>JAJZHM010000138.1 GCA_021804485.1 Pseudomonadota bacterium | reverse complement strand
GCCACGGCCGGTCGTTATGTTCTGGAGCGCGTGCAGGGGCTTGCCAGTGATGTGGTGCAACGTCACTTTATCCGCGTGGACCAGGAAGGGGTTCTGCAAGTGCGGCCGACGGTTGAAAACCTGGTCAGTTTTCGGCAATTGAATCTGATGCAGCAGCCTTGGCCCATGACCGGACTTTTTGATGTGGTCTTCTGCCGAAATGTCGTGATCTATTTTTCCAAAGATACCCAGCGTGCCCTGTTCAACAGGATCGCCGAGCAAATGCCTGTTGGTGGCTATCTGTGTATTGGTCACTCAGAGACGATGCACGGTCTGAGTGACCGTTTCGATAGTCTGGGGCGTACCATGTATCGCAAGAGGTTTTAAGATGAGTCGGGAGAAGGCGTGTTTGCCCGGATTTGAAAAACTGAACCGGTTTCAGGACCGGGAAAGTGGTTTGGTAATGGTCAAGCTCTTGCCGGGGGAATATTACGTCACCTGTCAGCCTGAAATCATTACGACCGTTCTTGGCTCCTGCGTTTCAGCCTGTGTGCGGGACAAACGTCGGGGCATTGCTGGCATGAATCACTTCATGTTGCCGGGGGGCTACAGTCATGATGACCCGCTCAGTCGTTCGGCGCGCTTTGGGAGCTGGGCGATGGAGGTTATGCTTAATGCCATGTTCAAGGCCGGTGCTCAGCGCGAGGATCTTGAGGTCAAGATTTTTGGTGGAGCGCGGGTGATTGCCAATATGGAACAGACCGATGTCGGTCGCAAAAATGTTGAATTCATGGTCGATTATGCCCGCTTGGAGCAGTTTGATATCCTGGCCCAGGATACGGGCAATATCTATCCGCGCAAAATCCAGTTTTATACTGAAACAGGAAAAGTTCGGGTGAAACGGCTGGAAATGCTGCGTAATACCACCGTGCTTGAACGTGAGCAGCGTTACCAGCGCCAGTTGCAGGTACAGGACAGCAACGATACGGTTGAACTGTTCGGAGAGGATTGATGCCGATACGTGTGGTGGTGGTTGATGATTCGGCGTTGATGCGTACCCTGATCACCTCTTTGCTGAGTGCTCAGGATGATATGATTGTAGTCGGGCAGGCTGAAGATCCTTTTGAAGCACGAGCATTGATTAAAGCGACCAATCCGGATGTCCTGACTTTGGATATCGAAATGCCGCGCATGGATGGTCTTACCTTTTTACGCAATCTGATGCGCTTGCGACCGATGCCGGTCGTGATGGTCTCGACGCTCACCGAGCGGGGGGCGGAGGCTACCTTGCAGGCACTCAGTCTCGGTGCGGCTGATTTTGTGACCAAACCGACCAATCCCGAAGCGGATTGGGATCATGTGGCTGAAGAGCTGGTTCAGAAGGTTCGCTCTGCGGCAACGGCACGCTTACAGACGAATGCGGAAGAACGGCCCGCCAGCTTGAAAGCAGCGTACCATGGTCAGGGGCTTGGGCTTATTGCCCTCGGTGCCTCAACAGGTGGTACGGAGGCGCTGGCTGCTGTTCTGCAATCTTTTCCCGAACAGGCACCTCCGGTCGTCCTGGCGCAGCATATTCCACCGGTATTCAGCAGCAGTTACGCCCATCGCCTTGACCGAACCTGTGTGATTGCCGTCCATGAAGCTGAACAGGATATGCCGTTGCAACGCGGACATGCCTATTTGGCGCCAGGGGATTTTCATCTGCAGGTTGTGGGTCAACCAAACGCCTGGCGCTGTCGAATTGTTCAAACCGAGCGTGTTAATCGTCATCGCCCTTCGGTAGATGTACTGTTTCGTTCCTTGCTGCCTTGGGCGAATCGGGTTCGGGCTGGGTTGCTGACGGGGATGGGTCAGGATGGCGCGGCCGGTTTGTTGGCCTTACGTGAGGCAGGTGCTTGGACTCTGGTTCAGGATCAGGCAACTTCAGTGGTCTGGGGCATGCCAGGCAGTGCCGTCGCACTGGGGGCTGCCTGTGTGCAAAGGCCAATTGGGCGCATTGCCTCAGCATTACTGGATGACCATTGCCCGGTTGAAGGAGAACTCTGATGATTAAAAAGCCTTCACTGTTTCGGTTGCTTGGCTGGGAAAGTCCGACGGTCTTAATCCTGATTGCGGCGTCGCTGCTTATGCGTCAGGCCTATTGGCACGTTGGCTTTGGAGTTACAGCCATGCTGATTTTTGCGCTTAAGCAATGGCGCTCCTGGTTTTACTGGCAGCGTGCCGAACGTGAAGATCAGCGTGATGCGGAACTGAACCGTCAGCGCCTACAGGGCCTGATTGCCATCAAGGAGCGCCAGACAGAACTGATCCAGACCCAGTTGCGCCGTAATGAGCAGCGTCTTGAGCAGGCCATGGGGTTGATTCATGACGCCCTTGACAAGATGGCACAGTCCTTTTTTGGGTTGAATGACACGAATGTACGTCAGAAAGATCGTCTGTTAGTGCTGATGCATCAGCTGTCGCTGGGAGATAAAACAGCGATTTCCTCGGAACAACAGATTGATATGCGCGGTTTCGTTGCCAATACCCGGGCAGTACTCAATTATTATTCGCAGATTATCATTAAAGTGGCCACTCAGAGTTTGGTAACCGTTCAGAAAATTGATGACATGTCCAAGCAGATGGATAAAATCGTCAATCTTGTCAAGGATGTGCGTTATATCTCCGACCAGACTAATCTTCTTGCCCTTAATGCCGCCATTGAGGCAGCCCGAGCGGGTGATTCGGGGAGAGGTTTTGCCGTCGTGGCTGATGAGGTGCGTTCGCTGAGCAAAAGCTCGGACCGTTTCAGTGACCAGATTGGATCGACCGTGCAGGATACCAAACATGTTGTTATGGTGGCGCGTGACATCGTCAGTGAACTGGCGTCCATGGATATGAATCATGCCTTGGCGGCCCGATCGGAGCTGGATAACATGCTGGGTCGTATTGATCAACTGCAAGGGTTCCTAGGGGATGGTCTGTCGGAGATGACGCAGGTAACCAGCATTATGGGAACGTCGATACAGGACGCCATTCGAGGTTTACAGATTGAGGATATCATTCGTCAGTTGCTTGAGGAGATCCAGGGGGAGCAAGGGGCCTTGAATCAGGTCATGCAGGAACTGGGGCGGCAGTGCCATGGGCTGGAACAGACCTGGGATCCCGCACAGTGTACCAGTCTGCAACACATGCTGAGTGAACGGCAGCGCTGGTTATCGGAAGCGCCTCGAAGTGTTGTGCAAGCAACGGATATGACATCTGGCGATGTTGAGCTATTCTAAAGTACAAATGTTCAGAGATTTAGGGGAGTGAGCTCATGACAGTTCTGGTGTCGACATCACAGGATGGTAAAACGACGACCATTCGTATTAAGGGGCGGTTTGATTTCAGTACGCATCAGGAATTCCGTAATGCCTATGAAAGCGCACCCGCAGCGGCTCAGGCTTTTGTGGTTGATTTGCGCGAGGCGACCTATCTGGATAGTTCGGCGCTCGGTATGCTGCTATTGCTGCGCGATCATGCCGGTGGTGATCATGCCAAGGTCAAAATTATCAATTGCAGTGCTGATGTTCGCAAGATTTTGACAATCTCCAATTTCGAGCAGTTGTTTACTATTCAGTAACAAGGGAACGGCTTTTTTGATGCTGTTCGGTCGAGAACCTGTAGACAGGCTGCGAAATTGGAAAAGCTGACTCTATTAATTGCCGATGATAATGTCAGTGACCGGATGATTTTGCGAGCCATTGTGCGTCGTTTGGGGCACCATGTGCTTGAGGCTGAAGACGGAGCCAAGGCTGTTGCCCTGTTTGAACAGCATCGTCCGGATCTTATCCTGATGGATGTGTTCATGCCCAATATGGATGGCGAACAGGCGACCTGGCTCATCAAGCAGAAAGCCGGTGATCAGGTGGTTCCGGTTATTTTCCTGACCTCGTTAACGGAAGCTGGGCAACTGGCAGATTGTCTGGATGCCGGTGGTGATGATTTTCTGACCAAGCCCTATAACCGGGTGATACTGCAGGCTAAGATTGCTGCTTTTGGCCGTATGCTCGCCTTGCACAAACAGGTGCAACAGCAGCGCGAACATCTGGTACGCGAACAGGAAGCCGCTAAAGCGGTTTTTGACAGTATTGCCCATCACGGAGCCTTGAACCTTCCGAACCTGCGCTACCTGATTTCGCCCATGTCCATTTTTAATGGCGATGTCATGCTGGTGGCTCAGCATCCCTCTGGAGGAATTGCGATCTTCCTCGGCGATTTTACCGGACATGGACTGCCTGCCGCCATTGGGGCCATGCCCCTTTCTGAAACGTTCTATGGCATGATCAGTAAGGGCTTTTCCTTGCGGGATGTAACGACCGAGATTAACCGCAAGCTCAAATCAATTTTGCCTGTGGGTGTCTTCTGCTGTGCCAATTTGGTTGAACTCAGTTTTCGTAATCGTACCATTGAGGTCTGGACCGGTGGCCTGCCGGATAATCTGCTTTATAACGAGCGCACCGGCGAGGTAAAACGCCTGGTTTCGCGGCATATGGCTTTGGGTGTGCTGTCGGCACAGCGTTTTCGCTATGAGCCTTATTTTATTGAAATGGATGCAGATGATGTGCTTTTTCTCTGGTCCGACGGCATTCCTGAGACCATGAATCCTCAGGGCGAGATGTTTGGCGATGAACGGATGTTCAGCATTTTTGCTGATGCTGGGCCTGCGGCACCGCTGTTTGATCGTCTGGTTGGTGCGGTTCGGGATTTCTCGGGACAAAGTGTCCAGGGTGATGATCATACCCTGTTGCAGATCCACATGATGAATGAAGATGAGCTACCCAGCGGTGACGATGCGGCGACGACCCATGCGGCCGGTGGTGGTGCCCGCAACTGGGTCATGGACTTTGAACTCCGTGATGACTCCATTGCCCATTTTGATCCTCTGCCGATGTTGACCCATATGATTATGGAAGTACCCGGATTACGGACGCGTTCCAGTCAGGTCTATACCATACTTGCCGAGTTATATTCCAATGCTTTGGATCATGGTATCCTCAAACTCGATTCGGAACTGAAAAAATCGGCAGCGGGTTTTTCCCGCTACTATCAACTCAGGCAGGAGCGCCTGCAAGTCTTGCAGAATGCCTGGATTTCGATTCGGTTGCAGCATGAGCCGCAAGGGGAGGGTGGGATATTGCGTATCGAGA
>JAJZHM010000137.1 GCA_021804485.1 Pseudomonadota bacterium | reverse complement strand
CTTGGCCTTATGTGGGCACCGCTGTTGTGGGTGCGAAGCCAGGATACCGGGCGTCAGAGGTTGGTTTCCTGGGGACAGGGGATTGGAATGCTTGTTATCCTGATGCTGATACTGCGGCTGGTGCATAGGCTGCCTTTGGGGGTGCAGGATCATCCAGATGTAGACGTTGGCCCCTGGGTTGTGGTGATGATGGCGTTCAATACGTGGATCCTGGTGCTGCTGCAACGCCAGCCTGAGAGTCTGCTCTGGGCAAGAAGCTGGAGCTATGCCGGATTCTATCTGGATGAAAGTTATACCCGACTGGCCCTGCTGCTGTGGCCAACGGCCTGGGTGCCCAAACGGGATCAGCAAAATCTGACGGCGATACAGCGGCTGAGGTCCGAACCATGAACGCACAAACACGAGGTGGTCCTTCGGATCACATGGCAAGAATTGAGCCGACACAAGTTGAGCAGGCCTGTATCAAGGCGTGTGCGGCCATCGCGCCCTCTTGGCCGCTGGATCAGTCCATTGCAGTAAATCCCTACTGGGAGCGGATTGCTTTGCCCATGCGGCAGGTTGCGGCTCGTATGGCGGTATTCGCCGGAATCAGGATATTTCCTTCCCGGACCATGCTGTTGCATTTTTTGGCCGAGGGCAAGATAAGTCGGGACGATCTGGTGGCGGCTCATGCTCTGTGGCATGCTGACAAGCCAGTTTTATGGGATGTGGATCATTGTCTGAATGAACTGGCGCATGAGGCGACTATTTCACCCGTACCTTTGTTGATTGATCTTCTGGATCAGGGGGGGGGACAAAAAAACCGGCTGGGCTGGCGTCAGGCCATTACCCATCAAGTCAGTCAGACCTGTGCCACCTATTTTGACCGAGAACAGGCCGACTGGCAGCCGCAGCGCCAAAATGGGCTGTATGCCTTCTGGAGGGAGACCATCCGGCATGACTATGGCATTGGACTGCTGATGGGACTGCCCGATCTGGAGAGGGCCCTGGAAAATCTGCCGACTGATCGGGTAGGAGCGGAGCAGTGGGTGATGCGGCGTCTCGGACTTCCCCATGAGGTTTGGCCGGATTATCTTGAGGCTGTCCTTTTGACGGTACAGGGCTGGGCTTCCTGGTGTGCCTATCTGAATCAACAGGCCAAGCTTCAGGGCGCTGTTGACCTACATCTTCGTGAGTTACTGGCCATTCGTCTGGCTTGGGGCGTTATTCTGCTGGAATGCAGCAGTTCGGAGGTGACCTGTCAAGCCTTTCAGAGGCTGCAGCAAACCTGGGCAGAAGTTCCGAAACAAATTGAAGCCGCAGCGCAGCAACTGGTCGTCGATGAAATCGGGCAGATGGCGCTTGAACGGGCCTATCAGCGTTCACTGCTGCATATCTTGCAACAGCAGCCTCAGAGCAAGGTTAAGTCGGAACCTTTTCATACCAAGGTGCAGATGCTGTTCTGTATTGATGTGCGTAGCGAGCCAATGCGTCGGGCGGTTGAGTCTGAAGGTCAGGGCATCAAGACCCAGGGTTTTGCCGGATTTTTTGGTATGCCGGTAGCGTACAGGTCGTTGGCGACAACGTTACGTCGTCCACAGTTGCCAGGGTTGCTGGCGCCAGTCATGGAGGTCTCGGAAGATATGGATACTTCCATGCAATCCAGGTTAGTCCGGGCTCGGCAGGTTCATTTAGGTCGGAAAACGCAGTGGGCGCAGGTGCATCGCTGGCCCGGTGCGGTCTATGCCTATGTTGAGGCAATGGGTCTGAGCTATCTTCCTGGACTGTTCCGGGGGCTGTATCCGGGAACATCGGTGCGGGAGCGTGATGATCTTGCCGGTATTCCGCGAACGTTGCAGCATTTGTGTCGGCCCCGGCTCCAGGGCGTTACGCTGGACAGGCAGGTTCAACTGGCTGCAGATGTATTGCGGGCGATGGAACTGGAAGGGCAGATGGCAGATCTGGTCGTGTTCGTGGGGCATGGCAGTCAGACCTGCAACAATGCCCATGCAGCCGCACTGAACTGCGGTGCCTGTTGCGGTCAGACAGGAGAGGTCAATGCTCGAGCACTGGCTCTGATGCTCAACGACGCACAGGTTCGATCGGGCCTGAGTGCTCAGGGTCTGAAGATTCCGCAACAGACCTGGTTTATGGCCGCCTTGCATAACACCACGACCGATGAAGTGGAGTGGTTTGATCAGGATCTGCTGCCGGAACGCCATTCACTGCTTTTTGGGGAAGTGTGGGAAGTATGTACGCGGGCGGGTGACCGGGTCCGCCGGACAAGGGCGGTCCAGTTGGGGATAAAGGCCACTCCAGATCCTGAGGAAATGCAGAAGGCATTCCGGCGTCGGGCCAATGATCCGGCCCAGACACGTCCGGAGTGGGGGCTTGCTGGCAATGCGGCATTCATCATCGCGCCACGTTGGCGCACTCTGGGTCTTGATTTGAAGGGGCGCTGCTTTCTGCATGATTATGAACCGGAGATGGATAAACAAGGAGCCCGGCTTGAGGCACTGATGACCGCCCCAATGCTGGTCACACACTGGATCAGTGCCCAGTACCATGCCTCAACCTGTGATCCAGAACGGATGGGCAGTGGCAACAAGCTACTGCACAATGTCGTGGGGGGACACATTGGTGTGTTTGAGGGCAATGGTGGTGATTTACGCCTTGGTCTGTCCCGGCAGTCGCTGCATGATGGACGCAACTGGCGTCATGATCCGGTGCGTCTGAGTGTGGTGATTGATGCTCCGGCTGAACGGATCGAGTCCATTTTGGCGCGTCACGAGGTAATCAGGCATCTGGTTGAGCATCAGTGGCTATATCTGATGCGCCTTGAGGGACAGTCTCTACAGATGTACTGGCAGGGACAGTGGCAACTGTTATCATGATGAAAAGTGGTTGGGGTGGCTTTCGTGACGCGCACATCGAGCTGGATTGGACGGGATGTCGCCCTAACACATGATTTGAAATGTTGTGTAGTCGTGCCGCATCATACCGAGCGGAATCAGCAATCAGGGACGCGAGCCGGATTCATTGAATTCGGTGATCTGTACCTTGTTGGTCTGGGTCATGGCTGCCGAATTCCAAAGTTTGCTTCGCCGATCAAGTAGCTGACTTCGATGCCGGGGGTCAGCCATCCGGGAGTACATTCGCTGCTGCTGGCACAGTTGGGATAATCTGGGTTGAGGGATGGTCCGGCAACAGTTTTTTCGAGCACCATGGAAATATACTGGTCGTTGCTGTTCTCCAGGGTATTACCATTCAGGATGACTTCGACACCGGTTGACTGGGCGTAGCGGCGAATGGCATTAATGCGGGAGTTCTGAGGCGCATAAGCATCGGCGCCGACGCCGTTTTCGGAAGTCACCCGAATGCCATCGGGGACGCGAACTACCAGTGAGTGGTTACCTTCGGTGTGTCCAGGCGTGTGCAGCAAGGCAACTCCGGGGCCTAGTTCCAGACTTCCTGCAAACGGAATAATCCGGTTGTCCGGGATGTCTTGCATTCCTCTAGGGCAATACCAGTCGGCTTGACAGGGCAACAGATGATGTACCGAGATCCATTCCTGTTGATGCACCAGAAGTTTGGCATTGGGAAAAAATCCTCTCTGGGACTCGCTTCCCAGCCATTTGCGCAGATCTTGGGTATGCAGATGGTCATAGCTGATGTAGTCAACCTGTTCAGGGCTGATACCAATCTCCTTGAGGGCTTGGGTTACATCGCGGAAGATGGGAGCCATGATGCGTTGAGCCAATCGCGCTCCGGGAAAACCATGAGCCAAGCGGTTGAAAAAGGGTGTCTTGCGATTTCCTTCCAGATCAGAAGGAGAAAAAAGCAGGGTGCGTTTGCTGCCAGCGAAGTCCTTGTACTGAACGACAAACAGACGGTTCAGGATGTGAACAAAAGGAAATTTGTAGGCGGATTGGGCAAAGACTCCCGAATAGGCATACCAAGTCGGATAGGGTACCCGGACCAGGTTCATGCTTCGATAAAAAAGGACTTCGGGCTGATCGAGAAAGCGTTCACGGAAGGCGAGGGCGCGATTGCGGATTTCCCTGAGTCGATGCTGCGGTTCGGGCAAGTGTCGGGCCCGGTCAAAATCCCGGATGGATTGCATGCTGTCAATAGAATGCTGCTGCATGTTCCGTCGCTCCTGTTTGGGTCTTAATTCTCGTACAGATTTGCTGAGTTTTAGCAATCTGTCAATGTTGTTTGATCGATTGACTGATAATTGGTGAGTCGATTATCATGATCCCATGAAAACTGAAGAAGTTGCATCGGGGCGTCTGGACGCAGGGCGCAGGTACAAGGGGGTCGATTCGGTTGAGCGGATCGCACAGCGTCGTGCTCGTATACTCGCAGCCGGCATAGAGCTTTTTGGTGGACGTGGTTATGCTCGAACAACGATGGCCATGATCAGTGCGGAATCGGGCGTACCGCATCGCTATCTGACCCAGCTTTTTCCCACCCGGGAAGATCTACTGCGGGAGATTTATCTGTCGATTACCCAGAGTGTGGCTGATGCAGTACGTGCCAGCCGGCCTAAGCTTCGGACGGATCTGATCGCTCAGATGCGACAGGATGTTGCCACAGCCTGTCATGCCTTTTTAGCCGATGAGCGTTTTCTTCGCATCAACTGCCTGGAAGTGGTTGGGGTGTCGCAGGAGTTTGAACAATTACGCCGCAAGGTGATCCGTACGTTCAGCCAGTTGATTCTTGAAGAAGTCGATACGATGGTTGCTGCCGGTCTTTTACCGGAACGAGATGACTATTTCAGTCGCACATTGGGTTTGGTGGGGGCATTTCACGAGCTGATGACCGAGTGGGTACTCACTCCGGAGGAACAGCGTCCTGCTACGGAGGTCCTGATCGCTCAGGTGCAGGAGTTTTTCCGGGGTATGCTTCTTGCGGTTCTGTAACCGGTGCCACCATCCTAGGGTTGCACGTAGTTTTGTTTTTTCTGCAGTTTTTCAAGGTTTTTCTGGTGCGACCAAGGGATCGGGGTTGTCGAGGTGCGATGGCCGGTTGCAAAGTCTTTGGCTTACAGTATGTGGTACATGGTTTGCGCCAGTTGGCTAAACATCCCCATGAATAAATTTAGGGAGTTTTATGGGGCTGGATGATTCGGGGTCTCCCAGCTCTCCCTTGGTTTTCACCAAGGTACACCTCCGGGCCGTAGCCGAATCAGCACCACTTTAACAAGCAACCGAGGCCACTTCATTACATCTGCCGATAGCCATTTGAAAATGATTGGCTTCATCGCATCGGACCGTTGTCCGTACTTCGT
>JAJZHM010000037.1 GCA_021804485.1 Pseudomonadota bacterium | reverse complement strand
GAACGGCTTAAAGAACTTCGGTCGGTGACACAGGAAAGTCGCTCCATGGGCTTTTTGGTTGCGTCGATTGGGGTCTGTTCCATCATTCTGATCACATCGGTGGTCGCCATCTTTGTCCGATCCGACCACTCTCGTATGGCGATCATGCATGCAGCCGAGTTGCGTGTGCTTTCGCAAAAGATTGCCAAGGATGCCTCGGAAGCATCAACCGGTAATGATGAAGCGTTTGCCTTGCTTGAAGAAGCGAAGGGAGACTTTCAGGTGCGCTGGAAAGAGCTGCAGAAATACCGCAGTCCTGATGTCAAGGACATGAAAGACGTTGGCAAGATTTGGCGTAAGGTTTCTGACAACGCCGATATTGTTCTGCAGGGCGAGGATGCGGTGAGTGCGCTCTATGAACTTTCTGGAACGCTGTCTGATTCTATTCCGGACATCCAGGCTGAGCTTGATAATGTGACTCAGGACATGCTCAATTCCAAGGATACAGCGAATGCGCTTGTCGTTGTCAAACAGCAGTCTGTGCTTGCTGAGCGTATCCTGCGTTCCGTTCGGGAAATGCTGGACGGTGGTGATAATGCGGTGATTGCCGCTGATAACTTTGCCCGTGATTCTGAGCGTTTCGGACGCGTGTTGAAGGGACTTCGTAATGGGGACGCCATTCTGCATATTGATCAGGTGGGCAACAAGGATGCCCAGGACTCTCTTGCGGAAATCAGCAAGATTTTTGATGAGTCGGTGAACAAGTCAGCCAATCAGATTCTGCAGACATCCCCGGAGCTGTTCCAGGTTCGTCAGGCATCAAGCTCGATTTTTAATGATTCCAGAGATCTTTTGGAAGCATCAACGACGGTTGCTAAACGTGTTGGTGAGGACGCATCTAATACCTTCTATTATTTTCTGGCCATTGCCTCCTTTATTTTCACAGCTGCTGCAAGTGCGCTTCTTTATGGCGAACGTGCTCGTCAGGCCCGTTTGCGTGAAGCTGTGGGTCGTGAACAGGAGCGCCAGCGTGCTGAGCAAGGCGAGCAGGAAAATCAGCGTAACCAGTCGGCCATTTTACGTTTGCTTGATGAACTGGGTGATCTGGCCGATGGTGATCTTACCGTACAGGCTACCGTGACCGAAGACTTTACCGGGGCCATTGCCGACTCGATCAACTACTCGATCGATCAGCTGCGTATTCTGGTATCAACGATCAACCAGACAGCGGTGCAGGTTTCTGCAGCAGCCCAGGAGACCCAGGCAACGGCCATGCATCTGGCCGAGGCATCCGAGCATCAGGCGCAGGAAATTGCCGGTGCCTCAGCTGCCGTTAATGAAATGGCGGTTTCCATTGATCAGGTGTCTGCGAATGCGGCCGAATCTGCCGTTGTGGCTGAGCGTTCGGTGGCGATTGCCCATAAAGGCACTGAAAAGGTGCAAAGTACCATACAGGGTATGGATAATATCCGCGAACAGATTCAGGAAACGTCGAAACGTATCAAACGACTGGGGGAATCCTCCCAAGAGATCGGCGACATTGTGTCCCTCATTAATGATATTGCCGATCAGACCAATATTCTGGCTTTGAATGCGGCGATTCAGGCGTCTATGGCGGGTGATGCGGGTCGAGGTTTCGCCGTTGTGGCCGATGAAGTGCAGCGTCTGGCGGAACGTGTTGCGGCAGCAACCAAAGGCATTGCCCAACTGGTCAAGACAATTCAGACCGACACCAACGAGGCGGTGATCTCCATGGAGCAGACCACGTCGGAAGTGGTGCTTGGTGCCCGACTGGCACAGGACGCAGGTGTGGCTTTGGAAGAAATTGAGAATGTGTCACGCAGTCTTGCCGACCTGATTCAGAACATCTCGAATGCTGCACGCCAGCAGGCCGCTTCGGCTGGTCATATCTCGTACACCATGAACGTGATTCAGGATATTACCTCTCAGACAACGGCTGGTACGATTGCGACAGCCCGTTCGATCGGAAATCTTGCTGAAATGGCGAATGAGCTGAGACAGTCTGTATCGGGGTTCAAGTTGCCTGAAAGCGCCTGAAGTTAAGACCGGCAGGTGCTGGCGGTGGAATTGATCATGACGAGGGATCACTGGGCGCTGAACAGTCTGAGATCGATGAGTGATGAGGAGTTTTTTTTATGGCAGGCACTGATTGAGTCACGGGTTGGGATGACTGTTGGGGAATCCAGACGCTCGTTCTTGTGTACAAATCTAGGTGTACGCATGCGCGAGTTGGGCATTCACGATTATGAATCCTACTACGAGGTTCTTGTTCAGGGTGCCCCGGCATTGGTTGAGCCGGAATGGGCCATTCTTACCGATCGACTCACCGTTCAGGAAACCTCTTTTTTTCGTCATCAACCTTCGTTTGATTGTCTTGGTCGCCATCTGAATGAATGTCTGATGCGACCTGCGATCCGCCAGCTCAATGTGTGGAGTGTGGGTTGTTCGACGGGGGAAGAGCCATACTCGGTTGCTATGCTGTTGCAGGTACTGATCGAGTCCTCAGGCAGAAGCAAGGATCTGTTTTGGGGCGTCATGGCCTCCGATATCAGTATTCCGGCTCTGGGAAAAGGACGTAAGGGTCAATATTCAGAACGACGAATTCAACAGATTCCGGAGATGTGGCGGCAGAAATTCCTTGAACCCGTACAGGCAGGGCTCTGGCAGTTCAAGGCATCCATTCGTGAAAAAATTTGTTTTGCCCAGCTAAATATCATGGAAATTGAGCAGGCGCCTTATTTTGACATGGATGTGATTATTTGCCAAAACGTGTTGATTTATTTTAAGAAATTCAGAAAACGCGACATCGTTGCCCGTTTGGTGGACAAGTTGAAGCCCGGTGGTCTTCTTATTCTTGGGGTTAACGAGCTGGTCGACTGGCAGCATCCTGAGTTGGTTCGGGTAGCCGACCCGGGTGTTTTGGCGTTCAGTCGAAAAACAAAGTGAATCATAGCGGATTAGACGTTTATCGAGGCGAGTCATGAGCGAGCAGCATCAGATTGTGGCATTAGACTGGGTCAAGGGAGAAATTGAGGAAACGCTCAAACAGTCCCGTCAGTCGCTGGAATCCTTTGTTGAGAATCCGGAAGATGCAACACGTCTGCGTTTTTGCCTTGCCTACCTTCATCAGGTGCATGGAACCCTGCACATGGTTGAACTGTACGGGGCAGCATTGCTCGCTGAGGAAATGGAAGCACTGTGTCTGGCATTGATCAATCAGCAAGTCGGTAAAATTGATGATGCCCTTGAATTACTGATGCGCTCCATTTTACAGTTGCCAACCTATCTTGATCATGTGCGCAGTTCCCGTAAAGATGTTCCCATGATCCTTATGCCTTTGCTGAATGACTTACGTTCGGCGCGCAATGAACCCTTGCTGACTGAAACGACCCTTTTCAAACCGGATTTGACTGCAGTCCTTGAGGAAGTTGCTTCGTTGCCACTTAATGAGGATATGAAGGCTGTTCTCAAAAAATTGCGACAGGCCTATCAGGCTTCTCTGGTTGATTTGCTGCGCAAGGATACAGGTAATGCCCAGGCGATTGATCATATGCTGCTTGTGTTTGACCGGCTTGCGCGGGTATCGAGCAGTCATGGCTTGCGCCAGCTATGGGAAGTTGTGGGTGCTGTTATTGAAACGATCCATCTGCAGGGAGCTGACGTCAGCAGTACGATGAAGGCACTGCTCGGTCAGACAGATCGACAGATTCGCCGACTGTTGGACGAAGGTCAGTTTGTTCCGCCGCAGGATCTTTTACGCAATCTGTTGTACTTCGTTGCAAAGGCGCAACCGGGCACTCAGCGCGTGGATGCGATCAAGGCCCGTTATCGACTGAACGACGCCCTGCCTTCGGAACATCTTCTTGATGAAGATCGGGCACGATTGAATGGCCCTGACCGTGAGGCCATAAAATCAGTTGTTGACGCTTTATGTGAAGAGTTGGCTCGAGTCAAGGATACGCTGGACTTGTTGGTTCGGTCTCCGAGTCGCAATGTGACGGAACTGGAAGCCTTGGCTCCTACGCTCAAACAGATTGCGGATACGATTGGCGTCGTTGGCATGGGCCAGCAACGCAAGGTCATTATTGATCAAATCTCCATCATTGAAGACATCGTCGCCGGTGGAAAGCTTGATGATGGGCGCATGATGGATGTGGCGGGATCTCTGCTTTTTGTCGAAGCATCGTTGCATGGACTTGTCTATGATCGTGCCCCATCATCGGCACCTACACAAGGTTCGGGCGCTGACATCATGGAAGCGGAGCAGGCTGTTCTGCGTGAGTCTAGGGCAGCTTTGGAACAAGCCAAAGAGTCGGTTGTCTCCTATATCAGTTCCCAGTGGGACTCAAGTCATATCCAATCGTTGCCGAATCTTCTGGATGGAGTCCGCGGTGGCATGGATATGCTTGAATTGCATCGTGCGGGCCGGATTCTTTTCACCCTCGCGGAATATGTGCGTCAGAAGCTTCTGTTTGAGATGGGGCGCCCAGACTGGTCCGATATGGATACGCTTGCCGATGTTATATCGGGTGTCGAATATTATCTTGAGCATCTGGCTCATGACAGCCGTGATCATCTTGATCCGCTTGATGCGGCTGAAAAGGCTGTTGAGCGTTTGCAAGTCTATACTGCCACAGTCCCTGCAACCGATCAGCAGGAATCGAATATTCACCAAGAATCCATAGAGGTACAGACTGATGCATCGATTGAGCCAATCAGTGCAACGGACTCGGTTCTTTCTGAAGAACAGTCGGCCCAGTCACAGCCTGTCACGGATCATCTGTCCGAGCATCAACCTTATTTGACCGCAGATCTCTTGCCACAGAGCGAAGAGAACCTGAATGTACCTGAATCCTCAACACGTTCGGAGTCTGAAGACTCCGTTTTCAATAACCCTCAAGTAGTTTCATCTCTTATCATGACGACGACATCAAAACCTGCGGTACCCATCTTGCAAGAGATGCCACAGGATGACTTCAGCTGCGACGACGAGATTCGTGAGATTTTCGTTGAGGAGGCCGAGGAAGTTCTGGAAAACATTCGGGAGTATTATCCCCAATGGGCACGTGATTTCGATAAAACAGATGCGCTTAAGGAATTCCGGCGTGGATTTCATACCCTGAAAGGCTCGGGCCGGCTCGTTGGCGCCAAGGTCGTGGGTGAGTTGGCTTGGGCCGTTGAGAGCATGTTGAATCGTGTTCTTGATAAGTCTATTACTCCTGCTCCAGTCATGTTGAATCTCATGACTGATGTGATTGATCTCATTCCTGGCCTGGTTGAAGATTTCCAGAACAAGATCGCTCCGAGACAGGATACAACCCTGCTGATGAGAACGGCTGTAGCGCTGACAAGAGGGGAACCCATACCTGTTGCCGCCGAGCTTGAGCCGGTCACTGAAGTTGTCTCTGAAGTGGTTCCTGAAGTAGAGGAAGTTGCCGCCGAGCTTGAACCGGTCACGGAAGTTGTCTCTGAAGCGGCTCCTGAAGTAGAGGAAGTTGCCGCCGAGCTTGAACCGGTCACGGAAGTTGTGTCTGAAGTGGCTCCTGAAGTTGAAGAAGTTGCCGCCGAGCTTGAACCGGTCACGGAAGTTGTCTCTGAAGTGGCTCCTGAAGTTGAGGAAGCTGCCGCCGAGCTTGAGCCGGTCACGGAAGTTGTGTCTGAAGTGGCTCCTGAAGTTGAAGAAGCTGCCGCCGAGCTTGAACCGGTCACGGAAGTTGTGTCTGAAGTGGCTCCTGAAGTTGAGGAAGTTGCCGCTGAGCTTGAGCCGGTCACGGAAGTTGTCTCTGAAGTGGCTCCTGAAGTTGAGGAAGCTGCCGCCGAGCTTGAGCCGGTCACTGAAGTTGTAGAAGACATTCATGAAGCCGTTGAACCTGTTGCTGAACTGGAGCCTCTTGATGCTTATGCGTCTGAGGGCGTGGACCAATCGCCTCAATCTGTCGAGCAACCGGCAGAAGAGAGGTCACTTAGGCGTAGCTCATCGTTTGATGCAATGGTTGAGAGTCTGGAGCACCCGGATCATGCTTTGGCTGAGGAGTTAAATGCGCTTGAAGCACAGGATGATGCGGGATCTGTTGATCCCGTACTCCTTGAAATATTTGTGTCCGAGGCCCGGTCACATCTGGCCTCGATCAAGGAGTTTCTGGAGGACTCCGGGCAGCATGGAGCGGTTACTGATGGGATACTGCGTGCCTTGCATACCCTGAAGGGGAGTGCGGCGATGGCCAATGTTTCGCATATTGCCTCCCTCAGCTCGGCACTGGAGAACCTGTTCAAGAATCTGCGCAACAGTAATTGCGCGGTACAGATTGATCATCGCGCCGTTTTACAGGATGGCCATGACCAGATTGATGCCGGAGTGCAGATTCTTGAGCAGGGAGGTATGCCATCACTGCTCGATGAGGAATTGCTTGATCAGATTCATAGGCTTACACGTGAACTAGCATCGCCTGTTTCTGATCATTCGTCAGAATCATCGGAAGAGATGGATACAGGCCCGGTTGCTACCTTGCTGGCAGCAGGTATTGATCGAATTCTTGATGCGCCTGACGACCTGATGAACTGGCTCAAGAACGACAACAGGACCGCACTTTACAGTGACATGATTGAGCAGCTCGGTGTCATGCAGCAAGTTTCGAGTCATCTTGGACTTGAGCCCTTGGTCCGGATTTCTGGCTTTATGGGTGCGATCTACGATCATCTTCTAGCGGGTTCTTTGCAGCTTGATCAGGAATTAAGTAAACAGTTGCTGGAAGGGCATGATGAAATTATCAATATGCTGGATTCGCTGGCGGCAAATCTGGAGATGGTGCCTTCCGATGTTGTTCTGGCGCAACTCGAAGAACTGGCTGAATCCGATGAACTGAGCGATCAGGGACTGCTCGATCTCTTCCTGGAGGAAGGTGATGAGTTGATGACTGAATTTGCCCGGTTGCAGCGAGATGCGCTTTCTGGCAAAAATCATTCAGGTCTGAAGGATATAGTTCGGATTGCTCACACGCTCAAGGGGTCGGCGAGGCTGGCGGGTATTGAACCCGTGGGGGATTTGAGTGAGGTTCTCGAGCATGTCCTTGATGATGTATTGCAGGAGCGGTTGCCCCAGTCACCTGAAGTAGCGACTCTGGTCAGTCAGGCTGTTCTTGGGCTCATGCAGATGTTGAGCGAACTTCGTGAACGAGGAGAATGTGCTGCACAGGATGAAATGGTTCATCTGTTGCGTGCAATGACCGAGATTCGTCCTTCGCTGGCTCGGGTTGAGCCTGCTACTCCGGAACGGTCGCAGCCTGAATCGGCTGCTGAACCTGTGAGCTATGATTCTGAGCTTCTGGAAATCTTCCTGGAAGAAGCGGATGAAATCATGGATGCAACGGCCCGGGATCTGCAGAAATTCCTGCAGGATCCGGATAATCTCAAGACAATCCAATTGTTGCAACGCAGCCTGCATACCCTTAAGGGTGGTGCGCGTCTGGCAGAGATTAGCCCAATTGGTGATCTGGCTCATGAAATGGAGTCATTGTTTGAGCGTCTGGCAGATCGGAATATTCCTTTCATGCCCGTGTTAAATGACATGTTGTTGTCATGCCAGGATCGTTTGACGGATGCTGTTTCCGCGCTTCGTCAACAGCAAGCTTGTCCTGCAGTGGATGATCTGGTCAGCTGGATCAGACAATATCTGAAATCACCCGATCAGGCATTGGCCTCAATTCCTGCACATTCCCCTGTTGAGTTGCCTCGTGTTTCGCAACCCCAGGTTATGGCTCCTGTGGTTGAGTCCATGGCGATGCCAGATCATGAAATCCTTGACTTCTTCCTTGAGGAGTCGGATGAGATCTTTGCTGCCATTGAGCAATCGCTTTCGGCATTGCTTGATGCGCCTGCAGATCGGCAGCATATTGGATTGCTTCTGCGCCATCTCCATACACTGAAAGGAGGTGCCCGTCTCGCCGAACTGGTGGAGATTGGGGACTTTGCCCATAACTGGGAATCCGTGCTTGAGACTGTCCAGGAATCGGGCGCATCGCCAACTCGGTCATTCTGGCAAGATCAGTTGGACACGCTTTCACAATTGTCCTCGCTTCTGCAGCGTCTGCATCGGGGTGGGGCAGAACAGGCTGAGCCATTCGTACCGTTGCATGCAGAGCCTGAAGTTGCCAATTTGCCTGAAGTTGAACTCATGCCTGCCCCTGAACCGGCGCAGCGTGCACAGGAACTCATTGAACGAGCCGAGTCGGTCTTGCGTCCGGATGGATTGGGCAAGGCTATACCTCCGGCTATGGCAGTCAGACACCTTTCCGATGCCCAGAAAGCCCCGCAGGAAATGGTGCGTGTTCCTGCCGAGCTTTTGGAACGGCTGGTAAACCTTGCTGGTGAGACATCGATTGCCCGAGGACGAGTTGAACAGGGCGTGCTGAGTTTCCAGCAGTCTCTGGAAGATATGGGTGCCACGATTCAGCGCCTGTCTGAACAGTTGCGGCGTATGGATACTGAACTGGATGCCCAAATCAAGGCCAGCTATAGTCGTGAGGTTGAGCAGGCAAAATACGAGGACTTTGATCCTCTGGAAATGGATCGTTATTCCTCCTTGAACCAGCTTTCCCGTTCTTTGGCAGAATCATCCTCAGACTTGCTGGATATTACCGACACCCTTCAGGAAAAAATGCGCGATGCGGAAACTCTGTTGCTGCAACAGTCCCGCATTAATACCGAGTTGCAGGAAGGGTTGATGCGGACCCGCATGGTTACCTTCTCCCGACTGGTCCCACGGTTACGGCGTATTGTGCGTCAGACTGGCCAGGAAGTTGGTAAGCTGGTTGATCTTGAAGTGATTAACCCTGAAGGGGAAATGGATCGCAGTCTGATGGAGCGGATGGTAGCACCACTGGAGCACATGTTGCGTAATGCGGTGGATCACGGGGTTGAGGCACGGCAAAAGCGCCTTGCCTTGGGCAAGCCCGAGGAAGGTCGAATTACGCTTGTGCTGGCCCGTGAAGGCAGCGAAGTTGTGCTTAAGCTGAGCGATGATGGAGGTGGAATCGACGTTCAGGCGGTGCGGCAGAAAGCACGTGAGCGTGGGCTGATGCTTGAGGATGCTGATCTCTCCGATCATGATGTCATGCAGTTCATTTTTCATTCCGGCTTCTCTACAGCCCAGACGGTGACCCAGATTTCCGGACGTGGTGTGGGTATGGACGTCGTCCAGAGCGAAATCAAGCAGATGGGCGGTACGGTCGATATTCAGTCGGAACCCGGTCGAGGAACGATCTTTACCGTCCGCTTGCCATTTACTGTGTCGGTCAACCGTGCGCTGATGGTCCGGGTGGGCGATGATGTCTATGCAGTACCCCTGCAGCAGGTGGAAGGGATTGTCCGGGTATCAACGGATGATCTCGAACAATATTATGGTGCCCAGTCGAACCCATTCCATTATGCAGGTACTTCCTACCATCTGCATTATATGGGTGAGTTTGTGTTGGGAAAACTGCAGCCCAATGTGACACCGGGTCAGTCCTTGCCCTTGCCTGTTCTGTTGGTGCGTGGTGGCGATCAACGTCGTTTTGCCCTTCAGGTCGATGCCTTGCTGGGTTCTCGTGAAGTTGTGGTGAAATCCGTGGGTGCCCAGCTTTCCAGTGTTGCAGGTATCTCGGGTGCGACAATTCTTGGTGATGGTTCAGTCGTCATCATTCTGGATCTGCAGGCGCTGTTGCGGTCAACCGCCTTTATTCAGGGGGCGGCCCGCCGTGTTCTGGATCAGAAGCAGCATCAGGAGGATACCACGTCCACTCCGGTGGCAGAGGTGGATCACCGAACTCGTCTGGTTATGGTGGTTGATGACTCTGTTACGGTTCGTAAGGTTATGTCCCGTCTTTTGGAGCGGCATGGTTACGATGTTGTGGTTGCCAAGGACGGTGTCGATGCCATCAGTCAGCTCGAGGATGTAACGCCGGATATCATGCTGCTCGATATTGAAATGCCGCGTATGGATGGATTCGAGGTTGCTTCCCTGGTGCGTCACAATGCCCGACTTGAACGGATGCCGATTGTGATGATTACCTCCCGAACCGGTGAGAAGCATCGTGAACGCGCTTATTCGATCGGTGTTGATGCCTATATGGGTAAGCCTTTCGTGGAACAGAATCTGCTGGATACCGTCCGTGAGCTGTTGGGCAGCCGGGTGAATACATGAAGGACCAGGGCAGAAACCCGAGAGTAGGGGTTCTGGCTGGATCAAGGGCCCAGGTGGATGCTTTGGCCCATGCGGTGCGTTCACATGGATACGAGCTTCTGGCGCGTGAGGTGATCAGAAATCTGTGTTCGGGGTGGAAGCCTGAGCAGGTTGATGTCTGGCTGGCGGACCTGGGTGAACAGGATGAAGGTCTGCTGGATGTGTTGCTGGAGACGGGATCACCCGTTTTGCTTGGAATTGAACATGCCCCGCAGCCGGCGACCCAAGCCTTTACTTTATGGGAACGGCGCGTTTATACCAAGTTACGCGGTATGGTGGGTGCCCCGCGGTTTGACACCGGTCTGGCAGCGCTTGAGGCTGAAGACCTGAAGCCAGGTGCGCCGTCCTTATTGACCTGGTCCCAAGAATATACGCTTAATACGGATCTTTATGTCTGTGTTCTGGCCGCCTCTCTCGGTGGCCCCGAGGCAGTCAAGGAGTTTCTCGACAGTCTGCCGGATGGATTGCCGGTGGCATTTATCTTGGCTCAGCATATCGATGGTCGCATGCTGGATATATTGCCCCGGGTTCTTGGTCGTCACAACCACTTTCGTATCCGGATCGCCGCCGAGGGTGATGAGTTAAGGCCAGCTGAGGTACTGATTGCTCCGGTTGATCAGGAGATGGATTTTGATGATGCAGGGCGAGTTCACCTGTGTGGTCGTCCTTGGCAGGGTCCTTATGCTCCTTCCATGGATCAGGTTCTTGCCAATGTCAGTCGTTCCTTTGGCAAACAGTCTCTGGCCGTCATATTCAGTGGCATGGGTTCGGATGGTTCCATGTCTGGACCCAATCTTATACAGAGGGGTGGGAAGATTATGGCTCAGGACGCGGCTTCCTGTGCCTGCAGTTCGCAACCGGATTCCATGCGGGCAACCGGATGCGTCAGCGACAACGGTCGTCCCTCGGAACTGGCTGGCAAGATTGTCGACTACATGAAGTCTTTCTATCAGCAAAACAGTGCAGTTCACTGAAGCTGCATCAAATCGAAGAGGTGATACATGAGTGCCATCGGGTCTTTAAGTGCAGCCACCCTGATGACGGCAACAACGGGAGTCATCGAATGCATGGTCTTTCCCGTATTTGATGGGCAGTTATTGCTGCCTTTGGTCAATGTTATGGATCACGTGGCATCTCCTGAACTGGTTCGTCCCAAGCGTGCGGCAAACTGGTTTCTGGGCACGTTGCATTGGAAAGAACTGGATGTGCCGGTTGTTTCCTTTGAAGTTCTGAACAATCGTCCGGCAGCAAAAAAGATTCAGCATATCGTGATCTTGCAAGCGGTGCACAGTGAAGGAGGAGGTTACTATGGCCTCGGTTTACAGGCAGCCCCAAGGCCTGCGAATGTGCGCCTGAATGGTCTGGAAGATTTGCTTGAATGGCAGGATCGCTTGGGACCTGTAGAATCCTTGGCGGTGCGTTGGCAAGGAGAAATGCTGGTTATTCCCAATCTTGAGGCGATTGAGAAGGTTCTGCTGCAGGGATAACAGGAATGTAACAAAGTGAGGTCTTGCCTGAATTCATGACATCACGTACATTCTCGCGCCTGTTGGGCATAAACGAGACTTGATGATGAACGAATCTCCACAAAACTGGACAAGAACGGCTGTCTGGCTGCATGCAATCATGCTGGCGCTTTTTGCTATGATGTTTTTTCTGGCTTATACATGGGATTTTGCCCATGGTGCAACCAAACATGCCATGATTGACCTGCACAAATCTGTTGGTGTCTTGATTGTTATGGTTGCGCTGGTGCGTCTGGCATGGATGCTGACCCACAAAGGACCGCGTCCCATAGGTACACCGTCCCAGCAGAAAGCAGCTCTTGGCGTGCATCATCTTCTTTATCTTTTGATGTTCCTGATGCCTTTTTCAGGCTATGTCATGGTGATGATGCATGGTAAGCCGGTGTCCTTCTTTGGGTTGTTTGATCTGCCTGTACTGTTTCAGGCTCATCCGGCTTGGAAGGAGTTTTCCGAGGGTGTTCATACGGTTCTGGCGGATATTATCCTTGTTCTTGTTGGTGGTCATGGGGCTTTGGCAATCTATCATCATGTTGTTTTAAAAGATGAAACCTTGCGCCGCATGAATCCGTTTTCCTGAGACAGGGGCTGCGCATTCTTTTTGCTAGTGCAAATCGCCATAAAGGCCCTGCAAAACAGCAATGGCCGCAAGTGGGGCTGTTTCCGTGCGCAGAATTCGTGGACCTAAACGGGTGGCCTGACACCCGGAGTGAACCATCTGGGAACGTTCTTCATCGCTCCACCCGCCTTCAGGGCCAACCAGCAGGGTAATGCCTTGGCCCGGTGCGACCTGCAGTTGTGTGATCCCTGTATGGGCTGATGGTTCCAGGAAGATTCGGTCATTGGTGTCGTCGACGCGCTGCAAGAAATCCTGCAGCGGCGCAGGTTGGGTAAGTTGGGGGATGCAGCAACGTCCGGACTGTTCGCAGGCAGAGATGATAACTTGTTGCCAGTGTTGCATTTTTCGGTCCAGTCGGTCTTCACCACGCAGATGTACTTCACAGCGGCTGCTGGTCAGCAAGCTGATTCGGTGAATACCGAGTTCCGTGGCTTTTTGCAGGGACCAGTCCAGGCGGTCCCCTTTGCTCAGCACAACGGCTAAATGTATTGGGAAAGGAGATTCCCGATGCTGTTGTTCTTTGTTCTGAACCAGAACAAAAACATGTTTTCGTTCCATTCGGCTGATCTGAGCAAGGTAGGCGTAGCCGTCGCCGTTGAACAGATCAAGCAGATCACCCACCTGGGCCCGAACAACCCGAGCGTGATGTGCAGCGGTCTCTGGCAGAGCAAATTCCTCATTGAGGATAATCGTGCCGTTGCAATACAGGCGCATGTTCAGGCCAGATCCATAGGGTGGTTTGATGCTGATTGGACTAAGCTGGCCCATCGTAGATCCGGCTGTTCTTGGGCGGTGCGCATGGCGCTGGCGATGCCCTCAAACAGTTCTTCCATCTCGCTTTCTGAAATAATGTAGGGTGGCATGACATAAACCTGATGGCCGATGGGCCGGATGAGTATGCCATGCTGCAGGGCAGCCCGGTGCAGCAGCAGTCCGGGCCGGCAGTTTGGGTCCCAGGACTGTCCGGGGGCAGGCACCCAGTCAAAGGCCAGGATCATGCCGCATTGACGCAGATTACTGACCTGTGCACTGGGCAGGATCCTTTTTGCTGTTTGTTGCATCCATACAGCTTTTTGCTGGTTCTGCAGGATGATCTGGTCGCGGTCGAACAGTTGCAGGGAGGCAACAGCAACGGCTGCGGCCAAGGCATTCCCTGTATAGCTGTGCGAATGCATGAACCCTTTCTGGTGTTCATGACGATCATAAAAAAGTTGATAGATGGCATCGGTGGTCAAAACCACCGACATGGGCAGATAGCCAGCGGTTAGTGCCTTGGACAGGCAGAGAAAATCAGGTGCAATCTTTGCCTGTTCGCAGGCAAAGAAGGTTCCTGTTCGTCCAAAACCGACGGCAATCTCATCAGCAATCAGGTGAATCCGATACTGATCACACAGGATTCTCAGTCCGCTGAGATAGGCAGGGTGGTACATACGCATGCCTGCCGCACCCTGAACCAATGGTTCAACGATGATGGCGGCAATATCTGAATGATGTTGCGAAAAAAGTGTTTCAACCGCGGCCAGTGCTGCAATGCTGTGCTGTTGCCATTCCGTTGCGGGCAGGTGACTGCAGTCGGGCGAAGGGACTCGCAGCGGCGTTGTGAGCAGAGGTGCGTAGGTGGCACTGAACAGAGGGATGTCGGTAACCGAGAGCGCACCCAGAGTCTCACCATGATAGCTGTTGCTAAGGGCGACAAATCGGTGTTTTTTTGGCTGACCCTGATTGCGCCAGGCATGCATGCTCATTTTCAGAGCAACTTCGATCGCTGAGGCGCCATTATCAGCATAGAAACAGCGTACCAAACCTTCAGGAGCGCGCTCAACCAGCAGGGCGCTCAGTTCAATGATGGGTTGATGGGAAAATCCGGCCAGCATGATGTGTGACAGTTGTTGGGCTTGGGCGCAGAGTGCTGCATTCAGGTCCGGGTGGGCGTGCCCAAAGATATTGACCCACCATGAACTGATGGCGTCCATATAACGATGCCCTTCAAAATCTTCCAGCCAGATTCCCTGGGCACGTTTGATTGGCAGGATCGGGAAGGATTCATGGTCATGCATCTGGGTGCAAGGGTGCCAGATCAGGCGCTGATCCTGCTCAATCCAGATGCTGTTACTCATGCCCGGCCCAGTCCCTGTAAAATGGTCAATGTGGCTTCCAGTTGGTTCATGCTGTAAAAATGCAGCGATGGGGCGCCTTGCTGCAGAAGTTGTTCGCAGAGTCGGGTGACTACTTCGGCACCGAATTGACGAATGGCAATTGGGTCGTCACTGAAATCAGCCAGACGTTTGCGAAGCCAGCGTGGTATTTCTGCGCCACAGGCATCTGAGAAACGCAACAAGTTACTGACCTGAGTGATGGGCATGATGCCAGGTATGATGGGGACATGACATCCTAGGGCCTTAAGTCGATCGCAGAAAGACCAGTAGGCGTCAGGGTTGTAGAAGTACTGGGTAATGGCTTCCTGGGCACCTGCCTCAATCTTGGCAATAAAGTGGCGCAGGTCACGTTCCGCGCTTTCGGCTTGGGGATGGACCTCAGGATAGGCAGCAACGGCAATCTCGAACTGGGTGGCGTCGAACTCTTGGATCAGGGCAACCAGATCGCGCGCATAGGGCAGTTCCCCCAGTGCCACCTGACCGGAGGGTAGGTCTCCTCGCAAGGCAACAATACGATGAATGCCCATGTTGCGATAAATCTGTAAAAGTTCAAGGAGCGAGGTTCGGCTGTCACCGATGCAGGAGAGGTGGGGCGCAATGGGAACAGAACCCTGCAGTGCCTGGATGGTTCGCAAGGTGCGATCCCGGGTTGAACCGCCTGCACCATAGGTGACCGAACAGTAATCGGGTTTGAGGGCCGAGAAGCGGGCATGAGCGGCTGCGAGCCGCTCAATACCTTCTTCAGTTTTGGGTGGAAAATACTCAACTGAGAAGCGGATGCTCATTCCGCACCTCAGTATTTATAGTGTTCTGGTTTGAAAGGACCATCCACATCAACCCCCAGATATTCAGCCTGTTCAGACGTCAGGCGTGTGAGTATTCCGCCAAAACCCGCCACCATGGCCGCTGCAACTTCTTCATCGAGCTTTTTGGGCAGCACGGTGACCTGCAGCAGGGTTGTCTTTTGATCGGCTGCTTTGTCCGCAAAACGCAGCTGGTAGAGGTGCATCTGTGCCAGTACTTGATTGGCAAAGGAGCCGTCCATGATGCGCGAGGGGTGCCCTGTGGCGTTGCCCAGATTGACCAGTCGGCCTTCTGAAAGCAGAATCAGGTAATCACTCGGGCGATCCGAGCGGTGGATTTTATGAACCTGGGGTTTAATTTCTTCCCATTTCCAGGTACGACGCAGGAAGGCGGTATCGATTTCAGTGTCAAAGTGGCCGATGTTACACACAACCGCACCATCTTTTAGGGCGCGCAGCATGGCTTCGTCGCAAACATGGGTATTGCCGGTGGTGGTGACGACCAGGTCGGTTTGCCCAAGAAGATCATGTTGAATGTCTTCGATGCGTCCGGTATTGATGCCGTTGCGGTAGGGTGAGACGACTTCATAGCCATCCATACAGGCCTGCATGGCGCAGATGGGATCGATTTCAGTAACGCGTACGATCATGCCTTCCTGCCGCAGCGACTGGGCTGAACCTTTGCCGACATCACCATAGCCAATGACCAGAGCCCGACGTCCAGCAAGCAGCATGTCGGTGCCTCGCTTGATCGCATCATTCAGGGAATGCCGGCAGCCATACTTGTTGTCGTTCTTGCTCTTGGTGACCGAGTCGTTGACATTAATGGCAGGGACTTTCAGGGTGCCATCGTTAAGCATCTGATAGAGGCGGGCGACACCTGTGGTTGTTTCTTCAGTAATCCCGTGGATGTGTTCCAGCATGACCGGGTAGCGTTCGTGGACCCGTTGGGTCAGATCGCCGCCATCGTCAAGAATCATGTTGGCATTCCAGGGAACGCCGTCTTTTAGAATGGTCTGTTCGATGCACCACCAGAATTCTTCTTCAGTCTCACCCTTCCATGCAAAGACCGGTATGCCCGCTTGGGCAATGGCAGCTGCAGCATGGTCCTGGGTTGAAAAAATATTACAGGAGGACCAGCGTACTTCAGCACCCAATTCAACCAGAGTTTCGATCAGGACTGCGGTTTGAATGGTCATGTGAATACAGCCCATGATCCGGGCGCCGGCCAAAGGTTTTTGGGCGCGGTAACGGGCTCTCAGACCCATCAACGCGGGCATTTCTGCTTCAGCCAGGGTGATTTCCCGACGACCGAACCCGGCCAGTTCAATATCAGCAACACGATAATCAGGATTGGAATGTGACACGAAACCGTCTCCTCAGCACACAGTGATGGAAGCGGTCGGGGAGTTCATACGACCCGCCGACCACAAGGTCAGGCGGACGCAGTTCATGTAAATCACTGAGCCTGGCGGTCTATAACCGTCGCAGCGCCCCTCAGTCGCATCATTGTAGAACGGTCTTGAACACTTGCCAAGACGTTCCAGTATTTTGTTAATGGTCGTGGTTATGCTGTAAATTCCAGCCGATTTCAAAGCCCACAAAAAATTGTGAAAGGGTGTGCTGCGGATATTCAGCTGTACCACCGGATGTCCCAAATGTCACGCTAGTGCCACGGCGATAAAAGTAGTCGGAAAGAACACCGACTTCAAGACCTTTGTAGACGCGCAGGTCATAGGCTCCGGACAAATCCAGCCCCCAGTCAAAACCGGATGATATTGGTGAAGCAATCTGGGAATTGGTGACTTGCCGAAAAAGAGGCAGATCAAGCACCGTTCGAATGCGCCAGCGTTGCCTTTGTTGGGCGAGCGCACCACTTTCCCAGGCAAAGCCAACGGAAGGGGAAATGGTGTCATCCCGTTCATCAACCAGAGAACCCGATGTCTTAATCAGAGATGGGAATGGGGTTGTAGGGAGAAAACGCTTACTGTCAAGCGACATGTAGGTTAGACCGCCCAAGAGGCGAAAAGCGTTCGATACTTTGTAATGCAGCATGGCACGTACCATGCCAACATCCATTTGCAGTCGATCGGTCTGAACAACAGTGTCGGGTCCAATTGATTGATTGGTACCGGGGATATTCAAGGTTGATGTATTGGTCCAGTGTTCATCTGCAGGAGTATTAAACAGCGATGATTCGGTATCAAGTGAAAAATCATATAAATCATTGACTTCAAAAAGTCCGCCACTGACGAATGTGATGTTGCTGGTATTGGCCGTAGTACGGAAGTGAATGAGCGATGGGCTTTCAGTGTAATGCAGGCTTTGGTAGCCGAAGGCTGCGTAGGAGTAGCCGGTAAATGTTTGGGGAGTGCTATTGGAGTCAGCGAACGAAAGGGCTGCCATGCCGTAAAAGCAGAGTGCAATGCCTGTTTTTTTGAAAAGTAACATCACGATTCTCCACTGATATTCTTGTAAAAAAATCTTAACGAAGTGTAGCGGTTGCTAACCATGAGTCAAGATGTCGATGACCGTTACAATCAAAGAACTGCTACAATGCTCCTTTTGTGCTGCAAGGGGAGCAAACATGACCGTGCTGGTAACGGGTGTTGCTGGTTTTATAGGGGCCCATGTCGCACGTGCCCTGCTTGATCGGGGTGAAAAGGTTATCGGGATTGATAACCTGAATGATTATTACGATCCTCAGCTTAAGCGTGATCGTTTGGCATGGATTGGACGTGAGCGCTTTGAATTCCGGCACATGGATCTTGCTGACCGATCTGCAATGGTGTCTCTGTTTCAGGAGCCATCGCTGCATCGCGTTGTGCATCTGGCGGCACAGGCGGGCGTGCGCTATTCACTGGAAAATCCCCACGCCTATGCGGACAGTAACCTGACGGGCTTTTTGAATGTCCTGGAAGGTTGTCGAGCAGCCAATATTGAGCACCTGGTGTATGCCTCCAGCAGTTCAGTGTATGGGGCCAATACCCGTATGCCTTTTTCAGAGCGTGATGCAGTCAATCATCCGCTGTCGCTCTATGCCGCCAGCAAAAAAGCCAATGAACTGATGGCGCATGCGTACAGTCACCTCTACCGCATTCCCTGTACGGGGCTGCGTTTTTTTACGGTATATGGTCCATGGGGACGTCCTGATATGGCGCTGTTTCGCTTTACTCAGGCTATTTTGGCGGGGGAGCCCATTAGTGTGTTCCATCATGGTCAGCATCGACGTGATTTTACCTATATTGACGATGTGGTGACCGGGATCATCAAGGTTCTTGATCAGCCAGCGTATGCTCACTCCGCTTGGGATCCAATGCACCCTGATCCAGCGACTTCAGAAGCTCCCTGGCGTATCTACAACATAGGCAATACTCAGCCAGTGCTGCTGCTGGATTATATTCATTGTATTGAACAGGCAACAGGTAAAACAGCTATTCTGGATATGCAGCCCATGCAGCCAGGAGATGTGCCGGATACTTTTGCTGACTGTTCGGATCTAAATCATGATTTTGGGTACCAGCCTTCGACCGGGGTGGCGGAGGGGGTTGCCTCTTTTGTAGAATGGTTTCTTGATTACTACAAATCATCCTAATGAAGTGCAGTGAAGGGAATGTTGGATATGCAAGGTGGCTTAAAAGCGGAATCTGGTGATTTGGCCTCCTGCTCGGAGCTCGTAGAACGCATTCAGGACTGGCAGCGTGCCAACGCCGATTTTTCACTTCGTGAGGCACTTGATGATCCGCATCGAAGCGAAGATTTGACGATACGGCTAGGCCCCTTGTATTTTGACGCGACAAGGCAACGTGTCGATGTTACTTTGCTTGGATTGTTGCGTCAGTATGGGGAGCGAAAGGGGTTGCCTGATTTTCTGGCGGCATTGTCGTCTGGAGTCAACGTCAATACCAGCGAGCAGCGGCCAGCACATCACCTTGCCTTGCGTGATCTTGATCATCAGCTTGCAGATCAGGAAGCCACAGCGCAGGCGAACCGACATCGGCAGCGCATGTTGTCTGTTCTGGAGGACATCCGGACAGGGCAACTGCCAGGAGCCCGTGGTCAGAGGATCACGACACTTGTTAATCTGGGGGTGGGCGGGTCGCATTTGGGTTCGGCCATGGCAGTGCATGCTCTGGCGGAATTTGGCAGCAGGGATTTTAAGGTGCACTTTGTCAGTTCCATGGACGGCGTACTGCTTCATGATCTTTTGCCGCGTATTGAACTCGATCATACCTTGTTCCTGATCAGCTCGAAAACATTCACGACCTTGGATACTTTTGAAAACGTTCGTAGCTGTGAACTCTGGATGCAGCAATCCGGCTATACGTCGGAAGAAATTCGTCGGCATTTCCTAGGGGTTTCCGCTGATGCCGCTGCGATGACCCGTTACGGGATTCCTGCCGATCTGCAGTTGGAGTTCATGCCCAGTATTGGTGGGCGCTTCTCCATTGCCTCAACCATTGGGATGCCACTGGCTGCCCATCTTGGTGAAGCTGGATTTATGGATTTCCTGCGGGGTATGCAGTACGTTGACCAGCATGTCATGGCTGAGGGCATGCACAGCATTCCTGCAACCATGGCACTGCTGGAATGGTACAACAGTGTTTATCTGGATTTACGGGCACTCGTTGTTTTGCCCTACCATCAGCGTCTGGCTATTTTTCCGCATTATCTCATGCAATTGCAGATGGAAAGTCTGGGAAAGTGCTGCACACTTTCCGGTCATCCGCTCAATCATTCAGGTGTGCTGGTTTTTGGCGATGTGGGGAGCGATGCACAGCACTCGTTCATGCAACTGCTGCATCAGGGGACACAGCCGGTTCAGGCTGATTTTATTATGTATGCCCGTATGCCCCATACCCGATCCGGACAGCGTGACTGCACCCAGGCCAATGCCTTAGCTCAGGCCCTTGCTCTGGCTCAAGGTTATAGTGCCGAAGAAGCACGCCGGGATTTCCCTGAGGAATCGCAACTGCAGCGTTCTGCCCGGATTCACCGGGGGAATGTTCCGTCTTCGACTCTGTTGTTT
>JAJZHM010000136.1 GCA_021804485.1 Pseudomonadota bacterium | reverse complement strand
ACCTGGTCAAGACCAACCGCCGGTGTGCCATGATCCAGAAAGGGATTGAGGCTATCGAAGGTACCAAAGCCGGCCATGCGTAAATCCCCACCTTTGGGAGCATTGGGATTCACATAATCAAAATGGCTGAAATGTTCCGGGTATTTTGGAATGGCATTAAGCGTCAGCTCCGTTCGGATGACAGGTTGCGAGCATGCCAGCAGTGTGCTCAGTAGCAAGATCAGCAGGCAGGAAAGTTGCCGGAGTCTCGAATCCATGATCAGTTCATTGCACTTGCAGCCCAAGGGAACTTATCATAGTCGAGATGGGTGCTGACTTCCAAGCAGCCTGACAGCGAATCACCAAGGAGAGATCAAAAACATGACACCGGATCCTCTGACTCACTTTGACGCAAAAGGTGCGCCACGAATGGTGGACGTATCAGGCAAGGATGCAAGCTTTCGTCAGGCGACTGCAGAAGCTCGGATTCGCATGCAGCCAGAGACCTTGCAGCGCATCCTCGAAGGGGATACTGGCAAGGGTGATGTACGGATGGTTGCCCAGCTTGCTGGTATCATGGCTGCTAAGAAAACGGCTGATCTGATTCCTCTCTGTCATCCTTTGGCCTTGTCTGCAGTTGATTTAGAGATTGAGGCTTTGCCGGATTTACCGGGTTTGCGTTTGGAGGCCCGTTGTGCCCTTAATGGACGTACGGGTGTGGAAATGGAGGCATTGACCGCGGCAACAGTGGCGGCATTGACCGTATACGATATGTGCAAGGCCATGGATCGGGCCATGGTGATCGAGTCGGTTCGGCTCGTCGAAAAACAGGGTGGCCAATCGGGTCACTGGAGACTCTGATGCAACTTAAATTAAAATTTTTTGCAGCCTATCGTGAAAAGATTGGGGCAGAGGAAGAAAATCTGGATTGGTCCGTTAAGTCGGGTACCCTAGGGGAACTTGTGTTGTTCCTGAGGGCGCGTGGTGGGGTCTGGCAGGAAGTGTTCAGTGACTCCCATTGCCTGATGGCCATCAATACCTCGATGGCAAGAACAGCCGAGTATCTGCATGACGGTGATGAAGTCGCTTTTTTCCCTCCGGTCACCGGAGGCTGAGGCATGAGCATCCTGGTCTCAGCGCATGTTATTGATACGGCCGTGTGCCTACAGGCATTCCGGCAACGTCAATCGGTGCGCTGTGGTGCCATGGTCGATTTCTCCGGACTTATGCGTCAGGACGAACAGGGTTGCCCCGTAGCCTTGTGGTTGGAGCATTATCCAAGTATGACCGAGCGAATGTTGAATGAACATATGGAGCAGGCAAAAGAATGTTTTGGTCTGCTGGATGTTGAGGTACGGCATCGCATTGGCAGGATTGAAGCCGCTGAGGTGATTGTTTGGGTTGCAACGGCAGCAGCACACCGTCGGGCAGCTTTTGAAGGTTGCATGTACCTGATGGACTACCTGAAGACAGAAGCACCTTTCTGGAAGCGCAATATTGGTCCTGCAGGACCTGAAGACTGGGTTGGTGCCCGTACTTTCGATGCCGAGCAACGTCGGCGCTGGGAACGGCTATTTTCAATGCCTGGAGCGCCATTTGATGCCTATTAGATTACTCGATCCTCAGTGAACTTGCCTCGGATGTCCATCAACTGATCGTGGTTGTTCCGCTATTTTTGTGCCGTCTAAGCGATCTTTTGGACGGCATCAGCAATCACGGCACCCTTTAAGTGACGCTGTTGTTTATTCAGGCCGGACTCTGCCGGATGAGGTAGTCAAAGGCAGCCAGACTGGCCTTGGCGCCTTCTCCAATGGCGATCACGATTTGCTTGTATGGCACGGTTGTGCAGTCTCCTGCAGCAAAGACACCGGGAAGGGATGTTGCGCCGTGGGCATCAATCTCAATTTCGCCAAAGCGGCTTAACTGCAGGATACCCTTAAGCCAGTCGGTATTGGGCAGCAGGCCAATCTGAACGAATACACCTTCTAATTCCAGTCGGTGTAGCTGGCTGGTATTGCGGTCTTTGTAGCCCAGCGCACTGACGCGGTTATTGTCACCAAAGACTTCAGTTGTCTGGGCACTGGTGATCATAGTAACGTTGGGCAGGCTGTGCAGCTTGTTCTGCAGGACAGCATCTGCCCTCAAGGTATCGGCAAACTCGAGCAGGGTAACATGGGCAACCAGACCGGCGAGATCAATGGCGGCTTCCGCCCCTGAATTTCCTCCACCGATGACGGCAACTCTTTTTCCTTTGAACAGTGGACCGTCGCAGTGTGGGCAATAAGCGACACCTCGCCCACGGAACTCCTGTTCACCGGGAACATTGAGTTCCCGCCAGCGGGCGCCGGTGGCGAGGATAATGGTGCGGGCGGAGAGCTTCTGGCCGTGGTCCAGTTCAAGGGTGTGTGGGCCGCCATTCTGGCCGGGAACAAGTGCTTTGGCGCGATGCATGCTCATGATGTCGACTTCGTAACTGCGCACATGTTCTTCAAAGGCACGTCCGAGCCGAGGACCTTCGGTGTGCAAAATGGAAATCAGGTTCTCAATGTCGAGGGTGTCCATGACCTGACCACCGAAGCGCTCGGCCAGCAGACCAGTTCGGATGCCTTTGCGTGCCGCATAAACCGCTGCTGCAGCTCCCGCAGGGCCTCCGCCAACAACCAGCACATCAAAGGGGGCCTTGTCGGAGAGTTGCTCGGTGTTCTGGACCTCGTCATCCTTGATGAGACCGGCCAGAAGTTCATCAAGAGACATACGTCCATCGGAAAACCTTTCTCCATTAAGCCAGACGCTTGGAACGGCCATGATCTGCAGACGGTCGACTTCCTGAGGGTAAATGGCGCCATCGACCATGGTGTGACGAATGCCAGGATTAAGGACGGCCATGGTATTGAGTGCTTGCACAACATCCGGGCAGTTGTGGCAGGACAGAGATACATAAGTAACAAAATTAAGGTTGCGGTTCAGTGAGCGGATCTGTTGTGTCTGCATCTCAGTGATGCGTGGTGGATGGCCGCCGGTCTGCAGGAGGGCCAGTACCAGCGAAGTAAACTCGTGTCCGGTGGGAATGCCAGCAAAACAGATTCGGGCCGGTTCACCTGGACGTCCTACCCAGAAGGAAGGTGCCCGCTCATCATCGCCGTCAGTTCGGACAGAGACTTTGTCGGAGAGCGAGGCAATATCGTGCAGCAACTGCTCAAGTTCAACGGACTGAGGCTGATCATTCAGAGTGGCAATCAGTTCGATGGGCGTAACCAGACGTTCCAGATACGTCCGAAGCTGCTCCTTGATGGTGGTATCAAGCATGATCAAACTCCTCTAAGTTCTCAGTATTGTCTGTACTGGCATCGAACAAATCCTGCTTGTGCTCAGGACTTGCTGCATACCAGTGGGTACTCCGCTACGGACAGAGTACCCCTAGGGTTCAGATTTTTCCGACCAGATCCAGCGAAGGTTTCAGGGTTTTGGCGCCTTCATTCCAGCGAGCCGGGCAAACTTCTCCCGGATGATTGGCCACATACTGGGCAGCTTTGAGTTTACGCAGGGTTTCCTTGACGTCACGTGCAATGGCGTTGTCATGGATTTCCAGAGTTTTGATCGTGCCTTCCGGATTGATGATGAAGGTGCCACGCAGGGCCAGACCTTCTTCCGGAATATGAACGCCAAAGGCATTGGTCAGGGTGTGGGTAGGGTCACCAACCAGAGGGAAGCGCGCCTTGCCAACAGCGGGAGAAGTTTCATGCCAGACCTTGTGGGAGAAGTGGGTATCGGTGGTAACGATATAGACTTCGGCACCAGCCTGCTGGAACTCGGCGTAGTGTTCAGCAGCATCTTCAACTTCGGTCGGGCAGTTAAAGGTGAATGCGGCGGGCATAAAAATCACAACCGACCACTTACCCTGGAAATCTTTTTCCGATACTTCGATGAATTTGCCATTGTGGAATGCCTGAGCCTTGAACGGCTGTACCTGCGTATTGATCAGAGACATGCTTGACCTCCTTGGTTGTGAGCGAATGTCCGTACCAGAAGTGCGGGACCTCTCAACTCTAGGGCAACCCAATGTATATGTCTAATTGATTAAATCAATTTTATTGATAGTTTTAATTAATTGATGATACTTCGGGAAGATGGAGGGTTTAGAGACTGCAGGTACCTTCTGCGAAAGAAGAAAAGCAGGACTTAGTTTGTTTTTTGTTCTAATAAATAGAATAAAAAGTTATTTTCAATATGTTTTACAAAATTAGATGCGGATTGCACAATGAGTTTGTCTCCCTTAGCGGAGTTCGAGAAGCAGAACGAGGGACAAACGATGAACCATCTGATCAACCCCGTACTGGCATGGGCACCTGTGGTACTGATGTTGCTGAATGTCGTCGGGGAGGTTTATGTACCTGGGGAAGATGCCCGTCGCTGGAATTCATTTAGTCGTTTGTGCTTGCTGGCCTTTGGTCTTGGCGTACTCAATCTAGCCATGACCTTGCTGGGTAGCGTGGCAGAAGGTCCAGGCTGGCAACTCACCCGATTGGGCAGCTTGCTGGCAGTCCTGGTCCAAGGTCTTGGTCTGGTCATTGCCGGATTTTCGGCCCGATATCTTGAGGGGGAACCCGGCCAGTCCCGATACCGGATGGCACTGGCGGCTGTGCTGGCTTCGGTACATTTGCTGCTTTTGGCACAGAATTTTTTTCTGCTGGGGCTAGCCTGGAGTCTGATTGGACGGGTTTTGCAACCATTGCTCTGTTTTTATCCGGATCGCCCTTTTGCTTTGTTGGCAGCCCATAAAAAGCGCTTGGCTGATCGTCTTGCCGATATGCTGCTTGTGGTTGCCCTGCTGAGTTTGTGGCGCAGTTCCGGGTCCATGAATTTGCCGGATACTCTGCCTGACCTGCATCTGCACGTATCTTCTTTAGTTCAGATGGCAGCTTGCCTGCTGGTGCTGGTGGCTGTGCTACGGACAGCACTGTTGCCGGTTCATGGCTGGCTGATTCAGGTCATGGAAGCACCGACACCGGTTTCGGCCCTGTTGCATGCCGGTGTGGTTAATCTGTCGGGATATGTCCTTGTCCGGATGGCTCCGGTTCTGGATCAGGTAGCGTGGGCGCGGGTAATGCTCGATGTCTTTGGAGGTCTGACTGCCTTTCTGGCCGGACTGGTGATGTTGACCCGGGTTAGTATCAAGGTTCGTTTGGCCTGGTCAACTGTGGCTCAGATGGGATTCATGCTGCTTGAATGTGGATTAGGCCTCTACAGTATGGCTGTATTGCACATGATCGGTCATTCGCTCTACAAGGCGTATGCCTTCTTGCTGGCATCAGATACGGTGCGCCAGACACGACATTCGATGATGCAGGGCAAGACATCCTGGCAGGCCGTGAGTCTGTATCTGGCACCAGTGTGGGCGGTTGTCTGCGTTTTCTGGAGATCG
>JAJZHM010000135.1 GCA_021804485.1 Pseudomonadota bacterium | reverse complement strand
AGGCAGATATGTTGGCCGTTGATGATGCCATAAAGGTTCATCTGGCGCTGCCAAGATAACACCTTTCATCGCAATCATGCCCACTGACTGCGCTCATTAGTCCTGTCCCTTACCCAATAATATGCGTCAGGATATTGAGCAGGGCCTGCGTACGATCCTGCAGGAGGCGCTGGGTAAAATGGATCTGGTTACCCGCCATGAGTTCGGCCAACAGACGGCACTCCTGAACAAGACGCAGCTGCGCGTGACCGAGCTGGAAAATCGTTTGCGGGCGATGGAGTTAAAAGTCAGGGAGTTGAGGCAACAGGAACCGAAGCAGAAGAAATAGTGCCTTCGGTGGCTTTGGTTTTACCGGGTACAACATCAGACTTCCCTATTTCTATGGCCCAATGATGAATTCTGTGAGCAGCAGAGAAATACACCCAAATTTCTGTCAGGGTTCCTCGTTGCCGGCACGTTATTGCTCGGTGTTTTCAATTCAGAATATCAATAGGTTGTCAAAACAGAGCGAGATGTAATCTCCTCGATCGCTTGATCATCCACGGTTGATATTCGCGAAAAAGAACTGCCCATGTCCTGTAGAGGTGACCATGGGCAGCTTGCAACTGACGATGAGTCAGTCACTGTACGAAAATCAGTCCTTCAGGTTTTGTCAGTCCGCTGATGAGCGGAGTCAACGAACCCGTTGAGGTGTTCAACTGATGAACATACCCTTCACCTACACTGTAGGCAGTTCCTGCAGGGAAACCATTTGGAACGGTGATTTTATAGACAAGTCCGGTGCCCTTGTCAGGTACCAGCATGAACTGGCTGCTGGCAGGTGCCCAGCGGGTATCATCCACAGGCCATGGTTGGCCATTGAAGCGCAAAAACAGTTCTTTAACCGCTTGATTGCTCTGTCCTGGATTGGACACAAATACCAGTTCAGCATCATTCTGGCTGTCGAGCACCAGATTACCATTTGAGTCCACAGCAGATGAATCCACATCCCCAAGACCACCTGGATTCTGTTTGGGAACATTGTTGTCGATCACGCCCGGGGTCAGCACATCCGGATCTCCAAGCATGATATTACCTGTAGAAGGAACGGCATTGACATTGGCAACAGCGCTAGCATTGATGACGTTCGCAACGGGAATCTGTAGATTATCCTGAAGTACCGGATTGAGATGGAACGTTTTGCCATCGCTATTGAGCGCCATGGTATAAACGGCGGCCGCATCGTAAACACCTGAGTTATCCACGGTTGGCCCAGAACCTGAAACAAAGACCTGGCCATTGATCAACTGCATATCATCCAGACCGCCACCATTATTTGGCATATTGCCGGTGGATGGATAAGTCTGATTATTCATCATGCCATCCCAGCTGTAGCTGGTCACTGTCTTGGCGACTGAATCGATTGCCGTTAATACCGGATTGGCATCTTCATCGGAGGTCACCCAGATCGTGTGCGCATTAAATACGACGATACCATCCACATGCCCAGGCACATTATACGTGTTCAGCATATTTCCATTAACATCGTATTGAACAACCTGGGTATATCCACAGGTACTTCCCGAAGGGCAGTAGGAATTGACAGGCAGACTGGAAGTGCCTGAGGGTGCCGTAATCGTTCCATCCGCATTGACGCCATCCTGGTAGCCAATCCAGATCGTTGAAGAGGCACCCGTTCCCAACTGTACCACTGAATCGGGTTTGGTCAGGCAGTTCGGGGAGAGTACATCACAGACCGGGGGCTTGGCTGACTTGCCAGGAGCCTGAGCAAAGATACTGAGCTGATAATTTGCAGCCGATGGGGATACAACGACTGAAGATGGAACTGTGACGCTTGGATTTGAATTGGAAACGCTCGGTGATGTTCCATTGCATCCTGCTAAAGTGACTGCACACGCTGCAGACACACCCCATGACCATTTCATCATTTTTTCTCCGTTAATTAAATCAAGTAACCGATGCACGCAAATGCAATTTTCTAGCGTCAATACAGTTCCATTGTTCGATGTCTTTGTGACACTTACATGATGAATTGTCTTCTTAACAGGAATTTCATCAGGTTGCAGTCAAACCTCGTGTTGCAGTAGATCGTGTAGGCCCGGTGAGGTGGTGCTGAGAAAGTCTAGGTGAACACAGGACAGGGGTTAATCCAGGCTGCTGAAAATGAGGCAGGTACAGGTGTGTAAATAGTCGTTGGCATCGCTTATGGGAACGTCACCAAGATCGCTCTAGGAATTACTATCCAGGCTCTGTCCCAGTGGTTTGATCAAGCTGATCAAGCCTGCTTCTTCAAGTTCATATTCAACCAGGGAACGAATGACCGCAGCACTGTCGACCATCAGGACTCGCTCCAGCAGTGCCTTGGCGCGTTGCATGCTCATGGTGCATGCCAGTTTTTTGATGCGCAGCAGATTGCTGGAACTCATTGAGAGGGTGTCATAACCCATGGCCATCAGCAGCATGGCTGTACCTGGGTCTCCAGCCATCTCTCCACAGACACTGACCTTGCGCCCTACGGCATGAACATCCTTGACAATGTGATTCATGGTGCGCAGGACCGCTGGGTGATAGGCCGAATAGATATCGGCCACCCGAGGATTGTTGCGATCCACGGCAAGGATGTACTGGGTCAGGTCATTGGAACCGACTGATACAAAATCAACCAGTTGCGCCATGTCCGCGACCTGTATGACTGCGGCAGGAACTTCCAGCATGATGCCGACCAAGGGTTTGTCGAGGTGGATGTTCAATTCCTCCTCGACCTCCATGACGGCGCGATGCAACAGATGCAGGGCTTCCTCAATCTCGACCACCGAGGAGATCATTGGAAAGAGAATGCGAAGATTGTGCAAACCACAGGAGGCCTTGAGCATGGCCCGAAGTTGTACCATGAAGATCTCGGGATGGTCCAGAGTGACCCGTATCCCGCGCCATCCCAAAGCAGGGTTTTCTTCCTCAATCGGGAAATAGGGAAGATCCTTATCGCCGCCAATGTCCAAGGTGCGCATGGTTACTGGACGGGGCGCAAAGGATTCCAGCTGAAAGCGATAGATGGCGCGCTGTTCTTCTTCGCTTGGAAAGCGCTCACGCATCATGAACGGTATTTCGGAGCGGTAGAGTCCCACGCCCTCGGCGCCTCGATCCCGGGAACGGGCAACATCAACCATGAGGCCAGTATTAACCATGATCTGGATTTCGTGGCCATCAATGGTTCGAGCGGGCCTATCCTTATAGGCTTCCAGTCCGGCGATAAACTGTTGTTCGTCGCGGATGATGTCCTTGTATCGTGCTTTAAGCTGGGGCGAAGGGTTGACGTACAAACGCCCCTGATAACCATCGACGATTAGTTCCGTCTCGTCCAGACTGGTGACCGAAAGTTCGGAAAGGCCTACGACGGCAGGAATGCCGAGGGCACGGGCGACAATGGCCATATGAGCGTTGCTGGACCCTTGGACCGTGGCAATACCGGCAATTTTGTCCAAGGGTTGTTCGACCAGCACTGAGGTGGATATGTCGTCGCCGACCAGAATGGTGTGGTCTTTCAGCTCGAAGGGTTTGATGGCGTCCTTCTTTTGCAGCTGGGCCAGTACCCGAAGACCAAGGTCGCGCACATCCGCCATACGCTCACGCAGGTAGGCATCTTCCATTGACTGGAATGCCTGTACATGCTCTTCAATGACCATGCGCAGGGCCCCTTGGGCCCAGTTTCCTTCAACGATGCGTTCGACGATTTCTCCGACCAGTCCATGATCATCCAGCATACGCAGATAAACCTCGAACAGGGCGCGTTCCTCAGGCATCAGCGTATTAATCATTTTTCGATCGAGTTCGATGATTGACTGACGCACGGCAGTCACTGCTTCCTGCAACAGGGCAATTTCTTCTTCGGTGTTTTCGCAGGAGCGATCCGGAATGGAGGCGAGTTGAGCGGGTGGGTAGACGACGTAAGCTCGACCAATGCCAACGCCCTGACTACCTACAACGCCATTAAAGACTCCGACCGTCCCGGGCTTCTTACCCCGAAGAGTGTCAAGGGCTCCAACGGCACGGGCATGAGCGACAACACCAGAGAGTTGAGCCGATACGGTCACCAGAAAGGCTTCCTCAGATTCATCAAACTTGCGCTTGTCGCGTTGCTGTACGACAAGAACACCCAGAATCTTGCGGCGATGCATGATTGGGACGCCCAGAAAAGAGTTGTAACGCTCTTCGCCGGTTTCCGGGAGATAATGGAATTTGGGGTGTGCAGAGGCATCATCGAGATTAAGAGGTTCTTCTCGCAGCCCGACCTGACCGACCAATCCTTCCGAGACACCAAGACTGACATGGCCAATGGCTTCGGAATTCAGTCCTTCGGTCGCCATCAGGACATAGCGGCTGTTTTTGTCATCGAGCAGATAGACGGAGCACACCTGCGTACCCATGGCGGCACGCACGCTGGAAACCATGATGTCCAGAGACGCCTGCAGACTTGGGGCACTGTTGACATCCTGTACGATGCGCCGAAGAGATTCAAGCATCAATGCCTTTATTCTCCTTCCAGAATGCTCAAACGGGGGGCCAACTCTTTGAGGGCCTTACGGTAGACTTCCCGTTTGAAACTGACCACCTGATTGAGAGGATACCAGAAACTGACCCAGCGCCAAGCATCAAACTCGGCAGGATGGGTACTATCAAGGCGAATTTCTGAGGGTTCTGCCATTAACCGGAGCAAGAACCACTTTTGTTTCTGACCAATGCAGCGAGGGTGACGGTCCTGACGTACATAGCGTGCCGGCAGACGGTATTTCAGCCAACCACGAGTCTGACCCAAGATGCGTACGTGTTCATCTTTCAGTCCCACTTCTTCACCAAGTTCGCGTAACATGGCTTCCTCGGGGCTTTCGCCACGGGAAATGCCGCCCTGTGGAAATTGCCATGCGTCATGTCCGCAGCGCCGTGCCCAAAGTACTTCTCCGCGCGGACTGGATACGATGATCCCTACATTGGGCCGAAATCCCTCGGCATCAATATCGTCTGTGCCCTGTTGCATCGTGTGACGTCTCATCATTATCGCTCTGAGGCTCCCTAACAGCGCTTGCAGCGCTGGCTCATGGGGAAGCCATTGGTCTTTGTGCTAGTATAGCTGCCCGCGGGTCATTCGGGGTATGGATTGTGTTGGCGCTTTTTGATTTGGATAATACGTTGCTGGCTGGGGATTCGGATCATGCGTTTGGCGATTATCTGGCCGAAATCGGCTGGGTCGATGCCGAACAGCATCGGCAGCAGAATGATGCTTTTTATCGAGATTACCAGCAGGGCACGCTTGATATTATTGCCTACAGTGAGTTCGTGTTGCGACCCTTGGTCGGACGGTCTCAGTCTGAGTTGCAGCATTTGCAGCAAACCTATCTTCGTGAGGTCATT
>JAJZHM010000036.1 GCA_021804485.1 Pseudomonadota bacterium | reverse complement strand
GACGATTCTTGTATTCAATCCGACCATCATCAAGGCCCTTTTCGCCCAGCACCAGACGGTGGGGTATTCCGAGCAGCTCACAATCGGCAAACTTCACGCCGGGGCGTTCGTTGCGGTCATCAAGCAGAACATCGTATCCGGCGGCAATCAGCCGTTGATACAGTTCGACGGCAGCTCGTTGAATTCGTAGTGATTTTCCCCAGTTTATCGGGATCAAGGCGATCTGGAAAGGCGCCAGTGCATCGGGCCAGATAATGCCCTGTTCATCGTGATTCTGTTCAATGGCGGCAGCAACGACCCGGGTAACACCGATGCCGTAACAACCCATGGTCAAGGTCAGGGGGCGTCCATCTTCGCCCAGAACTTCCGCACGCAGCGCCGAGCTGTATTTCTGGCCAAGCTGAAAGATATGGCCGACTTCGATGCCGCGTTTTAGCATTAACTGCCCCTGACCATCTGGCGACGGGTCACCCTCGACAACGTCACGCAGGTCTGCCAGGCGACCGGTGGGAACATCCTTATCCCAGTTGACACCACAAAGATGAAATTCAGCCCGGTTGGCGCCGCAGACAAAATCAACGGCATGAGCGGCGGCATGATCAATCCAGATGGGGAGGTTGAGCCCAACCGGCCCTAGGGTGCCGACACTGCAGCCCACGGCCTGGAGAACTTCTGATTCGGAAGCGAAGGTCAGGGGAGAAGCCACGTCAGGTAGTTTGGCAGCCTTGATTTCGTTTAGGTTATGGTCGCCCCGCAGCACCAAGGCAACTAAGGATGGTTTGACCTCAGAATCTGGTTTTCCTAAGACAATTAGTGTCTTGAGGACGCGATTGGCCGAGCATTCCAGTCGGGCACAGACATCTTCAATGCTGTGGGCATTGCCGGTATGAACTTCATGACAATCTTGTTGCGCCTGTGTCCTGGGTTGTTGTGGCGGCAGCGCCTCAGCCATTTCAATATTGGCCGCATAAGAGGAACTGTTGGAAAAGGCGATCACATCCTCACCGCTGTTGGCCAGCACATGAAACTCATGCGAACCTTGGCCGCCAATGGAGCCGGTATCAGCCAGCACCGCACGAAAATCCAGCCCCAGACGACCAAAAATGCGCTGATAGGCCGCAAACATCTGGTCATAGGTCTCCTGCAGTGATTCCTGATTTATATGGAATGAATAGGCGTCTTTCATGATGAATTCCCGCGAACGCATTACTCCGAAGCGCGGACGAACTTCATCACGAAATTTGGTCTGAATTTGGTAAAAATTCAGTGGCAACTGGCGGTAGGAACGGATTTCCCGGCGCACCAGATCAGTGATAACTTCTTCGTGCGTCGGTCCAAGCACAAAGGGACGCTGATGTCGATCTGCAAAGCGCAGCAATTCCGGCCCATATTGGACGTAGCGCCCCGATTCTTCCCAAAGTTCGGCCGGCTGAGTGACCGGCATCAGCAGTTCCAGTGCGCCGGTACGATCCATCTCTTCACGCACAATCTGCTCAACGCGCCGCAATACACGCAGACCTGTTGGCAACCAGCTGTAGAGCCCGGAGGCCAGTTTGCGAATCATGCCGGCACGCAGCATCAGCTGGTGACTGATGACTTCGGCATCGGCTGGGACATCACGAAGGGTAGCGAGGGGGTAACTGCTGGCGCGCATGGAAAAATCTACTCCGTATCATTCGATCTTGGACAGGCATTGTAGAAGGAATGACTCAAACAGGCCAGAGGGTCGCGCAATCCCAGATCAAGCAAAGAGAACTGCGTCGGGCGATTGTGGTTGAAATCCTACGGACCCTATACCTGAATACATTGGTACGGAGGGGGCTAAACTTGTACTGGGTGGCTCGGTATAAAAAATATCGGTAAAGGGCAGCGCTAGACAAATCCCAGTCCGGCAAAGGCACGTTCGATACGTTGCTGCAAGGCGTCCAGGGTGAATTGTTGCAGATGGGAGGGGTCCTGCCAAGGTACAGGCCAGTTAGCCTGATTCTGCAGTTTCTGCAGCATGCTTCTGAAATGGGCGCCACCATCCTTTCGTGGGTCGGTATACAGATAACCGGTCCGTTCATGTGCAATCGTTTCACTGAAGGGCGGGGCATCAATCGCAAGCACTGGGCAATTGCAGGCCTGTGCTTCTAGGAGATTGAGTCCGAGTGCTTCCTGTTCAGGAAGTCCCGAGAGTACAAAATCCACTTGAGCATAAATAGGAGCAACCGCTGGCTGAAAGCCCCAGAAACGGACCTGTTTGCTGGCAGGACGCAATGCCTTGCGCAGATCACGCACCGACGCGTAGCCTCCTGCTCCAAAAATTTCGAGGGAGACATCGGGGAACTCAGCCAGAATCGGTGCCAGAATGCTGAACATGAGCGGAAACTGCTTGATCGGCGTCAGTCGGGAAACCAGGGCCAGTGTCAAGGGAGTTTTTTTCTGGAAGACAGGTCGGGGCAAAAAGGGTTGTACCAATGGCTCGAGCTTGGACAGCAGCCAGTCCCTGCCTTTGCGGAGATCCCAGTCAAAGCGCGAATTGCGGTAGATGGGGGTCTGGGCATCTTCCAGTCCGGGCAATAAATCAGCTACGCCATACCAAGGCTCGTGCCAGGCATAGGTTACACCGGCATCATGCAGAGATTGCAGTACATAGCGGGAGACCGCGAAAACCTGAGTGTATCCTTCATAAAAATCTGGAGGGAAATCATACAGGGGCATGTGCACCATGGCCAACAGTCGATGGCGCTGGCTGAGGCGTTTGCGCAGTTCAACCGGTAGAGTGCCATGACTGAGTATAATCTGAGCTGATTCAGGCATGTTGTTTTCGATGTCGTAGACATCATCCAGCGGGACGAGGGTGCATGAGGATAACTGTAATCGTTGCAGGCGTTGCCAGTAAGTTGCCCTGCGGTGCACAAATAGAACAGTTTGCCATCCCATGCGGGCCATAGCTTCAACTAGGAAGCGAGTATAGACCTCACCACCCCCAAAGTATGGGTTCATGCTGACTTGATAGCAAACTGGCATGGTATCAGGCCTGAAACTGATGGCTGGTATGATGTTCCCGCAGTAGTTCAGGGTGGCGTTCAAAGGCCAGTCGGGCGCCGAACTGGCCGACAATTTCAGCACTGGTGCGTGCTGCCAGTCGACCGGCCTCGCTGGGGCTCATTTCATAGGTCCGGCCGTAAAGATAGCTGCCGGCAAAGGCGTCCCCAGCTCCATTGGTGTCTACAGATGTAACCAGAAATGGAGCGATGGCATGCATCTGTCCTTCGGCAACAATGAGGGCTCCTTCGGCGCCTAGGGTGATGACCAGTTCTTTGGTCAGCTGCCCCAGATGCATCGCTGCTTGGCGGGGATCCTCACAATCGGCAAGCAGACAAGCTTCTTCCGCATTGCAGAACAGCAAGTCCACTCCGTCACCGATCATGTCGAGCAGTTCAGCCCGGAAAAAACGCGCCATGGATGGGTCGGAACAGGAGAGGGCAGTACGGACACCAGCAGTTTTGGCTATGGATCGAGCTTGTTTGGCGGCAGCCCGGGCGCTGGGTGAGGGGGCGAGATAGCCTTCAAGATACAGCCACTTTGAGTGCGCTAGTGCGACGGGGTCGAGGTCATCAGGACCAACCTCGGAGGTTACCCCCAGATAGGTTTGCATGGTGCGTTCGGCATCAGGAGTTACCAGCACTAAGCAGGTGCCGGTATGTCCCTCGTTGCAGATGCAGTTATTGTTAAAGCCAATCTCCGCCTGATCGAGACTGGCACGGAAATAATGGCCGGTGTCGTCATTCGCAATCCGGCAGGAATAAAAGGCACGACCTCCAAATGCGGCCACAGCATAAGCTGAATTGGCTGCCGAGCCACCGGGGGTGCGTTTGATGCATTGAAACCCGGCTTCAAGAGCGGCAAGCAGTTGGGCCCGCTGCTGCTGATCCATCAGAGACATCACGCCTTTGCTCAGGTCATTTTTCTGTAAAAATGTGTCTGTGACCGCAAATTCAAGATCAACCAGCGCATTTCCGAGGGCATAGACATCGTAATGTTTCATTGAGGCGATCCTGTTCTGGTATGCTAGAACATCAAGTCTATCATGGCTGAATGCCGGTGACGATGCTGCGTGCGGAAGGGGTTGTTGGATGAAGGGGATCAACCGGCAGAAACAGGGGGGCTTTGTGCTTGCCTTGCTTGTACTGGTTCTGTTGGCTGGTGTCTTGTTTGCTGGTTTCTGGATTTATCAGCTGGATCAGTTCGTGCGTCAGTCCTTTGAACAACATCGCTGGGTCCTGCCCGCAAAGGTCTATGCCCGGCCTATGGAACTTTACGAAGGCGAAACACTGAGCGCCTCGGAACTCAGGGATGAACTGGGTCGGCTGCATTATCAGCCCGGTTCAGTAGAACGGGCGGGACACTGGCAGGAACAGAACGGTGCGATTCTGGTTCACATGCGTGGCTTTGTCTTTCCTGATGCCTCAGTTGCTGAGCAGGTCGTGCGCCTGAGCTTTTCCACTTGTTGCATCACTCATATGGCAAGTTCGGTATCGGGCGAAGACGTCGTCCGTCTCGATCCACTCATCATTGGCAGTCTTTACCCCAGGCAGAACGAAGACCGTATTCTGATGCGTATGGGTGATGCCCCACCTGGGCTGCTCAACGCCCTGCTGGCAACAGAGGACCGGGATTTTTATTCACATCATGGGGTTTCCGTCCGGGGAACGATGCGGGCGTTCTGGGTCGATCTGCTGCATGGGCAGTTGCGGCAGGGTGGCAGTACGTTGACCCAGCAGTTGGTGAAGAACTTTTATTTGAGTGATGCTCGAACCATTGGGCGAAAATTGCATGAAATGGCCATGGCCGTCCTGCTCGAACTGCACTACAGCAAGCAGGATATCCTGCAGTCCTATCTGAATGAGGTTAATCTGGGTCAGGCTGGGCAGCATTCCATCCATGGTTTTGCTCTGGCAGCACAGTATTATTTCGGTCAGCCGGTGCATGACCTTAATCTTGATCAGGTCGCCACGCTGGTGGGTATGGTCAAGGGGCCATCCCTTTACGATCCTCGTCTGCACCCCCGTCTGGCATTGAACCGGCGTAATGTCGTACTGGCCAATATGCTGCATGAGCATATGATCAGTCCGGACAAGTTTGCTGAGCTAAAGACGCTGCCATTAATGGTGCTGCGACATCCCAATGCCTCAGGTTCCCTGTTTCCAGCATTTATTGATGTAGTTCGTATTCAGTTGCAACAGGAATATCGCGATCAGGATTTGGCTAGTGAAGGGTTACGCATTTTTACTACCTTGGATCCGCGAACCCAACTGGCTGCTGATCATGCTGTGCACCACGTGATTGATCATCTGCGGCAGACATCCCGATCCCATCATGGTCTTCAGGGTAGTGTGCTGGTCAGTAATCCCCAGAATGGTGAACTGCTGGCATTGGTGGGCTCAGCGGATGCTGTCTACAGCGGCTTCAATCATGCTCTGTTTAGTGCGCGGCCAGTTGGTTCGTTGCTTAAGCCTGCCATTGATCTGACTGCATTATCCAGTCATCACTGGACACTGGCTAGTATGCTCGATAACTCGCCGCTCACGTTGACCGATCATGGCCAGGTCTGGCAACCCCACAATGATGAGGCTGGGGCTCCGGGGCAGGTGACACTTGAGGATGCGCTGGTACATTCTTACAATCTTGCCAATATTCGTCTGGGTATGCAGGTGGGTTTGCCGGCAGTCATTGCCACCTTGCATCAGTTGGGCGTCGATACTGAAATTCCTGCGTTGCCATCGGTTTTGCTGGGAGCAATCAGTCTGACTCCCTGGCAGATCCTGAATATGTACCAGAGCATCGCTGCCCAAGGATTCCGTCAGCCGGTTCATGCCATACGGGTGGTGGTAGACAGCCAGAACCGGACACTGGTGCGTAATGACAGTGATACGTTGCAGGTTGCCAATACCAGTGCGGTCTATCTACTGCAGCATGCCATGCACGCCGTTATGATCTCGGGGACTGCAGCAGCGGCGGGTCAGGCACTGTCTGCACAAACGGATATGGCCGGTAAGACCGGTACGACTAATGCCTTGCGTGATAGCTGGTTTGCAGGGTTCACCGGTAATCGGTTAGCTGTGGTCTGGGTTGGTCGGGATGATGACCGACCGATGGGGTTGGCTGGTGCGCAGGGCGCTCTGCCGATCTGGATCCATCTGATGCAGGACTTGCATCCGTTACCGGTTCCTTGGCCACAACCTGAGGATGTGCAGTGGGCCTGGGTCAATCCCCAGCAGCAGACATTGTCGGGAGAAAATTGCCCGGGTTCCCGTTATCTGCCATTCTTTCAGGACACCATGCCGACAGGGACGGACTCTTGTCCCTCCTCAGCTGTTGCGCCTGCCTCGACCACTGGTGTTGTCTCTCATGTGCTGGATACATTGAAGGGGTTATTCTAATCAAGTATGCGTTATGTTCTTCGTGTCATTCTGCCAGTACGGCGATTAAACCCTTTACAGCGAACCGTGCTGCCAGGCTTGCTGCTCACTCTGCTTGTTGGCTGTAGCACGGCGACACCACCAAGGCCTGCTCATCCAGTCAAAGCCTTAGCCTCAGAGAAGGTTTCTGCATCAGTGCCCGTTTCCATTCCAGCCCATCCTGAAGTTGCAGCACCGCTGAAACAACCAGGTGCATCTGTACGGCCTACGTCTTCTGTCCCTCACGGACCGGTTTATGCTCAGCCTCGGCATGTTGTTTTGCGTGATGGTCGGCAGATTCCGGCGGTACGGCGACTGCTGGATCGGGCAGAAGTCTGGCACCGGCAACATCGTTTGGACCTAGAAGCGCATGATCTGGAGCAGGCTCTGCGTATGGCGCCACAATCGGCCTGGGTGGATTACGATCTGGCTCGCTTGCGAATGACGGAACATCGGCTGGTCTCTGCCGAAAACTGGGCACGTCGTGGCTTGCTGTACGCCAGTGATGCTGGGTTGCGGGCACGTCTCTGGCATTTATTGGCAACCATTGAACGAGCAGAGGGACATATGGTCGAGGCCCGGCAGGCGGAGTCCAGAGCAGGACACTAAAACATGCATCAGGGTTTGAACAGTTTGCCTGTAATCTGCCCATAAGTACTTAAATACTTCGACTGACTTCATGAGTGCTACGCATGACCATGCTGGCGTCGGACGCCATCGCAGCCGTCTCTGATGGCAAATTACCTCGACATCTCAATTTACAGACGCAGTGAGGCCGGCATGAGCCGCTGCCCCCGAACTGCAAGGTACAGCGAATGCAGTTTGAGTTTTCGGCCTGAACTTTCGCGTCTTGGCTTGCAATGAATCGTTAATAGATCATAAATATCTTCCTGACTTGTTTATGAGTCATTTGCTTGATTTTATCTTGGTTCGGTAGGATAATAATCTATTAACGTTGCATTGATGGCTTTGTGGTTTATTTATGAGTCTTTTTTATGGTTAAGCCCGTCTCCCGTCCCCTTTCTCAGTATAGCCTGGACGCGCTTGCCTTATTGGGTCAGCTCGTACGCGAAGCTCGATTGGGCAAGGCCATGACCACGACGGATATGGCGTCTCGCGCAGGGATTTCACGCGCCTTGCTGCAACGCATCGAGCGTGGAGACCCTGGGTGTTCGATTGGTGTGGTTTTCGAGGTGGCCACCCTTTGTGGCATTCCGTTGTTTGATCAGGAGCAACGGCAGTTGAGCGCTTATCTGGCACTGCACCGAGAAAAAATGGCCTTATTGCCTAAAGCAGTGAGAACGCGTTCCAATGAGGTCAAAGATGACTTCTAAAAAAGATTATAAGTATTCAGAAGCCTACGTCTGGATATGGCTACCCGGTGCAACTATGCCTGTGGTGGCAGGCTTACTCACCCAACAAGGTGAGCAGTTGGTTTTCAACTACGGGCGCAGTTATCTGGCTCGTCAAGATGCGATCGCAATTTATGTTCCAGAGTTGCCGCTACGCCCTGGGGTCCTTCCGTTGTTATCTGGGTTGAACATGCCTAGCTGCATTCGCGATGCATCGCCGGATGCATGGGGGCGTCGTGTGCTGATTAATTGCAAATTAGGCATTAAGGGCGGGGATGCTTCCCAGATTGAATTGGACGAGCTGACCAATTTGCTTGATTCAGGCTCTGACAGGATTGGTGCGCTGGATTTTCAGCGCTCTGCAACGCAGTACGTGCCAAGGCACACAGCGCAACCGGCACTGGAGGAGTTGTTGAGGGCTGCCGAGAAAGTCGAGCGGGGTGTGCCGCTTTCGCTGGAGCTGGATCAGGCTCTGCTGCATGGCACATCCCTAGGGGGAGCCAGACCCAAAGTGTTGCTTGAGGATGGTGAGCGCAAATTCATCGCCAAATTTTCTGCAAGTAATGACCTCTACAGTGTGGTCAAGGCGGAATTCATTGCTATGCGTTTGGCCGACGAGGTGGGGCTCCGTGTCGCGCCTGTGTACTTGCGCAGTGCCTTGGGCAAAGATGTCCTGCTGATAGAGCGCTTTGACCGGGTGTTGTCTGGCGGTCATTGGCACAGGCGTGCTATGGTGTCAGCGCTAACGATGTTTGAACTTGATGAAATGATGGCGGCCTATGCCAGTTACGAAAAACTGGCAGAGATCATTCGTCATCGCTTCATCAACCCTAAGGCGACCTTACGGGAATTGTTCTCTCGGCTCGTCTTCAATATTTTGTGCGGCAACACCGATGATCACGCGCGCAACCATGCGGCTTTCTGGGATGGAAATCAGCTGACTTTAACGCCCGCCTACGACATCTGCCCACAATCTCGATTGGGTCAGCAGGCTTCGCAAGCCATGCTCATCCGTGGCACAGAGCGGAACAGTCAAGTGCGGGTTTGCATTGCTGCTGCATCGGTGTTTCTGCTCAATCAGCAAGAAGCCATCCATATCGTCAATCATCAAGTCAGGATAATTAAGCAAAAATGGAAGGTCATCTGTGAAGAAGCGGTCTTGAGTGAAGTGGATCAGACGCTGCTCTGGCGACGTCAATTTTTGAATCCATTCGCCTTTATCGACGCCCCCGACGGCGTGCATGTCCCGTTGCCGAACTAAATCTTTTGAGGCAGGTTTGACTGATCGGTACGCATCAGGATGACCAAAGCGTGTCTGGTCTGAGCTGCTACACTTATCGGAACGGGTAAAATTGGGTGAATTTGTGGCTGAGTGTGCCGATTCGTGGGGACTGGCTTATTTTTTGCGTAAAAGTCTGCAGGGTGATGATCTGGTGGCTGAGGCGAGCCATTGGATGCAGCGTGTTGCCGGAGCAGAGGATGCAGGTGCCTGGCGGGATGCGGCTTTGGCCATGTTGTGTATTGGTCAGGAGAAACTTGGTCTTGACATGTTGCACTATGCCGTGCAGCTTAATTGCCATTATCGTCTGCGCCACGGAACGGATGCTTCGCTGCGTCTGCTCATGCTGATGAATCCGGGTACCCTGGATTCCTACACGCCGGTTGAATGTCTGCTGGATGACTTGCCGGTGTGTGTTTTGCAGAGCTATTTGCCGGCAGACCGACCCTTACGTTCGGAGGATCTTCCGGATCACGATCTGCTCTGGATGGCAGTAGCGGAATCTCCCGCTCAGCGACCGGTACTGCAACGATTGCAACAGGAACTGGCGCACTGGCCGCGTCCGGTCATTAATCCCCCTGAACGTATGCTGACCTTTCAGCGTGATCAGGTGGCGGCCTGTCTGGAGGGCATCAAGGGCCTCTGTGTGCCGGCAACCCGTTCGGTACTTCGTTCTGAGCTGGAACAGCAGGCGTTCTGGACTGGGGAATATCTGATCCGGCCTCTGCATTCCCAAGGCGGTCATGGACTGGCGCGGATTGCTTCTGCGGATGATTTGCACGACTACCTTGGGCAGCTGGATGATGCGGCTTTTTATCTGTCCGAGTTTGTGGATTATCGTAATGTCCACGGGTGGTATGGAAAGATGCGTATTGCCCTGTTGAACGGTGAGGCCTATCCCTGTCACTATGCATTTTCCGAGCACTGGATGGTGCATTATGTCAATGCCCGGATGTATGATGATCCCGCCCGTCGGCAGTTGGAGGCGGATTGGATGATTGATTTTGAGGCATGGAATCAGCCTTACAGGGCGATCTGGCCTGAGATTCAACAACGTTTGGGGCTGGAGTATGTGCTGCTTGATCTGGCGGAACTTCCAGACGGCAAGCTGGTCCTTTTTGAGGCAGATCCAGCCATGGTGGCACATCGTATGGATTCGGCGGAGTATTTTCCCTACAAGCAGGCGCCCATGCTGCGCCTGCAGCAGGCGGTGTTGTCTTGGCTCATGAAAAAGGCTGCAGCGGCATGAGCAGGGGGTTTGATTTTGCTAATCTACATAATTTTTCTGCTGGCCCCGGGGTGCTGCCACAGAAGGTTCTAAAGCAGCTAAGCGAGGCTGTGCTTGAAGTACCAGGGGTCGGTATGTCGGTGCTTGGCATCAGCCACCGATCCGACTGGTTCAGCGAGGTTGTGGATGAGTGCAGTCAGCATATCCGTGTCCTGATGGGACTTGATGAGGACTGGGCGGTGCTGTTCCTTCAGGGGGGAGCCACCCAGCAGTTCAGCCAGGTTCCTGAGCATTTTCTGCGTGGGCAAACAGAACCGGCCGATTATTTACGCACAGGCTACTGGAGCAGTAAGTCATTGCCGCAGGCCGAACTGTGCGGACCGGTTCGCTGTTTGTGGGATGGGGCAGAGCAGGGTTTTTCCAGCCTGCCGGATCAGTCGTTGCAGTGGAATCCAAGGGCACCCTATCTGCACTATATTTCCAATGAAACCGTCGAAGGACTGCAGTTTGCTTTTGTGCCGGGTCTTGATGAAGTACCGAGGGTATGTGACATGTCCTCAGATTTTCTGTCGCGTCCAGTTGATGCTGACCGGTTCTCGCTCATATATGCTCATGCCCAGAAAAATCTTGGACCGGCAGGCGTGACGATTGTGCTGGTTCGACGCAGTTGGGTGCAAGGACGGGGCCTGCATTTGCCGGATTTTTTGCGCTATGATGCCCAGATCAAGGCTAACTCCATCCTGAATACCCCTCCAGTTTTGGCGATCTATACGGTATTGCTGGTATTGCGCTGGTTGCGCCATGAGGTCGGTGGATTGCAGTCCATGGCGCAGATCAATGAGCGCAAGGTGGCTTTGGTTCATGAGGTTTTGGCAAGGTATTCAGAGCAGATTCACATGCATAGCTCTGCAGGTTGCCGATCACGGATGAATGTGGTGTTCCGTTTTGAGGACGCAACCATCCAGCAGCTTTTTTTTCATGAGGCACTTAATGCAGGATTTCATGGTCTGGAAGGGCATCGCAGTATCGGTGGTGTGCGTATCTCTCTTTATAATGCCATGACGATAGATGCAGTGCAGAATCTGGCTGATTTCATGGCTGGCTTTTTTCAGAAATCCTGATGGCTTCACAATTGGCCGATTCAGCTTGGGTGAGGCTTGGTCAGGCCAATGGTCCAAGGGTGTCCGGGGCTCATACTTACAGCGTCATCCCGGCTCGGGCAGAACGCAATCAGTCTGTGTAACGGGCCTGGAACACTTCACAAAATGGTACAGGAGAGGGGAATTGAAAGAACTCAAGGATAAGGTAGCAGCCATTACCGGAGCAGGATCGGGTATTGGTAAAGCCACAGCTGAATTGCTGGCAAGTCAGGGTTGTCATCTGGCGCTGTCTGATGTCCAAGGTCCTGCCTTACTGGCGGTTGCGGAGCAATGTCGTAAACACGGTGTCCAGGTCATGACCGATACCGTGGATGTTGCCAACCGGGAAGCAGTCTATGCCTGGGCGGATCGGGTGGCGCGGACGATGGGGCATGTTCATATCATTATCAACAATGCCGGGGTAGCGCTTGGAGCTACGGTTGAAGACATGAACTACGCTGATTTCGAGTGGCTGATGAATATCAACTTCTGGGGCGTGGTGTATGGTACCAAAGCCTTCCTGCCGCATCTGAAGACGGCGGGTGAAGGTCATGTCGTCAATATCTCCAGTGTATTCGGACTGATTGCTGTGCCGACCCAGTCGGCCTATAACGCCGCCAAATTTGCAGTCAAGGGATTTACCGAGGCGCTGCGTGAAGAGCTTGTGATCGAAGGCTCGCCCATTGGGGTGAGTTGTGTTCACCCAGGTGGCATCAAGACCAATATTGCTGCCAATGCTCGTTTGACCGCATCCTCGGGATTTACCTCGAGTGGTTCACGGCTGGAAATGGAAAAAATGTTCATGACACCTCCCGAACAGGCTGCTCGTGATATCGTTAACGGTATCCGTCGCAACCGTCGTCGTATTCTGATTGGGCCGGATGCACAGGTGATCGACTGGGTGTCGCGTCTGTTACCGGAGCATTATCAGGATCTGCTGGTGCTCGGCGGACGCTGGCGTCGTCGTTCGATGCTGAAATCCAAAGGTTCTGCAACGGTCTAAGGTTTGGAAGGAGTAGGACATATGCAGCTTGATCAGTCAGTTGTAGTCATTACCGGTGCGGCATCGGGGCTTGGTTGGGCAACTGCTCAGTACCTTTCACAACGTGGGATGCGCGTTGCCCTGCTGGATCGGCAGGAGGATGTGGTGCACAAAGCGCGGTCCTTGCCGGTTGCCCTCGGTCAGTCACTGGATGTAACCGATGCTGAGGCGGCGGCACGGACACTGGACGAGGTCGTCGCCCATTGGGGGCGTCTTGATGCTCTGGTGAACTGTGCCGGTATTGGCGGTGCAGCCCGTACGCTGGGACGTCAGGGGCCGATGCCCCTTGAAGCCTTCAACCGAGCTATTCAGGTCAATCTGGTTGGTAGTTTTAATATGGCCAGACTGGCAGCTGAACGCATCAGTAAGCATGAGGCTGGTCCAGATGGTGAACGTGGTGTCATCATCCATACCGCCTCCATTGCCGCCTTTGATGGTCAGATTGGCCAGGTTGCCTACAGCGCTTCAAAGGGTGGGGTTGTGGGAATGACGTTGCCGATGGCCCGTGATCTGGCGGGTCTTGGCATCCGGGTGATGACCATCGCCCCTGGAATTATCGAGACCCCCATGATGCAATCAGCTGGTGAAGAAGTCCGTGCTCCGCTGATTGCTGCAACCCAATTTCCCAAACGATTGGGTATGCCTGAGGAGTACGCTGCACTGGTGGCTCATATTCTAGAAAACCGTTTTCTGAATGGCGAGGTCATTCGTATTGATGCCGGACTGCGCATGCCTCCTCGTTGAACTGCAGGCATTCCTGAGGCTGCGACTTCCTGATCTGCGTGGCAGGATGGTCGTTGCCTGGAGTGGCGGTCTGGACTCCACAGCACTGCTGGCGGCACTGATGGAACTGCGTCAGCCCGGCTGGCCTGAACTTAAGGCGGTGCATGTCCATCATGGCCTACAGCCTTCAGCCGATCAGTGGGCAGACCACTGTTATCAACAGGCGGAACGATGGGGTATTGAACTGCAGGTGCAGCGTGTGCAGGTTGCCTCCGGGGCCAGTCTGGAAGCCCAGGCACGTGCAGCGCGGCAGCAGGCATTGGCCGCAGCACTGCAGGAAGGCGATGTATTGTTGCTGGCACACCATGCTGATGATCAGGCGGAAACGGTACTGTTCCGGCTGATGCGTGGCACGGGACTTGAGGGTGTGGCGGCCATGACCGATGTCGCACACTGGCAGGTTGATGGCTGTTTCATTCCTGTCTGGAGGCCGTTGCTATACAGGCCCCGAAGGGAGCTTGTACAGTTTGTTCAGGCTAGGCAACTCAACTGGATTGAAGATCCGAGCAATCAGGATTTGCAGTTGGCTCGTAATTTCATTCGGCATCGGGTGATGCCTCTGTTGCAGGAACGCTGGCCACAGTCGGTAACCCATCTGGTGGGGTTCGCCGATGAGATGGCCGGGCTTCGCCAAGAATGTCGTACGGCAGATCGAATTCTGCTTGCTCAGCTTGTCCATAATCGTGGTCTGAACCGGCAAGACATGGCAGCATTGCCAGTTGGCCAGCAGGCCCGTCTTTTGCGCCTTTGGTTACAGGACCAGGGTTTGCCGCTACCGGGCCGAAGCATGCTGCAACGCATTCTGCGCGAAAGCCTGGGTCATGCAACGTCGATGCAGCGCTGGCAATGGGGACGTACCGGTGTGATGCAGTGGCGGGGCCTGCTTCATCCTGAGCCGGAAGTACTGGTTCCGCGGCGATGGAACCCAGCTGAAGTGCTTTCTTTGCCAGATGGTCGACGGCTTAGGGCTGTAGAGCGGTGCGGGCAGGGACTGCTGCGCCCTGATGACTATCAGGTCACTGCGCGCCAGGGCGGGGAATCGCTGCGTCTGCAGCAGACAGGTCCAAACCATGCTCTGCGTACTTTGTGGCAGTCTTGGGGTATTGCACCACTCTGGAGGGATGCCTGGCCCCTGCTCATGGTTCAGGGGCAATTGGCTGCAGTCCCGGGACTAGCCTGTGCCGCTTCTTTTTGCACCTCTTCAGATCATGAAACCGGCTGGGAATTTAAAGCCATCTGATGCATGCCTTTCGTCAGAGGGGGCTTCGCTTTTGCAAAAAAATGGTGCATGCTGTATAAAGATAAATACAAGTGTTTAGTGTTGTCAGATTCTGGACCAAAGGGGGATTCAATGTTTCAGAAAGATATAGCCCTTGAAAAATCCCGTCTTGGGGAATTGCTTGTCCGTAAGGGTCTGATCAGCCAAGAGCAGTTGCAGAAGGCCCTCTTGACCCAGCGTGAATCAGGTGACCGGTTGGGGGAAATTCTCATCGGGCTGGGCTGGTTGTCCGAGCGTCAGTTGCAGCGTGCCTTGACCCGGCAGAAAAGTTATCGTTATGCCATTGCCGTGGTGGCAGCTGTTTCCGCCCCCTTGGCGCCGATCATGTCGGCAGCAGCAGCGACAGTGGATGAGCCAGCGGTAGCAGCTTCAGTTCTGACCCAGCGCACAACCTTGAAAGCTCTTGATGATTCGGGGATGGAGCAGGTATCAGGTCAGTCGGGTTTGGCGATCAGCACGACAATGGTGATCAAGCAGCAAGCACAGACGCAGGGCCAGCAGCCGTCAGCGTCTTCTGCTTCAGCTAATTCCCAGTTAAACCAGTTTGTTCAGGCGTTGACCCCTAATTCACAGAATACCGATGCCGTGCATATGGCGATCAATGCCGTGAAGGCGGTTTTGCCTTTGCAGGCTGATGTTCAGATCAATGGCATGACTTTTGCTAATGGCTCAACTACGCCGCCACCGACGGCCTTCCAGCAGGATCCGAATGGCGGTCTGAGTGTGAATGTTGCGGTTCCTACCCATATTGACTCCATCGTCTTCAATAATATTCAGGTGCAGGGACAAACTCCAGGCAGCCCCAGCATGGGTGATCTGGCGATTGTTGGCATCGATATGCACAATACCCAGGTTAAGGTAACCATGCGCTGACCTTACTTATCTCCCGCATCGACAGCCGAAGCGGGGGATAACTCCATATGTTCCGGATATCCTTCCGGAACTGGTCGAAAATCCTTCTTTGTACCATAATTCTGTCTTCCTGTTTTCTTCTTCGAGGTTTTCATGGCTGAGCATCACTCTGCTTTTCGTTGGCTGCGTCGTCAGCAACTTCCGAATCTCAATCTGGAGTTCCAGGAGTTCGAGCATACAGTGACCGGCGTTCGCCACATTCATCTGGCAAGCAACAGTGATGAGAAAGTATTTATGGTGGCGTTTCGTACCATGCCGATGAACTCCACCGGAGTGGCGCATGTGCTTGAGCACACGGTGCTCTGTGGTAGTGAACGCTATCCGGTGCGCGATCCTTTTTTCATGATGATTCGCCGTTCCCTGAACACATTCATGAATGCCATGACGGCCGGAGACTGGACGGCGTATCCTTTTGCCACCCAGAATGACAAGGATTTCTCCAATCTGCTTTCCGTGTATCTGGATGCGGTTTTTTTTCCGAGACTGCACCCGCTTGATTTTGCCCAAGAAGGCATACGTATTGAACTGGCCGATCCGGACCATCCTGAGGACAGCAGTCTGGTGTTCAAGGGGGTGGTTTTCAATGAAATGAAAGGTGCCATGAGTTCGGCCGTAAGCCAGCTGTATGAGTGTATGAACAAATACATCTTTCCTTCAACAACCTATCATTACAACAGTGGTGGCGATCCGGTTTTTATTCAGGATCTGACCCACGCTGATCTCGTTGCATTTCATCGTCAGCATTATCATCCGAGCAATGCTGTTCTGCTCAGCTTTGGCCGTCTGGATGTCGCGCAGTTGCAGGAGCAGATTCAGACGCTGGCCCTACAGCGTTTTGAGCAGTCCCAGGATCCGGTGCGCGGCCGTGATGAAAAACGCTCTATGGCACCGCTGCGGGTGGAAGAGTCTTATCCACTTGATGAGTCTGAGCCTGCTGCTAAAACACATATTGTCATGGCATGGCTTTTGGATCAGGCGAGCAACCTTGATCATGCACTCGATATGGCCGTACTGAGTGGTATCCTGTTCAATCATGCTGCATCACCGTTGCGCATGGTCTTGGAGCAGACCGAACTGGCCACTTCAGCTTCACCCTTGTGCGGGATTGCTGATGGTTCCCGTCAGTTGGTCATGATGGCTGGGGTCGAAGGCAGTGAGCCACAGCAAGCCGATGCTGTTGAAGGGCTTATTCTGAATGTTCTGGAAGATCTGGCCGATAAGGGTGTTGATCCGGAGGATGTGGAGTCCGTCCTGCATCAGATTGAGTTGCATGAACGTGAAATCGGTGGAGACCGTTATCCTTACGGTCTGTCGCTGCTGATGTCGCTTATTGGGCCAGTTTTGCAGGATGCGGATCCTTTGCCCTTGCTGGACTGGTCGGTGGCACTGGAGCGGATGCGAGTTAAAATTCGTCAGCCGAACTATATCCCAGATCTGATAAGAACCTGGTTGCTGGACAATACCCATCGGGTCCGCCTTGTTCTGAAGCCGGACGCCTCAATGAGTGAGCGGGCACGTACTGAAGAAGCGACAGAACTTGCCCGTCGGGCAGAGCGAATGACAACAGAGGACCGCCAAAAGATTCTTGAAGCAATGCATCAGCTTGAGGCGCGCCAGGCTGAGCAGGATCCGGCTGAGTGTTTGCCGCGGGTTACCCGTGCCGATGTTCCTGCCGATGTGCCTGAGGAACCCGCCCACTGGACTTGGACATCGGGTTCGGGTGTTCGTGTCCAGGGTGGTTATGCCGGGACCAATGGTCTGGTATATGGTAAATGGATTATGCCAATGCCAGAGATTGCGCAGTCTTTGATTCCCTGGTTGCCATTGTACCGCAGCGTCTTTGGCGAGCTCGGTGCGGGTGCTGATGATTATAAGAGACGTCAGCGCCGTTTCTCAGCCCTGACCGGCGGAGTCAGCCTGGGTGAACTTAGTTTTCCGGTGCTGGGAGCTGAATCGGCAGAGTCCATGCTGATGCTGTCAGGCAAGGCGCTGAACCGCAACAATGAAGCCATGCTGCGCATGATGCTGGAACAGATGGATGCCCTTCGGCTTGATGAGCCGGAACGAGTGCACGAGCTTATGCAGCAGATGCGTCTGCGCTGGGATCATGGGGTGACCCAGGAAGGCCATCAGTTGGCCATGGGTCGTGCAGCTGCCAGCATGAGTAGCCTTGGGGCATGGAGGGCCGCCCAGCGTGGTCTTGCAGGACTGCGGTTTTTACGCGAACAGGATCAGGCTTTGCTGACCGATCCAGAGCGACTGGGTGAGGTTATGAAGTTCCTTCAGGCGATCCATGAGCAAGTGAAAGCGCAACCACGCACCCTGCTTTGGGTTGGTGAAGGGGGCATGGAGCCTGCTTTGCGTACGTGTCTGGACGGTTTTTCGGGCATCGCGTTCGGAGCACATTCAGCAACGTTGCCTGCGTTGAGGCACTCAGGCTGCGATGAGGCATGGGTAACACAGACACAGGTGCAGTTTTGCGCGATGAGTTTTCCGGTTGTGGGTATGCTGCATCCGGATGCGGCGGCACTGCGGCTGCTTGGTCCGATTATGCGTAATCGCACGCTGCATTCGGCGTTGCGTGAACGCGGCGGAGCTTATGGCGGGGGTGCGACCTATGCCGCTGAGGAATCCTGTTTCCATCTTTTTTCCTATCGGGATCCCCGTTTGGAAGGCACTTATGATGATTTTCTGGCGGCCGTTGAGGATGTTTGCCGGCAACCTCCGACCCAGGATCAGCTGGATGAAGCCCTGCTTAACCTGATTGCGGCTATGGACAAGCCAGCTTCACCGGCTGGAGAAGTCATGCAGGTTCTGACTGGACAGTTGACTGGCCGTGATCGTACCTTCCGTGCCAAGGTTCGGCAACAGCTTCTGGCTACTGAAGTAGTTGATATTCAGCGCGTCGCCCAAACCTACCTGATTCCGAAGCAGGCGCGTCGGATTGCCATCGTTCCAGCCGATTGTGAGAAACGGGCGTCAGCCATGGGCTTTACCATCGAGCCCTTGTTGTGAGTGTGATCTGTTTTGTGCACGCCAATGGCTTCCCGGCGGGAAGTTATCAGCAGCTTTTTCAGATCTGGTCGCATGCTTATGAGGTGATTGCGCCTTCCTGTTTGGGACATGATCCGGCTTTTCCAGTACGGGCTCATTGGCGGGAGCAGGTTAATGAACTGATTTCCTGGATGAGCCAGCATGCTCGGGGGCCAGTCTGGGGTGTAGGACATTCCTTTGGAGCAGTCGTACAGTTTATGGCAGCCTACGAACGCCCTGATCTTTTTCGAGGGGTGGTTATGCTGGATCCACCCTTGATCAATGGTCCTCAGTCTATTGGCTTCATGGTGGCGCGATGGCTGGGTCAAAGCGACCAGATGACTCCGGCGGGACGATCCAAAACCCGCAAACGGCAATGGAAAGACTGGGATGAAGTACTTTCCTATTTTTTGAATCGTCCTTTTTACCAGCAACTGCATCCAGACTGTCTGCAGGACTACCTGCACAGTGGCTTGATCCAGCAACCCGATGGTCACTGGTCGCTGGCATTTAATGCAGATGTTGAGGTTGCAATTTTCCGGCAAACACCGCACCAGTACTGGCGCTATATTCGTCCCCTGCGTGTGCCGGGCCTTCTTATTCGTGGTCGGCAGAGCGAAGTGACTACACCCAAGGCTGCCCTGCGTCTGGCCCATCATCATGGGCTGATTCTCGATGATCTGGAAGGCGGGCACATGTTTCCTCTGCAGTATCCTCAACAGACCGCACAGAAAGTGCTTGATGCCATCGCCATCCTTAGGCGAATAACACCCACATGACGTACCGGATTACCGGTTCAGGTGGCTGGTGTCTATTAAACGACCAGTACGTGCGTGTAATCTTGCCGATTACGCAGATCCCACTCTTCAGGGGCCGGATGGAAGGCACTTGGTGTTCAGGTTGCCCTCCCGTTCCCAGCGACGAATCGTACTTGTTGCTCGACCAATACGTTGGGCGAATTCGTATATCCGATATTGCTCGCTCATAAGGAGAAAATATAGATAGGCCTGAGCACATATCAAGCATCAGTTAATCGTCTCCGAAATGCTGCCAATTGCTACGAGCATCCATGGAACACTGCAAAAACGGGCTGCGCACTACGGCGAGTTCTCAAGCGTCGCCAAGGTAACGCATGACCTAAAGCCGGTGCTGCATCAGCATCCAGCCTGGTCTAAACTCGACGACGACATGCTCGAAGGATCAAAAATCGATTCTAGGGCAAATTACATGAGTGAATGCGACTTCAGCCAGTCTTTCAGGGCCGCATTCATGCGTGTCTGCCAACCCTTACCGGTCGCCTTGAATGCTTGCACCACGTCGGCGTCGTACCGGACCGTCAGGGACAGCTTAGGGCTACCAGCCCTCGGGCGCCCACGGCGGACCAACTTGTCGCCGACGTACTCATTCGCATGCTCGAAGAACTCGTCGGTCAATGGAGGTGCGTCATCCGGGTCAGTCCACTCGGTGGGCATAGCGTATTTGCTCACGTTCATTAGCTTTCCTCATGCTGATAATGCGGCGAACCTCGCCGCGAGGAGTCCAGACCATGACCACCATCCGGCCATCCAGTTTGCCGACCGTGATGTGGCGTGACTCGCTGTAATCCTCGCGGTTGTCCTCGGCGGTGAAGTGCCTGCCAGCAAATACCTCGTTGGCACGGGCGAAATCCAAACCTCGCTCAGTCAGGGTCTTGTCGCGCTTTTTTAGGTCGAATTCAATCTACATGTAATTATTGTAGTTACTATAATTTGCATAGTAAAGATATTTTTGTAACTACATTCCTGACATGCCGCCACAGTGCAGGTGGTCAGGCTTGGTCGCATGGAATATGCTGGCGGACGTCCGCGTTCGTGCGGGTTTTTAGATCCGAAGCATGGCACACCTTATGGTCGGGCCGTGTGGGACATCATGGGTTGTGCTGGTGCTAGCTACCGGTCGACCAAACCGCACGGTTTGCTCGCTCTTCTTGCTCGCAGAGCAGGTGGATATGACGTGACAGGACTTGTTAACTGAAGCGGGTTGACTGGCACGCATACTGAGGGAGGGGAGGATGTCAAATGTCCCTATATGGAACTCGGTCTTTATCGAGTGATAGATGCTTTGCCATGAGATCCACACGGCGTGAGTAAAGCACCCTCTGAGCCGCCTTGGTGGAAAATATTAAACAAAACCAAGAAAACTAGACAGAGCCAATTTCTGGTTCTGGCAAACCTGCATAGATGGTGGGTCGTGGGCGATTCGAACGCCCGACCAATTGGTTAAAAGCCAACTGCTCTACCGGCTGAGCTAACGACCCGTCTATGATAGAGGCGGCATTTTACCTGATTGCTCCTAAAAAACAAGTCCTGTACATCAGTCCTGAACATCAACTTCGTTTACGGGGTTCCGAGTTGTTCTCCAGGGCGATGCAGGAAGTAGCCTTGCAGGTAGCGCACACCGACGGTCCAGAGTTTGGAGAGGGTGGCGGTGGACTCGACGTAG